>NZ_JBHFQG010000006.1:0-169246 GCF_041949975.1 Alteribacillus sp. JSM 102045 | reverse complement strand
AAACCGATACATCTCTCCCGTTTTATACCACTTCATCCATGTTTTAATTTGAGAGACATTTTTAATCCCATACTTCTCCATTATTTCTTGGTTTGTCCGTTTTCCACTCAGTTTGTCTTGAACAACCGCCCACTTTATTTCTTTAGAATAAACGTTTTTGCCCATGCAAAAACACCTCCGAGAATGTACTTAATTGATTGTACCATTTCGAAGGTGTTTTATATTGTCCCATTATTTTAGGTTAGTCCAATCAGTGCGTTTACTGATCCGGGCTTTTTTTACACAGTATAAGCAAAACTACGGCTTTCAACGTACAGGAGGTACTAACACCACCGTTCCTACAGGACGTACTTCCACACGATGTAGTGACTTATGCGTTGCGCACTCGTCGCCAAAAACGCCACGTCCCTGTGGCATTGGCGACATTAGAACGTCCTGTGTGTCAACGTTCACGAACTTAGCAGAAGTTCCTTTAACTTAGGCGGTTTCCTTTAAAACGGCGACAAGCCAAGTTTTTCTAAGGATACAAACCCTATCCTTCTTGTATGATTGTTGAATTATCGAGCATTGTAATAACAAGGATGGCTAATAAAAAACAGTAGATGGCAAAATAAATAAGTCTGCCTTTATTTAAAAAGTTAATAAGCCATACAATACCGATCCATGATGTGATAAATGAGGCAATAAACGAAATAATCAGCGGAATTGTTCCTATCGATGCAAGACTGCCTGTGTTTAAATCATCAACCGCTAGAACAGAAGAACCTAAAATGACAGGTATGGATAATAGAAAGGAATAGCGTACAGCTGTTTTTCTATTTAAACCTGCATATAATGCAGCAATTAGTGTACTGCCGGAGCGCGAAATTCCGGGAAGAACAGCCAAGGTTTGGGCAAGGCCAACGACAATGGCATCAAGAAGGTTCATATCTTTTTCTGTACGGTGTCCGATTCTATGAAACCTTTCAATTAAAATTAAAAAAAAGCCTGTTAATGCTAGAGAAGAAGCTACAAAAACAGGAGTTTTTATAGAGTCTGCAAGCACATCTTCCAATATAATTCCTAAAATACCGGTTATGCCAGTTGCTATGATAATATAAATGACAAAGAAAAATTCAGGACGATCCTGCGGCAGCCTTTGTGATAAGTAACGGAAAAATGCTTTTATAAGATGGATAATGTCCTCACGAAAATACAACACTACTGCCACGATTGAACCTAAATGAAGAATAACTTCAAACGATAATCCGGGAAAGGAATATCCAAATAATAATTGAGCAATGACAATATGAGCAGTACTAGAAATTGGGAGAAATTCTGCAATACCTTGTACTACTCCAAAAATTAATGCTTCTAACACACTCATTTATTTCACTCCTTCGTGTTTTTGCGATCTTTGTTCCCTTAGTAAGTGTAGCAAACCCAAGTTATGCTGGGAAGATAATTTTGTCTTAAGGATCTATTGATCACTGACCGTTCACATAATCAAGGTAGGAGATGATTTTAAAAACTAGTAAAATAGAAGAATAATGAAAGTTTATGCAAGGACAGGGGGAAATATAAAAAGTGAAACAAAAATACATCACAAGTCTTGTAATAGCTGCAGCTGTTGTAGCAATTGGGTATGTATTGTTTACGAACATTTCGGTACAAAAAGTAGGTACCGAAAAAGGAGATGCAGCAGCGGACTTTACATTACCCATGTATAATGGAGAAAATCACTCTTTATCTTCATATGAAGGAGATATTGTAATTATGAACATGTGGGCCTCCTGGTGTGAACCATGTACAAAAGAAATACCAGAATTAATGGAACTGCATAAAGAATATAATGATCAAGGAGTAACTGTCTTGACCATTAATATGAATTCATATGAACGTAACCAAACAGAAGCAGAGAAGTTTGTAGAGGAATTTGATATGACGCAGACACCTGCCATGATAGATGAAGAAGGGGAAGTCGCCGATCTGTACAATTTGCAATACCTGCCAACTACTTACGTCATTGCAAGTGATGGAACTATTACAGAAAAAATTGCTGGTGAGACAAACTTTGAACAGCTGGAGGAAATAATAGAAGAACTTCTCTAATAATTATATAGACTTATCTACGTAAGGGGAAAGAGAGGTGAAAATAAATGTTTGAAGAAAAAACTGTACAAGTCATAGAAATAATAGAAGAAGACGAATGGCTGCAAAAATTAAAAACTGACGGAGGAGCAGGGAAAGCAATATTGTATTTCGCTTGTTGTGCAAGAGTAGAGGCTGGAGAATCAATAAAAGTGAATACTACTGCAGAAAGACTGAAATTGGGGACCGGCGGATGGGATATTGTAATAACTTCTTACAAAAATAATCATTTTATAAAAGGAAGCGGGCATATTATGAAGGCACGTTATACAGCTTGCCAGCATAGTGTTTTTGCAATAGATTCTCCAGAACATCCTGATCATGCTATTTTCAAACTCCCCTTTCATTTAAATGATAAAAAAGTATTGCTCGCTGAACTCCATAGTATGCTTCCTATTATTCTGGGAGCGCTTTTTATGCAAAGAGAAAATCAACGAGTAGGAATTGTTCTATCGGATGAAGCTGCATTGCCAGCAGGGCTTAGTGATCATATGAGAATGTGGAAAAGCGATCCAAGAGTATCTGTGGTCACAACAGGACAATCATTCGGTGGTACGTTTGAAGCAGTTACGATTCCAAACGCATTACAGTGGCTGGTTTTAAAAAAAGAAGTAGATGTTCTTATCGTATCTATGGGGCATGGGACAGTTGGCACAAATACGCCTTTTGGGTTCAGTGGAATGGCGGTGGCTGGGTGGGCGAACTTAGTTGGAGCACTAAAAGGTCAATCGGTCTGGGTGCCTCGTTTATCTTTTCAAGAAAAAAGGCAGCGCCATTTTGGTTTGAGCCATCATTCTGTTACACCATTAAAGCAATTCACCTACGCTCCTTCGACTATGGTTCTTCCTATTTTGGCAGAAGAGAAGATGATTCAGCTGGAAGAACAGATAATGAGCCTTCGTGACCTTCCGTTTTTAAAAATTTATTTTGAAGAGATAGAAGAATGGATGATGGCATGGTTAGAATGGTATAAAGCATATCCTTCCTCTATTAGTACAATGGGAAGTGATATCACAAACCATCCTGACTTTTTAAAGGGAGTTATTGCTTCAGTGAAATATATCTAATCTCACTAGTTACACAAAGAACAATACAATATTAGCGTGGAGGGTTCTATCTTGAAATTAACAGAAAATACAACACATAAAAAATCAATCTATCAAGGAAGAATAGTGGATTTAAACATTCATGATGTGGAGCTGCCTAATGGTAAAACAAGTAAAAGAGAAATAATTAATCATCCCGGAGCCGTAGCGCTTATTGCAATAACAGAGGATGATAAAATTTTGATGGTTAAACAATTTAGAAAAGCCCTTGAAAAAGAGATTGTGGAAATACCAGCAGGGAAATTGGAAAAGGACGAAAAGCCGGAAGAGACGGCAGCGAGAGAATTGGAAGAAGAAACAGGCTATAAAACGAATCAGTTAAATAAAGTGCTGTCCTTTTATACTTCTCCTGGCTTTGCAGATGAAATTGTTCATATTTTTGAGACAGATAAGCTGATTAAAGGTGATACGTCATTGGATGAAGATGAATTTGTGGAGATTATGGAAGTCACTTTAGAAGAAGCAGAAGAAATGATAGAAACAGAAGAAATTCATGACGCCAAGACAGTGTTTGCGGTTCAGTACATAAAACAAAAAATGAAATGAGATTAATTTACAATAAAAATAAAACAAAAGAGAAACAGTAATAGTTTTGCTTCCCCGTTCATAGAGTAGAACATGTCCTATTAAGGCAGGGAGGCAGTATGTAATGTTCCAGACGATGTCGTTACTTATACAAAAGCATTGGCTTGAATATCGGTCTTTTTATTGGTTTTCCCTCATTTTATTATTTATGGGAGTGGTTTTTGGAGCTGTATTAGTTAATAGCTTGTCTCTCCCGTTAAAAAATGATCTTTATAATTATCTTCAGCAATTTCTTTCCCAATTTAATTCAGGAACAGACATAACAGCCCGTCAAATTTTTTTACAAAGTATGTCTCACCATGCTGCTTATATTGGTTTAATGTGGGTATTGGGATTGTCAGTAGCAGGGGTTCCTTTTATTTTAATTCTACTGTTTTTAAAAGGGGTTGTTTCTGGCTTTACCATCGGATTTTTAGTTCAGCAAATGGGAAGCGGAGGTTTTTTTCTTGCCTTTGCTTCCATACTCCCTCAAAATATCATTGTTATTCCTGCATATATGATAATGGCTGTTATTTCAATTGGCATATCTTTAAGCATTATCAAACATTTATTCAAACAAAGCAGGTCTACTCCTGTTCCTGCCGTTATTTTAAGATCCTTAATAATATCAGGAGGAATACTAGTACTTCTTAGCGGTGCCGCGGCAATAGAGGGTTTTTTATCTCCTGTTATGATGCGGAGTGTTATAGACTGGGCCATATAAATGAACGGAAATCCTACTTTCAGATTATAATAATTTTAATTTAATGATAATTATTATTATCATTTGACACTCTTCCCAGCTGTGATTATAATAAAAACGTAGCCGCTTATCAGGGGGAGGGTAATTAATGGAGCAAAGAATTGAACGGATTAAAAAACAACTTCATTCTCAAAGTTATAAACTTACGCCCCAGAGGGAAGCGACTGTGCGAGTGCTTCTTGAACATGAAGAAGATCATCTTAGCGCAGAAGATGTTTATTTGCTCGTAAAAGAGAAAGCTCCGGAAATTGGTTTAGCAACGGTTTACCGTACACTGGAACTACTTAATGAACTAGAGGTAGTTGATAAAATAAACTTTGGAGACGGCGTGTCAAGATATGACCTTCGCAAAGAAGGAGCTGATCACTTTCATCATCATCTTGTCTGTATAGAATGTGGATCTGTGGACGAAATCCAAGAAGACTTACTCGGTGATGTTGAAAAAATAGTGGAAAAAGATTGGAACTTCAAAATTAAAGACCACCGTTTAACGTTTCATGGTGTATGCCACCGCTGTCAGAAAAATGAGGAATCAGAGAAAAAAAACGAAACTTCAGAAAAAGAAATGAATAAAGTACGCTAAAACCTTTTCGTCAGGAAGAGGTTTTTTTATTGTTTAGGAAATTATGTTTTTACAAGTTGTGGAGTAACTATCTCCATATTGTTTGATCCGCGTCTAGCTTCAGCGCCCAGCCTCTCGGGGTTAAATAACCTCCAGTCATGAAAGGCAAAGAGCACCTTTCATGACTGAAGAACATTTACCTGTCGAGGCTGATCAGGCGCTTGCGCTTTTGTTCTTTTCGCCGTCACTTTGAGAAAACGCGTGTATTACGCTGTTTTGTAATTAAAATGTATATAATAAGCTGTTTTTGTCATAGATAATTCATAGTTTCATTAAGAAATGAGGGATTTGTCTTGGAAAAATGGTTGTCATATGGAATGGAAACGGTTAAAATTTTCATTGTTTTTATTGTGTGCCTGCTGGCTTTTTATTATGGTATTCTATGGTTAAGTAATAGTTATGAAGCAGACGAAAGATTAAATAAACCACAGAAAAATTATGAAGAAGTTAAATTAAACAGTGAATTAATTTATTCATAAAAGACAGGTACTTTGAAGGAGCGATCGGCTTTGTATAATGAAGTATTGGATTTCATCCATTATTGCCAGGTGGAGAAAGGACTATCTACAAACACCACAAGCTCCTATAAGCGGGATCTGCATCATTACATTTCTCATTTGGAAAAGAAACAAGTGACTAGTGTAGAGAATATTGAACGGTCTCATATTGTTGACTTTCTATACACACTAAAAGAAAATGGACGATCTGCCTCTACTATAGCTAGAACGATTTCATCGATACGAGCGTTTCACCAGTTTTTACTGAGAGAACAGCGGTCAAAAAAAGATCCTTCCGAGTTAGTAGAAATACCAAGAGGTGAAAAAAAATTACCCGATGTACTAACTGCCTCTGAGGTGGAAAAGCTGCTGGCAGCTAGCGATGGAACGACTGCATTTGCACTTAGAAATAATGCGATGCTTGAGTTGATGTATGCGGCCGGCCTTCGAGTAAGTGAACTGTGCAATCTTGAGGTTGGTGACATACATTTGCAAATGGGGTTTATCCATTGTATTGGAAAGGGTAATAAAGAGAGAATAATACCGCTTGGTAAAGTGGCAGCAGAGGCTGTAGAGCGGTACATACATAAAGGCAGGCCTTATTTAATGAAAAAGAAAAGGCATGAGATATTGTTTGTGAATCATCATGGCAATCAGTTATCCAGACAGGGCTTTTGGAAAATATTAAAATCGACGGCTGAAAAAGCAAACATTACAAAAAAGTTGACCCCACATACTCTTCGCCACTCATTTGCAACCCATCTACTTGAGAATGGTGCAGATTTACGGGCAGTACAAGAAATGTTAGGCCATGCAGATATTTCCACAACACAAATATATACACATGTTTCTAATCACAAATTAAAAGATATTTATTTAAACTTCCATCCAAGGGCATGATCGTTTATAAGAGGACAGTGTGAAGATTACATTTAATGAAAAGGTGATGAAAAATGTCGGAATATGGTTTTAAAAGAGTGTTTGTTATCGTTATGGATTCAGTTGGTATAGGAGAAGCTCCTGATGCAGAAGAGTACAATGATAAAGGAGCGGATACATTAGGGCATATAGCTGAAAAAATGAATGGTCTCCAAATGCCTCATATAGAGAAGTTAGGACTTGGCAATATAAAAAAAGCAGCCGGAATAGCTCCTGTAGATCAACCAGGTGCTCATATCGGAATTATGCAGGAAGCTTCACACAGTAAAGATACGATGACGGGTCATTGGGAAATGATGGGTCTGCATATTAAGGAACCTTTTCGCACCTTTCCAACTGGATTTCCAGATGATCTTATTTCCAAACTAGAACAGGAAACAGGACGAAAAGTCATTGGAAATAAAGTTGCGTCTGGAACAGAAATTATTAAAGAACTTGGAGCTGAACATATGGCTTCAGGAGATCTAATCGTTTATACATCCGCTGATTCGGTTTTGCAAATTGCGGCTCATGAAGAAATCGTACCAATAGAAGAACTTTATGATATCTGTGAAAAAGCTAGAGCGATGACTTATGAAGCTCCGTATATGATCGGCAGAGTCATTGCACGGCCGTTTATAGGAGAAGAAGGTGCGTTTGAAAGAACTGCTAATCGTCATGATTATGCTTTAAAACCATTTGGCCGAACTGTAATGAATGAATTAAAAGATGCGGGGTTAGACAGTTTAGCTATTGGTAAAATAAGTGACATTTATGATGGAGAGGGTGTAACGGAATCTCTCAGGACCACTTCTAACGATGATGGAATGGATAAAATTATTCAAACAGCAAAACGAGATTTTACCGGGTTATGCTTTTTAAACCTGGTTGATTTTGATGCTAAATTTGGTCATAGAAGAGATCCTATAGGTTACGGAAAGGCCTTAGAAGAATTTGATGCAAAGCTGCCTGATTTATTAAAAGAATGCGGGGAAGAAGATGTAATTATCATTACGGCTGATCATGGAAATGATCCGGTTCACCATGGTACAGATCATACGAGAGAACTTGTGCCGCTTCTTGTTTATACTCCTGCTTTTACTCCTGGAAACGATTTAGGTTTGAGAAAAACGTTTGCAGATATCGGCGCTACATTGGCTGATAACTTTAATATTAAGCGTCCCGAAAATGGAACGAGCTTTTTGAAAGACATTACGAAAAAAGGGTGATACAAGTGACAACTAAACGGCTCCTAGAAAACGCGGCGAATAAGTTAAAAGAAAAAATTGATAATCAACCAAAAATAGGGCTGATATTAGGTTCTGGCTTAGGAGTGCTAGCTGAAGAAATTGAAAATGCTGTAAAGGTCCATTACGAAGATATACCAGGCTTTCCTGTATCTACTGTAACGGGGCATGCGGGACAGCTTGTGTTTGGCCATTTAAAAGGGGTACCTACAGTGGCAATGCAAGGAAGGTTTCATTACTATGAAGGCTATACAATGCAAGAGGTTACCTTTCCAGTAAGGGTAATGCATGCAATGGGTGTACAAACATTATTAGTTACAAATGCAGCAGGAAGCGTGAATGAATCATTTACACCTGGCAACTTAATGCTGATTAAAGACCATATAAACTTACAAGGGGATAACCCTCTGCTTGGAAAAAATGATGAAGAATTAGGTCCGAGATTTCCAGATATGTCGTCGGCCTATACCGCTGAACTTTGTGATACCGCAAGAAAAGCAGCTGCTTCTCTTGATATCACATTACAAGAAGGAGTATATGCTGCAAATACAGGGCCTGCTTATGAAACGCCAGCAGAAGTAAGAATGATACGAACATTAGGAGCAGATGCCGTTGGGATGTCAACGGTACCTGAAGTTATGACAGCTGTGCATGGCGGAATGAAAGTGTTAGGAATTTCATGCTTATCCAATATGGCAGCAGGTATATTAGATCAGCCATTAAGTCATGATGAAGTCATAGAAACGACGGAAAAGGTGAAGGAAGAATTTCTTCAGTTGATGAAAGAAATTATATATCAAATTGGTAAGGGAGAGGCATAGTATGCAGCAACTAGCATTAAAAGTAAAAGAAGCAGCTGATTATTTAAAAGAGCAGATTGAAGAACTGCCGCATATTGGTTTAATTTTGGGTTCAGGGTTAGGTGACTTAGCGGACGAAATAGAAGGAGCCGTGCGAGTTGAATATAGTACTATACCGCATTTCCCTGTTTCTACAGTAGAAGGACATGCAGGAAGGTTAGTAATGGGTACATTACAAGGAAAAAAAGTTATAGCTATGCAAGGGCGTTTCCATTACTATGAAGGATATTCCATGCAGGAAGTTACGTTTCCGGTAAGGGTGATGAAGGAACTGGGCGCAGAAACACTTGTGGTTACCAATGCATGTGGTGGGATGAACCCCTCTTTCCAGCCAGGTGATTTAATGGTGATAGAAGATCACATAAATATGACAGGAACAAACCCATTAATCGGGCGAAACGATGAAAAAATGGGACCGCGCTTTCCAGATATGAGCCAGGCCTATGATGAGACTTTGCGAAAAACGGCAGTGAATGCTGCTGAGTCACTAGGATTTTCTTTACAAAAAGGTGTATACGCAGGTATTTCTGGACCAGCTTTTATGACAGGGGCCGAACTTATTATGCTACGCAACTTAGGAGGAGATGTGGTCGGTATGTCTACGGTTTCGGAAGTGATTGCAGCAAGACATGCCGGGCTTAAAGTGCTGGGGATTTCCTGCATTACAGATATGGCCGTTGGAGAAGAAATTGAAGGAGTTTCTCATGAAGAAGTTATGGAAACCGCAGCTAAAACCAAACCCCGGTTTATTTCGCTTGTGAAACAAATCCTTTCATCTATTTAAATATAAGCTTTTCTTTTATGAAGCAAGTTTCACAGGATAAAAAGGCGGAAAAATAAAAGGAGTGCGCGGTCAATGAGAATGGTAGATATAATAGCAAAAAAACGTGACGGTGAAGTTCTCACAGATGCTGAGATTCGTTGGTTTGTAAATGGTTATAGTAACGAAGACATCCCGGATTATCAAGCTTCTGCTTTTGCGATGGCTTTATATTTTCAAGGAATGAACGAGGAAGAAGCTGCCTCTCTTACATTTGCGATGGCAGAATCAGGAGATCAGCTTGATTTATCTGCAATTGAAGGAACAAAGGTGGATAAACACTCCACTGGGGGGGTTGGGGATAAAACAACTCTCATTTTAGGTCCCCTCGTTGCTGCTCTTGGAATTCCCGTAGCAAAAATGTCTGGAAGAGGATTAGGTCATACAGGTGGTACCATTGATAAGCTCGAAGCGTTTAAGGGTTTTCGAACAGAACTTAATCAAAATGAATTCATCAGGCTTGTAAATGAAAACAAAATAGCTGTAGCTGGACAAAGTGGAAATCTTACCCCTGCCGATAAAAAGTTATACGCCTTAAGAGATGTGACGGCTACCGTAGACTCGATTCCGCTTATAGCAAGTTCAGTAATGAGTAAAAAAATTGCTGCTGGTGCCGATGCAATTGTGCTAGATGTAAAAACCGGTTCAGGTGCGTTTATGGAAAATTTAGAGGATGCTAAATCATTAGCAAACGCTATGGTGAAGATTGGTCATTCTTTAAACCGCAACACGATGGCGGTAATTTCTAACATGGACCAGCCATTAGGACGTTTCGTAGGAAACGCACTTGAAGTAAAAGAAGCAATAGAAACTCTGCACGGGAAAGGACCAGAGGATCTGCATGAATTAAGTGTTACACTGGCTGCTCACATGGCAGTTGCTGGCGGTAAAGCTTCAAACGAAAAAGAAGGCCGTCAATTAATTGAAGAGGTCATATCTAACGGCAAGGCTGTAGAAAAGATGAAGCAGTTTATACAAAGCCAGGGAGGAGACCCATCTGCTGTAGATACCCCGGAAATATTAAATACTGCTAAGTTTATAAAGGATATCACAGCTCATGAAGCTGGATCTGTTGAAACCATGCATGCCGCTCAAATAGGTAAAGCTGCTATGATGTTAGGTGCCGGAAGAGCGACAAAAGATGATGAGATTGATCATGCAGTTGGTATAAAACTTCATAAAAAAATAGGTGACGAAGTACATGAGGCTGAACCTATTGCAACCTTATACAGCAATCAGGAGGATACAGCTCATGTAGAAGAGATAGTAAGAAACGCATATACGTTTGTTCATGGAAAATCCAAAAAGCCAATGCTGATTTATGAAACGATTTACAAATAATAAACATATTGCTCAGTCTGTATGGATGTGGTTCGACATCTATACAGACTTTTTTTGTGAATGTTTACAAGTGTATTAACACGCACAGAAAGCAATTTTTTCCAAAAAGAAACTAATTCTTATAGTATACACAAAGAAAATAATGGAAAAAATAGTTTTATAATCATGGGAGGTGTCTGGAATTGATAAAAAATATACCTGCACTGCGAACCAGTTTGTTATGCATACTAATCCTGGTTTTGTTTATACATCCCGAGTCCGTTGCTGCTAATGAAGACAAAGAATCACCTTCATTAGCAGAGGAAGCCAGATCGGCTGTTATTATGGAAGTGGACACCGGAAAAATGCTATTTAACAAAAATGAAAATGAGAAACTTCCTCCTGCAAGTATGACAAAAATTATGACTATGCTGCTTATAATGGAAGCGTTAGATGAAAAAGATATTCAGCTGGACGAACAGGTTACTGCAAGTGAACGTGCTGCCTCTATGGGCGGGTCACAAATCTTTTTGGAACAAGGAGAACAAATGACCGTTCATGAACTGCTAAAAGGGGTAGCTGTAGCTTCCGGAAACGATGCTTCCGTTGCATTAGCTGAACATATTGCAGGAACAGAGGAAAAATTCATAAGAAAGATGAATGAAAAAGCTGAAGAACTAGGGTTGAAAAATACACAATTTAACAACACAACCGGATTATCTACTAAGGATCATTACACAACGGCTAGAGACCTTGCCGTCATGAGTCAGGCTCTGCTGAAACATGAAAAGATTTTAGAGTATACAAGTATTTACGAAGATTATTTACGGCAAGGGACCGATAAAGAATTTTGGCTTGTTAACACGAATCGACTGGTGAAACATTACGACGGAGTAGATGGTTTAAAGACTGGATATACTTCAAAAGCCAAATATAATCTAACCGCGACAGCAAACAGAGATGGAATGCGAGTAGTAACAGTTGTAATGGGAGCAGAAACTCCAAAAGAACGGAACAAACAATCAACTGCATTGCTGGATTATGCCTTTCAAAATTATCAAAAAGTGACATTAGTGGAAAAAGGAGAAGAAATCGCTGCGGTTCCGGTGGAAAAAGGAAAAACAACAACCGTTCCTGTTACATTGGAAAGAAATGCTGCTATTGTTCTTCCAAAAGGGAAAAAAATTGAAAAAATTGACCGGAAATTAAATATTTCCGATAAAATAACCGCTCCTGCTGAAAAGGGTGCAGGTGCTGGAACGATAGAGTTCTATGATGGTGAAAACAAAATAGCAGAACAAGAGCTTATTTTAAACGAGGAAGCTCCATCTGCCAGCTGGTATGTATTGTTTAAAAGAACCTTATCCTCCATGACAGGAGTATTGTCGTAAGGAAGAAGGATTTTATGCAAATGTACACTTCTTTTACCGAATGAACACTAGTTTTGTCAGGAAGAAAGGAAATGGCGGAAGGATCACCGAATTAGTAGAAGCACAAGCTAAAACTTAAAGAATCAGGGGGGACAGATATGAGCTTAACAGTCGATCTTGAGCAAGTCAGTGATGTTCTTTGTATTCGCTTAAAAGGAGAATTAGATCATCACTCTGCTAGACAGTTACGAAACCAAGTTGATGGTTATTTAGAAGGCAATCAAATCCAACATATTGTTTTAAATTTAGAAGAACTCGTTTTCATGGACAGTTCCGGTATTGGAGTAATTTTAGGCAGGTATAAACAAGTGAGGAGAAATGGAGGAGAAATGGTTGTTTGTTCCATTTCTACACCAGTGAAACGGTTGTTCGAGCTGTCGGGTCTCTTTAAAATCTTGCGTTTAGAAAGCCGGGAGACAGATGCACTACGAAAGCTGGGGGTGGCCTGAAAGTGAAAAATGAGATGAAACTGGAATTTTCCGCGGTAAGTGAAAATGAAGCGTTTGCCAGAGTGAGTGTTGGTGCTTTTGCTGCTCAGCTCGATCCTAATATGGATGAGTTAACAGAATTGAAAACCGTTGTTTCTGAAGCTGTAACCAATTCTATTATTCATGGATACAACGAGAACCCGGCAGGTACAATTACTATTTTAGTGAAAATTGATACCGATACGGTTGAACTTACAGTGAAAGACCGTGGTGAAGGCATTGAAGACATAGGAAAAGCAAAAGAGCCGTTATATACTACCAAACCAGAATTAGAACGTTCAGGCATGGGTTTTACGATTATGGAAAATTTCATGGATGAAGTCGAAGTGATCTCCAAACCAGGTACCGGAACTACTGTTTACTTAAAAAAGCGTTTAGCTAAAAGCAGATCACTTTGTAATTAAGGAGAGTCTGTATGGATGTAAAATTAAAAAAGCACCAGCCTCTTCAAGATGACAAAGTAAGAGACCTAATTCAAAAAAGCCAGGATGGAGATCAAAAAGCAAGAGAAGAAATAGTAAATAAAAATACAAGGCTGGTTTGGTCAGTAGTCCAACGATTTATTAACCGAGGTTATGAAGCAGAGGATCTGTTTCAAATAGGCGTGATTGGTTTAATCAAATCGGTAGACAAATTTGATTTGTCCTATGATGTTAAATTTTCAACGTATGCGGTCCCTATGATTATAGGTGAAATTCAGCGCTTCATTCGTGATGACGGTACTGTAAAAGTAAGCAGATCGTTAAAAGAATTAAATAATAAAGTACGCAAGGTAAAAGAAGATTTAACAAAAAAATTAGGCAGAGTTCCGTCCTTGCAGGAAATAGCTGATTCGATGGATATGCCAATGGAAGAAATCGTATTTGCAACCGAAGCAACCAGAAGCTTATCTTCATTGCACGAGACGGTTTATGAAAATGATGGTGATCCGATAACGTTAATGGATCAAATCGCTGACCAGGGCGATTCTAAATGGTTCGATTCAATAGCTTTGAAGGAAGTGGTTGAACAATTAGAAGAACGGGAACGTTTAATTGTTTATTTAAGGTATTATAAAGACAAGACGCAATCGGAAGTGGCAAAAAGGCTTGGGATTTCCCAGGTGCAAGTATCAAGGCTTGAAAAAAGAATTCTGCATAAAATGAAAAGTCAGTTGTCAGAATAGACAGCTGGCTTTTTTTGCAGCAACTGCTTTAAGAGCATTAAAAATTTTTCAGTCTTTATACGGTAATATGGAGCAGAAGTATGATCTGTACAATAACGTTTATACTAAACGAAAGGGAGGGAACGGAAATGCAGCAAAAAATCTTTATACAGTTATACGCAAGTATAACAGCAAAGCCAGGTCAAGAGCTGTATCTTAAAGATATTGCAAGGCTTGAGGGGGAAGAGACAGCCCTTCGTCCGTTAATGTCTGTTCATCTTCATAGTATAAGCCGATTAGATAAAACTCATGTTGTTCTAGATATATTAACGATTTTGCAAAAAATACACCATCATTTTCCAGAAGTTGATATTACGGTCGTAGGTCCGGAACAAACAGTTGTAGAAATCAGCATAGAAAAAAAACTTATATCTCCTCTTATGCTGCTTTTCGTCTGGTTTTTATTGTTTACAGGCGCTGCTCTTGCCATTATGAATTTTCATGAAGATGTAAGCATGCTGGCTGTACATCAGAAGCTGTACAGTCTTGTTACAGGAAATGAAAGTGAACAGCCTTTATTACTTCAAGTTCCTTATTCTATTGGACTAGGGCTTGGTATGATTTTATTTTTTAACCATGTATTTAAAAAGAGAATTAATGAAGAACCTAGCCCGCTTGAAATTGAAATGTTTCATTATAAAAAAGATATTGAAGACTACCTTGCAGATACAGAATCAGATCGGAGTTCTAAACCTTGGCAGTCGAACCTTTATTCGCCATCCTCATCGGATTAAGCGGTGGATTGGCGGTCGGAAGCGGGCTGGTTGCTTTTATCACTGTTCTAGGGATCATTCCCAGGCTTGTCCAGCTGACAAAAACTCACAAAGCCATTCAAGCATATGAAGTTGCAGTTATTACGGGTGCGGTTATAGGTTCTATTGCTACTCTTCATGATATAAAAGGGTCTTTTCCCTCTTTGTTTGTAATCCCGGTAGGTCTTGCTGCCGGAATGTTTATAGGAATGCTAGCTGCAGCGTTAACAGAAGTATTAAATGTTTTTCCAATACTGGCAAGGCGTATAGGGATGGAAAAAAATATTATACTGCTTGTAATGGCCATTGTTCTAGGAAAAATTTTGGGTTCACTGTTTCATTGGATTATTTTCGTGAAGCTTTAAATAAATTTTATTGATTGGGGAAGGTAATATGATTCGGCGTAAAAAATGGAAGTTTCGAGGAAATCAACAAGGCAGGGAGCATGAAGAACAAAATCATAATGAAAAAACACCTATATCTCCACATATTAACGTAAATGAAAGGGATTTAAAAGAACGGCTTGGGATTGGTGTTAGTTTTGATGTGGGAATTCGCACCCTTCATATTTTTGGAAAAGAAATTCAAATATATTTTGTGAATGGCCTTTGTGATATGGAATATCTCATTGAGCTGTTAAAAGAACTAATGAAATTAGAAGCTAGGGGAAGAGAGACTCCTAATGTTAGAGAGGCTATAGAAAATCATCTTACTCAAGTACAAGTAGAGTATAAAGACACACTTGAAGATTGTATTGTAGAGATGCTTTCCGGCCTTGTTTTTATATTGGTGGAAGGTGAAGACAGAGCATTTGTCGTTGATGTTCGTAATTATCCAGGACGAAGTCCGGAAGAACCTGATAATGAAAAGGTCATACGAGGAGCCAGAGATGGGTATACAGAGAATATTATAGAAAACACAGGTTTAACTAGAAGGCGAATACGAGATGAAAGGCTTCGCAATGAAATTATGCGGGTGGGCGTAAGGTCTAAAACAGATATATGCATTTCATATATTGAAGGCATCGCTGACCCTGAACTGGTAAACATAATTCGCAAGGAATTAGAAGCTATTGAAGTAGATGGTCTTCCAATGGCGGAAAAAGTGGTCGAAGAATTTATTGTAAAGCAGGGTAATAATCCTTTTCCACTTGTAAGATATACTGAACGTCCGGATGTGGCGGCAATGCACCTTTTTGAAGGACATGTTATTATTATTGTTGATGCTTCACCAAGTGTTATTGTTACTCCCACTACGATGTTACATCATGTACAGCACGCAGAAGAATATAGGCAGGCTCCTTTTATTGGAAGCTTTATACGATGGATCCGTTTATTTGGAATATTTGTTTCTTTGTTTATTTTGCCTTTATGGCTTTTAATGGTATTAGAACCAAACCTGGTTCCAGATCAATTTGACTATATTGGTCCGAATGAAGATGCAAATGTTTCTGAGTTTATGCAGATTCTTTTTGCAGAGATTGGTCTTGAACTGCTTAGATTGGCAGCTGTTCACACACCTTCTCCGTTAACCACAGCTTTGGGCTTGGTTGCTGCGCTATTAATTGGTGAAATAGCAATAGACGTCGGCTTATTTTCTGCAGAGGTTATATTGTATGTAGCTGTTGCAGCTATAGGATCGTACGCCAATCCAAGTTATGAATTAGGAATTGCTCTTAAAGTGATAAGGCTTATATTATTGTTTGCCGTTATGCTTTTCGGAAGTCTTGGCTTTATTATTACCTCTACTATATTATTTTTAATGACCGTTCATATTCGTTCTCTTAACAAACCTTATCTGTGGCCATTCCTTCCATTTGATGCTCCGTCTTTATGGCACATTATTGTAAGAACAACAGTGCCTACAATGCGCCGCAGACCTAGAATAGTAAATCCGCAGGATCCTACAAGGCAGGTTACGGAATAGGGCACCGGAAATTTATCCGGTGCTTGCTTTTTTATGTATGACTTTTTATCAAACGAAAATGATGCTAAAATATAAACATTCATTTGTCGTAGATAAGGAGAGAACGTATCATGTATTTACATGGAACGAGTAAAATAAATAGTCTCGGCCATCTTGAAATTGGCGGAGCGGACACCGTTGAAATTGCCAAAAATTATGGAACGCCTGTATATGTTTATGACGTTGCACTTATAAGAGAGCGGGCCCGTGGATTTCAAAAAGCTTTTGAAGAAGAAGGCGTACAATACCAGGTAGCTTATGCCAGTAAAGCTTTCAGCTGTATTGCAATGGTTCAATTGGCAGAAGAACTGGGAATGAGTCTGGATATTGTATCAGGCGGTGAATTAATGACGGCTAAAAAGGCAGGTTTTCCTATGGAACGGGTTCATTTTCATGGAAACAATAAAAGTCCAGAGGAAATAAAGCTCGCACTGGACCTGGGTGTTGGCTGCTTTGTTCTTGATAATTTTTATGAAGTTTCACTTTTACAGCAAGCAGCTTCTTCAAGAAACCAAAAGGCAGATGCATTAATAAGAACAACCCCTGGAGTAGAGGCTCATACTCATGAATATATTTCCACAGGGCAGGAAGATTCTAAATTTGGATTTGATCTTTCAAGCGGTCAGGCTGATAAAGTCATTAAAATCCTTCAAGAAGACACAATGATAAATTTGCGCGGAATCCATAGTCATATAGGTTCACAAATCTTTGACACGAATGGATTTGTTTTGGCAGTAGAAAAGCTTTTTTCACAATTTGCAAGCTGGAGAGAAGAGTATGGTTTTGTGCCAGAAATACTCAATGCTGGCGGCGGTTTTGGGATTCGGTATGTAGAAGGAGATGAGCCGCTTCTTCCAGAAGACTATGTCAAAGGTCTCATTCATGCAGTTAAAAAGGAAGCACGTAATGAAAATATGGAAGTACCCGAAATTTGGATTGAGCCAGGTCGTTCTATTACCGGAGACGCTGGCACAACACTTTACACGGTAGGGTCAAAAAAAGATATTCCGGGAGTGAGGAGATATCTGTCAGTAGATGGTGGTATGACAGATAACATCAGACCTGCGTTATATCAAGCAGAATATGAAGGAATTTTAGCAAACAGAGCAAACGAGCAGGCAGAAGATAATTTTGCTGTCGCAGGAAAATGCTGTGAAAGCGGAGATATGCTAATTTGGAAGCTTCCTCTTCCAGAAGCAGACCACAATGATATATTAGCTGTGTTTTGTACAGGAGCGTATGGATACTCCATGGCAAATAATTACAATCGCATAACAAAACCTCCAGTCGTTTTTGTAGAGGATAATCAAGTTGATTTAGTTGTAAAAGGGGAAACATTAGAAGATATAACAAAAAATGATCTTCCGTTACGCTCAAAAGAACGAGTATAATATATTGGAAGGAACCAGTTTCCAGCTTTGAATCTATTATTCCAAGGGAGAGAAAAACATGAAAAAAGGAAGCATTGCATTTGAAAACGGAGAACAAACTACAATTGAATTCTTTCCTGATGCCGCTCCAGGCACAGTAGAGAACTTTGAAACTCTTGCAAACAAAGGATTTTATAATGGACTGAACTTCCATCGAGTCATTCCGGGGTTTGTAGCTCAAGGAGGCTGTCCTAACGGAACAGGAACTGGCGGACCGGGTTACACCATTAAATGTGAAACAGAAGGAAACCCGCATAAACATGAACGTGGATATCTTTCAATGGCACATGCTGGAAAAGATACAGGAGGCAGCCAATTTTTTATTTTGTTCGAACCTCAGCCTCACTTAGACGGTGTGCATACTATTTTTGGAAAAGTAACGGAAGGTATGGATTCTGTTGACAGAATTCAGCAGGGAGACATAATGAAAGAAGTAAAAGTATGGGATGAATAAATCGACTGCCGGCAGCTGACAGCACTGCCGGTATTTCTATATCCGTTAAATGGAAACGGAGGAGTTGCATCATGAAAGAAAAAGTTGGCAGCTGCTATATTTGTGGAAAGGAAATATTATGTTTAAACGGATTTTTAAATGGCGTGGTGGATGAGTGTAAGCATCTGTTCTGTTTTGATTGTGCAGAAGAAAAGGATGACCAAGAGGAATGAGTTGACGTTTTATATAAAAACGGTATAAAATCAGTTTATATAGTTCATGAGTATGATTCACTAATTCAATATATAAAAAAGGTACCTTCGGGGTCGGGTGTAATTCCCAACCGGCGGTGATAAAACAGTCTATGTTTTTTAGTCCGTGACCCGTATTGGCATTAGTCTATGCGGTGGATCCGGTGCAATTCCGGAGCCGACAGTAACAGTCTGGATGGGAGAAGGATAAGCCGTGTTCAAAATCATATACAACAGCCATAGGACAAGTGCATCTTTTAAGTTATCCTATTGCGATATAATGATTTTAAGTCCCTTTTTAAGGGCTTATTTGAGCACGTTTTTAACCCTGAAGAATTTTTATATTCTTGAGGGTTTTTATTTTGTATGAAAAAAGCGTTATTATTTGTTCCATTTTCAATAACAGTGTGGGGAATTAAAATCGAATACTCTCTTTTACCAAGAAATGAGGGCGCGTGTAATATGACTGATAAAGATTTTATGAATTTGGCTATGCAGATGGCACGTTCTACAAAAGGACAGACTTCTCCCAATCCTGTTGTGGGAGCAGTAGTAGTGAAAAATGGGAGAGTTGCAGGAATGGGAGCTCATTTAAGAGCAGGAACAGAGCATGCTGAGGTACATGCTTTGAATATGGCAGGCAGTGATGCTGAGGGAGCCTCTATTTATGTAACGCTAGAACCGTGCAGTCATTATGGAAAAACGCCCCCGTGTGTGGATCTAATTATAGAAAAAAAAGTGAAGCGTGCTGTTGTGGCAACACTCGACCCAAATCCTCAAGTCGCCGGCAGGGGAGTCGAAAAATTAAAAAAAGCAGGTATTGAAGTTACAGTGGGAGTTGAAAAGGAAACAGCTGATTGGCTGAACCGGCATTTTTTTCATTATATTCAAACTGGACTGCCCTATGTAACTCTAAAATCAGCGGCTTCATTAGATGGGAAAACAGCGACGAATAAAGGAGAGAGCCAATGGATAACTGGCTTAGCTGCCCGACAAAACGGACATGTTCTAAGACATCAACATGATGCGATTTTAGTAGGTATTGGAACCGTGTTAAAGGATGATCCTTCTCTGACAGTAAGAGTTCCAGAGGAAGGTATACATCCGGTTCGGGTAGTACTCGATCACCAATTAAACATGCCGCCTGCAGCAAAAATGCTTAGAGATAATAAATCCCCTGTTTGGATTATTTGTTCAAACAAAGCAGACATGGACAAAAAAAAGGAGCTGGAAAAAGCCGGTGCCGAGGTTCTGCCTTTGTCTTCTAGAATAAACGTGATGGATGTGCTTCAACTTCTTGGCAGGCGGAAAGTTCTGTCTGTATATGTAGAAGGAGGAGCAGCCGTTCATGGCAGTTTTCTAGAAGCAGGAGCTTTTCAGGAAATAGTATGCTACATCGCCCCTAAATTGATTGGTGGCAGGACGGCTCCCACCGTTATAGGAGGATCAGGATTTGAGTCAATGGCTGACGTTTCAGAGCTGCATATAGTTTCATTAGAACAGCTTGGGGAAGATATTAAAGTCGTTGCGGTTCCAAAAACGAAGGAGTGACAATATTGTTTACAGGTATTATTGAAGAAAAAGGCGTTATAAACAAAATGCAAGAAACCGATGAAGCAATGATATTAAAGATACAAGCTAATACTGTGATGGACGGTATCCGTTTAGGAGACAGTATTTCAGTGAATGGTGTCTGCTTAACTGTTACTTCATTTGAATCCAATCATTTTACAGTAGATGTTATGCCTGAGACGATGAGATCTACCAGCTTAAGGACCTTAACAGAGGGAGCAAAGATCAACCTTGAACGCGCCATGCCCGCAGATGGAAGGTTTGGAGGACATTTTGTTACGGGGCACGTTGACACCACAGGTATTATCAAAACGATTACCCCTTATGAAAATGCTTATTACATTAATATTGAACTTCCTGAAAAAATAATGCCATATATTATGTTGAAAGGATCGGTTGCCGTAGATGGAATAAGCTTAACGGTATTTGGAGCTGATGAAGAGAATAAAATCCTCACCATTTCCATTATTCCTCATACATGGCAGGAAACAATATTAAGTGAAAAAAGCAGCGGAGATCCTGTCAATATTGAAGCTGATATGCTAATGAAATATACAGAAAAACTGTTAAACCTTCGCCAAAGAACATTCGATACGATTACTGCTCAAACGTTAAAAGACAATGGCTTTATGTAAAATACAGGGAAAGAAGGGATTAAAGTGGCAGAGGACCGAGTATTTGATCCGATAGAAGAAGCTATATATGAATTAATGCAAGGAAAAGTTGTGATTGTATGCGATGATGAGGACCGAGAAAATGAAGGTGACTTTGTAGCTCTTGCTGATAAAGTAACACCAGAGACTATAAATTTTATGATCACACATGGACGTGGTCTTGTGTGCACTCCTATTTTAGAGAACAGGGCCCAGGAATTAGAACTCGTTCCAATGGTGGACAACAATACGGACCCACATGGCACTGCATTTACAGTTAGTGTCGACCACAAGTCAACAACTACTGGTATTTCTGCTCATGAACGAGCCGACACTATAAAAGCGCTGCTGCACCCTGAAAGTAAAAGCCATGATTTTAAACGGCCAGGACATGTATTCCCATTGGTTGCTAAGAATGGAGGAGTTCTTCGAAGAGCAGGCCACACTGAAGCAGCTATTGACTTAGCCAGATTAGCAGGATCTGAACCTGCAGGTGTGATATGTGAGATCATTAAAGATAATGGTGAAATGGCAAGAGTTCCGGACTTAAGAAAAATTGCAGATAATCACGAATTAAAAATGGTTACGATTAAAGATTTAATTCAATACAGGCATAAAAAAGACAAACTGGTAAAAAAAGAAGCAGAAATTAAACTGCCAACTGATTTTGGAGACTTTAGAGCGATTGGATATACATCCATTGTCGATGATAAAGAAAGCGTTGCCCTTGTAAAAGGACAGCTTATTCCAGATGAACCAACTCTTGTGCGGGTACATTCAGAGTGTTTAACAGGCGATGTGTTCGGTTCCCATCGCTGTGATTGCGGCCCTCAGCTTCAAGCTGCACTGCAGCAGATCGAAAAAGAAGGCCGTGGTGTATTGCTGTACATGAGACAGGAAGGCCGCGGAATCGGGCTCATTAATAAAATGAAAGCATATCAGCTTCAAGAAGAAGGATATGACACAGTAGAAGCTAACGAAAAGCTTGGGTTTAAACCAGACCTGAGGGATTATGGAATAGGAGCCCAGGTGCTGAGGGATCTTGGAATTTCAAAAATGAAGCTTTTAACAAATAATCCAAGAAAAATAACAGGTTTAAAAGGATATGGTCTTGAGGTTGTAGAAAGAGTAGCACTGCAGCTTCCTTATAACAAGGATAATGAAAGGTATTTACGAACTAAATATTCAAAGCTTGGCCACATGCTTCATTTTTAATTGGCTAAATAAGAAATATAGCAGTATTGATTGAATATATTTTACTATACAAATAAAGGAGTTATACCATTGGCAAATACTTACGAAGGAAATTTAGTAGGAACGGGATTAAAAATAGGTATCGTAGCAGGACGATTTAATGAATTTATAACTAGTAAACTTCTGGGCGGAGCGGAGGATGCATTAATACGCCATGGCGTAGAAGACAACGGAATTGATGTAGCATGGGTTCCAGGAGCTTTTGAAATTCCGTATGCGGCTAAACGAATGGCTGAAACAGGAAAGTATGACGCTATTATAACTTTAGGAACAGTTATAAAAGGTTCGACTCCTCATTTTGATTATGTTTGTGGAGAAGTAGCAAAAGGTGTGGGAAGCTTATCTCTTGAAAAAGGACTTCCCGTGATATTTGGCGTATTAACTACAAATACGATTGAACAGGCAATTGAAAGAGCTGGAACGAAAGCAGGGAACAAAGGAGCCGAAGCAGCTTTAGCGGCAATTGAAATGGCTAATCTTGATAAAAACATAAAAAGAGAGTAAACTAATAACGAAAAAGGAAAACATGACGGACATTGCGTCATGTTTCTCTTATGTTCATCCGTCCTATACATTAAAAAAATGACAACAATGAGAAATTTGGGCGAAATTTAAAGGGAAAATTGTATAAAATGTTGATATGGTTGGCGATGATAAAAAAGGTGTAGAGAAAAACATTTAAATCCTCCACAGCCTCTTTTCAAAAGAAAAATTTGAAGTATAATGAGAGAAAAGTGTCTTTATTGTTTAACATCAATTTCTCTCAAGAATAAGGGATGATCACAAATGTTTATCAAGTTTAAATCAGCCTATAAAAAAATTGCCATGGGATTGCTATCTTATATGCCAGAAGAGAAAGATGTTAAAAAGCTGCAGGAAACCATAAGAAATTACGAAGAAAATGAACGCTGGCAGCTTTATTTATGGAAAGAAGAAGAAGATATTATTGGGGTCCTTGGACTTTATTTTTATGATGACGGCACAGCAAAATTACAACATCTATGCGTAAATCCGTCTTATCGTGATGAGGGGATCGGAAAGAAAATGGTCTTGACGATTAAAGAAAGATTAGACGGTGAGCTTATAGGCTGTGAAGAAACAATGGAATTTTTAGGAACATGTACTGAGACAGAAGCTGCACGAGAACAAACTGGTGAAGTAAGCGGATAAACTGGTTGTAATATAGAAAAGGCTGTTCTTGAAACTAACTCCAGGACAGCCTTTTTTGTTCTCTTAATACTTTTTGTTTAAATCGTTCTTGTGTTACATTGCTGCGGTCACGTAAAATGTGACGATGCACAATATAAGGATCATTTAGATCACTTTCAGCGAACCAGGTGACATTTTTTGCGTTACATTCCTTTTTACAATGTTCTATTAATGATGGATCTGTAATAGGAAGGTTCATGTCTGTATATGGATGCTGAAGCAGAATATCAGACAATCTTTCATCAATTAATTCGATTAAGCGGTTAGTATCTAAAGCCAAGTGTTGCAGGTAGTAAACATTTTCCTGTAAAATACTACGTGCGTTTTGTAAAGTTTTTTGAGCTCCGCGCCAATTTTCTCTTCTATGATGATAAAGCCCTACGGCAACTTGGATTAAGCCAACCCAATGTTTATCTCTTTTGCCAGCCTCTTTTTCTTTCCAATGATCTTCAAGAATTTCGTGGCATTCAAAAAAATCTCTATAAGCATGAAATTGTATTAAATATTGAATGTATGCTTCGGGATACATCATACGTACCTTCTTTCCTTACCGGTTTACTGTGTACAATAAAATCAGTTTAACATAGAAAACCGTACGAAATCTAATCAAAGGGAAACTTAGTCGTAACACGGATTTTAAGGTGTCTATGCTATAATTTTAATTAATAAATTTTACTGCGGAGGTTACAAATGAAGCGATACAACGTTAAGATCGATAGCTTCGAAGGACCACTAGATTTATTACTTCATTTGATTCGTCAAGCAGAAGTTGATATTTATAATATACCGGTGGCAGTTATTACGGAACAATATGTTCAATATGTAAAGACCATGCAGGAACTTGAACTCGATATTGCAAGTGAATATTTAGTAATGGCAGCAACTTTATTAGAAATTAAGAGTAAAATGCTGTTGCCAAATGATATAAGTGACGAAGACGAAGAATTTGATGACAAAATAGAAGAAGATCCTCGCGAAGAACTATTAAGCAGACTAATGGAATATAAAAAATATAAAGAAGCCGCTGAAAAATTAAAAGAAAAGGAAAAATCAGCAAGTATGCATTATGCTAAAGCACCTACACTAAATCACGAGGAATATGCTTTATCAGAAGAAAATACTTTACAGGAAGGATTAACTTTGTTTGACATGCTGGAAGCCTATCAAAAAATAAAAGAAAGAATACGTGTATCTTCTTCCCCGGTTACTACAGTAAAATCAGAAGAAATATCAATTGAAGATAGAATGGACGATATCGTTACTCTTTTAGAAAAAAAACATGGGCAGACCAGGTTTTTTGACTTGTTCACTTCGCGAGAAAAACCTCATATTGTAGTTACCTTTTTAGCTGTTTTAGAATTAATGAAAAACAAGAAAGTAACATGCATGCAATCAAATAACTTTGAAGAGATCATGGTGGAATATACAGAGGAGGCAGCCTCTTAATGGAAGAATTAGACATACAAGCCGTTATAGAAGCACTATTATACGTCTGCGGAGATGAAGGGTTAATGATAGAAGATGTGGCGAGAACGCTTCATATTTCAGAAAAAGACGCTGAACATCAACTACATATATGTCAAGAAAGAATGGAGCAATCAATGCCAGGATTAGCAGTGAAAAAGACAGGAAATAGATTCCAATTAGTAACAAATGAAAAAGTGGCTCCATTTATTGAAGAGTTAGCTAAGGTCCCGGAAAGAGGAAAATTATCTCAAGCTTCCTTAGAAACTTTAGCAATTATTGCTTATAATCAGCCAATCACAAGGACAGAAATTGATGATATTCGCGGAGTTAAATCTGAAAAAGCCATTCAAACATTAATCAATAAAGCACTTATTACCGATGCAGGTCGTGCACAAAGCACTGGCCGCCCCATCCTTTATAAAACAACAAATCGGTTTCTGGAATATTTTAACCTTGCTTCTTTAAATGAGTTGCCAGCATTGGATGAACCAGAAGACCATCGCTTCACAGAGGAAGCCGATTTGTTTTTTGATAATATACAACAAAACGAATAAAGCAAACTCGCCTTTTTCGGGCGAGTTTTTATGATTCATACGTTTGGATATACAAAGGAAACGAACCATTCCATTCTGCATATAAAATCCGGTTGATGTCTGGAATATTCCTTGAATAAATATGTTGCAGCACTTGTTCTTTTGAGATCTCTGTTTCTAAAATGTTATCTTCTACCCATTCTCCGTCTAAAATTAAGGCTAATGGTAATTTGGGTTCGGCAGGCAGCTCAGTCATCCACTCTTTATTTGTCGGAGTGGAAGCCTCAGATGTTTTTAAAACGTTCACCGTTCCATTCGCTTCTAATATAGCATAGTGAACATCTTTTAAACTGAATATCTCCCTGTCTCTTAATAAATGCTGAAGCTGGTTTAGGTCCAGCTTGTTTTTTTTCATTGCTTCGTAATCTAGTTTTCCCTTTCTAATAATTATCGCAGGCCTACCCTCAAACCAGCTCCTAGTGCTTTTCTTCTTCTGTGTTATGGTTTCAATTGTACCAATCAGCACAGCCCATAATACAATAGCATACAAAACGTAATGAAGACCGATTTCTCTATCATAAATAGCATTACCGACTAACTCGCCAAGGACAAGCGCTGATATAAAATCAAAAGGGGTCAGCTGATTAATCTGTGTTTTCCCAAGTACTTTGGTTATAATAAGTAAAGCAAAAAAACCACTGGTCAATTCAATAGTTAAGTGCAAAAAATTTATTTGCTGCATAGCTGTCCTCCTGTTGTCAGTTATGCTTTTTTTAGTATGGTCCTTTCCTCAAAAAATACCCTTTAAAGTTAAACAAGAAAAATAAAATCCCGTCTCTAATGGATAAAAAAGACGAGATTACGATCAAGTTTTTTTAATAATTGAGACGAGGCTTCTGTAATTTGTTCTTTTTCACTTGATCCGTGGCGTGAATTTTTCCGAAATACTTTTTTTATTTGACCTTCAGGGCCTTTCCAATACGTATTTATGTATTCTTCATAATAGATAAAGAATTGTTCGATACCCCTCGCCTTGTCAGCAGGAAAGTTTTTATACAATGTCTTTTTATCATATGATATTAAACTAGGCGTATCTTCAATTGCTTTAGGATGCGGTGATTTTGTCTGTTTATATACAATGTTTCTAATTTCTAGAGCCTGCATATGCAAATGGTGTCGAATTTCTTCTCTTAGTTCCTCTTCATTTAAAGCAATTCCTTGATTTATTACTGATAATAATTTTTGCTCGCTTTGTCATTAAAACTTTTAATTTAAGAAACATTAAATATAAAATCATCAAGTTACAAACGGACAATAAAAAACAAATCAGTAATAAAAATATACTGCATTTTCCATTTTCCTTTCTTTATAATCCTAATATTTACAAATGGTAATTTTCATAAAAAAGTGGATCCTATTTCATACTATAAAGGGCAGGGCTTACAGGGAAGGAAGAAAATTAATGCAGAAAAAACATATTAACGATTATATTGTTGGTGTGTGTATTTTTAATAGTTATTGCAGGCTGTCAAGAAAACGCATCTCCTGAGCCAAAAAAAATTATTAATACAGAAATGAACGAAGAAGAAGAGCTGTTAGAAGAATTAGAATCTATTACTTCTGCCGTAGCAATAACAAGCGGGAAAAAACTGTACGCTGCAGCCGAGGTAAAACAAATGGCCAGATTTCAACTGGAGTCGCTGAGAAAAAAAGACATGAACGGTTATCAAAACATTGGCCGGATTATAATATCCATTTTTTTACAGACAAAAAGGCAATGCTGGAATTACAAAATATAAAAAAAGACATGGCAGTCAAGCAGATGAAAAAAAGAACGGGAACAGCGGTTAGCAAAATTTGAAGAATTCATGAAAGGGTAACAGGTGGTTATATGAGCAAACAAAAACAGAAAGAAGATATTAAAACAACCTATCAAAAGTTTGCCTCCAGAGAAGAACCAAAGCGCCCGGTAGTAGCAAACTGTATAAAAGCTTTTTTTATAGGAGGGCTTTTATGCATACTAGGGCAGGCCATCCAGAACTTTTTTCTCTACAACTTTAATTTTAATGAACAAACGGCGGGTAATCCCACCATTGCAGTATTAATTTTTATTGCAGTGTTACTTACAGGATTTGGAGTTTATGATAAGTTTGGACAGGTTGCCGGTGCAGGATCAGCAGTTCCGGTTACCGGCTTTGCCAACGCAATGGCAAGTGCAGCTATCGAGCATAGAACAGAAGGACCAGTTTTTGGAATAGGATCAAATATGTTTAAACTTGCTGGACCGGTTATCGTATTTGGAACTACGGCGGCGTTTGTTATTGCTCTTATTAAAACAATATGGCAAGGAATAGGGGGATAAAAATGCTGCAAGGTAGCCAGTCTTGGGCGTTTGCGAATTCCCCTGTTATTTTATCAACGGGGGTAGTGGGTGGTCCATTTGAAGCAGAAGGAAATCTAGGAAGAGATTTTGACCACTTATTTTCCAATATATGGATGTATGAAAATTCATTTGAAAATGCTCAAAAAAAATTAATGGAAGAAGCAGCTTATACTTCTCTTTCTAAAATAAATAAACAGCCAGAAGATATGCAATTTGTATTTGCTGGAGATTTGATAAATCAAATGACCGCAACTAGTTTTGCATGCCGGTCCCTCTCTATACCCTATATTGGTTTATTCGGGGCTTGTTCTACTTCAATGGAAGGACTTGCTTTAGGGAGCTTTATCATAGATAAGGGTGGAGCAGATTATATATTAACGGGTTCAGCGAGTCATAATGCTGCAGTGGAGAAGCAATTCCGATATCCTACCGAATATGGTGCGCAAAAGCCGCCTACTTCTCAATGGACGGTAACAGCTTCAGGGGCAGCGGTAGTTGGCAAAAGCGGCACGGGACCAAAAGTAACCTCTGCTACCATTGGGAAAGTTATTGATATGGGGTTAACAGATCCATTTAATATGGGAGGCGCAATGGCACCAGCTGCAGCCGACACAATAGAAGCTCACTTTACCGATTTGGATAGAGATCCTTCTTACTATGATTATATAGTAACTGGAGATCTGGGAAGTGTAGGGCTTCCTTTAATGAAAGAATTACTGCAGCAAAGAGGACTAATGGTAACAGATGACCAATGTATAGATTGCGGGCTCTTAATATATAACGAAGACCAACAGGTGCAGGCAGGGGCAAGTGGTTCGGGATGCTCTGCAGCGGTTGTTTATGGGCATCTGCTTAATAGAATGGAAAATAAGGAGATCAACAAAATGTTAGTCGTAGCCACTGGTGCTTTATTAAGCCCGCTTTCTTACCAGCAAAAAGAATCCATTCCATGTATCGCTCATGCTGTTTCTATTGAAAGGGGTGAGAGTTGACATGATGTATTTGTGGGCTTTTATCGTAGGAGGAATAATTTGTGTTATTGGTCAACTCTTAATGGATATAGCCAAACTGCCGCCAGGACATACATTGAGTGCATTGGTCGTAGGAGGAGCCATTCTTGATGGCCTAGGCTGGTATGAACCTTTAATAGACTTTGCGGGAGCTGGGGCGACTGTTCCCATTACCAGTTTTGGAAACTCACTTGTTCACGGGGCAATGGCTGAAGCTGAGCAGCACGGTATTATAGGAGTAATAACTGGGATATTTGAAGTAACAAGTGCTGGTATTTCAGCTGCAATTATATTTTCTTTTTTAGCAGCCCTTTGTTTTAAACCAAAAGGGTAGAAAAAAATTCTAAGGTGTCTTCTTTACAATAAGAAGGCGCTTTTTTCATTGTTTAGGAAATTATGTTTTTACAAGTTGTGGATAACTATCTTCATATTGTTTGATCCGCGTTTAGCTTCAGCACCCAGCCTCTCGGAGGCCCAAGACGGTTTAAGGAACTTTTGCTAGAATCGCGAACATCGGTTCGCAACGCAGAAGTCACCACATCCTGTGGAAGTAAGAGCGCCTTTAGTGACTGGAGAACATTTACCTGTCGAGGCTGATCAGGGCGTTTGCGCTTTTGTTCTTACAAGTAAGGCTCATTACTAAAACAAGACGAGCATATTCACCTCTTTTACACATACAATTTAACAAAGCATTCGATGGACAAGGCAAAAAATGAACAAGGAAGCCGGGGTGGCAAATGAAAAAATTCTTCATACTCATTGTAATAAGCACACTGCTCGCAGCAAGCATGCCTCCTTATAAACTAGATGCTGCAAATGAGAATGCCGTGAATGTATCTGGAAAATCAGCCGTATTACTTGAACAAGACAGCGGGCGGGTATTGTTTGGAAAAAAAGAACACGAAAAACGAAAAATCGCGAGCATCACTAAAATTATGACTTCGATATTAGCTGTAGAGTCAGGCAAATTCGATGACATAGTAAAAGTTAGCGCTGAAGCATCTGGAGTAGAGGGTTCTTCTTTATTTTTAAAACCAGGTGAGAATATAAAATTAAAAGATTTAACCTATGGGTTGATGCTTCGTTCTGGTAATGATGGAGCGGTAGCAATCGCAGAGCATGTGGGAGGCAGTTTGGATGGGTTTATATATATGATGAATGAAAAAGCGGAACAAATTGGCATGGAGAACACTCAATTTACAAATCCGCACGGTTTAGATGATGGAGAACATCATTATTCTTCAGCTTATGATATGGCACTGCTCATGCAGTACGCTATGAAAAATGAACAATTTCGTGAAATCTCCCAAACAGAACGCTACAAAGCTCCTCAAGAAGGAGAGGAGTGGGACAGGGTTTGGTCTAACAAAAATAAATTATTAACCTCCTTGTATGACTACTGTACAGGTGGGAAGACAGGGTATACCAAAGCAGCAGGGAGAACACTTGTATCTACTGCTGAAAAAGATGATATGTCGCTAATCGCTGTTACCTTAGACGCACCATCTGATTGGAACGACCATATATCAATGTATGAATGGGGATTTTCACATTTCGATATGGAAGAACTGGGAGAAAAAAGAGAACAAGTAAATATTAAGGAAATAGAAGAAGGAACATTTTTTATACCATATACTATTTATTATCCATTAATGGAAGAAGAAAAAGAAAGTATAAAAAAGAAAATAACTTTAAATGACAACTTTTTTCATAATACAAGTGATGTTTCAAACGCCGGAAAAATAGAGTGGCTGATTGGTGAGAAGGTAATACACAGCATGCCTCTTATGTATGAAAGGGACAAGGTAAAAAAAGAAGGATTTTTCCATCGGTTAGGACATTTTATTCGGACCTTCACAGGGGGGGCTAATTAATGGTCCATGCGATTTGGATTTTTATGATGACAGCAGGAATTGTTACGGCTATGTTCAATGGACGAATGGACAAAGTTTCTGAAGCAGTCTTTTCAGGTGCGGAAGAAGCTGTCACCCTATGTTTTGGATTAATCAGCATCATGGTTTTCTGGCTTGGGATTATGAACATTGCCAGAAAAAGCGGACTGATGGATAAATTCACAAAGCTTTTAAGGCCGATAGCTGTTCGATTATTCCCGGATGTTCCAGCAGGACATCCAGCTATGGGTTACATTATGTCTAACATAACAGCTAATTTGATGGGACTTGGCAACGCAGCTACCCCCATGGGGATAAAGGCAATTAAAGAATTAAAAAGGTTAAACGGAGGAAAAGATGAAGCAAGCCGTCCAATGATTACATTGATGGCTCTAAATACCGCAAGTTTAACGTTGATACCAACTACTGTTATTGCTATTAGAATGAATTATGGTTCTGCAAGCCCAGCTGAAATTGTGGGAACGACCATTTTTGCAACAGCTTGTTCTACTGCGGCTGCATTATGTATTGATAGGTATTTTTATTTCAGAAGATTACGAAAAAGGAAAGGTTATTAATGAGCTGGATGAGCACAGTGTCTTTGTGGATACTTCCTTCATTGCTGCTAACCGTCCTGCTTTATGCTGCTATAAAGAAAATTCCAGCTTATGATTGTTTTGTTGAAGGGGGGAAAGATGGATTTCAGCTGGCAATTTCTTTAATTCCTTATTTGGTAGGCATGATGGTTGCTATATCAGTTTTTAGAGCTTCAGGAGCTATGGAGTTGTTACTTGAGGCCATAAAACCTTTTCTAATTCTTATAGGTGTGCCTGCAGAAATAGCACCGCTGGCTTTTATACGCCCAATTTCTGGAGCAGGAGCTCTGGGTATGATAAGTGATCTTATATCAGAGCATGGCCCTGATTCGTTTATCGGAAGACTGGCTTCAACTATGCAGGGCAGTACTGATACTACCTTGTATGTATTAACTGTATATTTTGGCGCTGCCGGTATTAAGTATATGGGAGACGCGCTAAAGGTTGGTCTTCTTGCGGACGCTGCAGGTGTTGCAGCCTCTATAATAATTGTAACGATAGTATTTGGATCATAATCACCCTTCATTTTCGGGGTGACTATTTTTTTGATTACATAATTCATAATATATAGATTTTTCTTTATTATCTTACGCTTGTGAAATGGAATATGGATGGTTATGATGGACAATGAGGTGAAAAAGAAATGGAACGAATTCAAAAAGTAATTGCAAATGCTGGAGTAACGTCTAGACGAAAAGCAGAAAAATTAATAGAAAAAGGAAGAGTAAAAGTAAACGGACAAACAATTCGTGAGTTGGGTACAAAAGTAACGCCGCATAAAGACACAGTAGAAGTAGATGGAGTACCTGTTGATAAAGAGGAACCGGTATACTACTTATTTTACAAGCCCCGGCAGGTAATCTCAGCGGTCGAGGATGATAAAGGAAGAAAAGTGGTTACAGATTTTTTTGAAGAAGTAGAACAGCGGATCTTTCCGGTTGGGCGTTTAGACTACGATACATCGGGCTTGCTGCTGCTTACTAATGATGGAGATTTTGCCAATCTCATGATGCATCCCAAAAATAAAATAGACAAAACATATATTGCGAAAGTCGAAGGAAAGCCTAACAAAGAAGCTCTGCAGCAGTTAAAGAACGGTTTGAAAATCGATGGAAAAAAAACTGCCCCTGCAAAAGTAAGAATAAAGTCAGCAAGCAGAAAAACAAATTCTTCCATTATAGAGCTCGTTATACATGAAGGAAGAAATCAGCAGGTTAGAAAAATGTTTGATGCCATTGGCCACCCTGTAAAGAAGTTAAAACGAGAAAAATATGGATATCTAACTTTAGAAAATTTACAGCCAGGAGAAAAACGTGTGTTAAAACCGATAGAAGTAAAAAGGTTGAAGGACAGCGCTGTCACATAAGTTTCATAAAAAGCAGCCTGTAATAACACTTATTATAGCGTTATAATTAGAAGTGAATGATTTTTTACAAATAACAAAAAGAAAAACTAGTGGGTTCCTATTTTAGGTTATTGATTAACAGTTATAGAAGATCTGGGTTATATTACGCTGGAGCTTGAAGTACTTTTTTGTTTTAGGCTCATGTTTTTCTTATAGAGGTGTTCTTATGAACCAAGCAAAATGTGATTGCGGTCATTTAAACCCTTATGGGACACAGTTGTGTGAACATTGCGGTAAACCATTGGGAGAAAAAAATAAAAAATCTCCTTTAGTAGATATGAGATATGAAGGGGCTGCCAGAAGATCGCAGACATATAATAAATCTTTTGTAGATAAAATTTGGAATTTCTTCTCCTCTGTTAAAGTCGGAATATGGATTATTGTATTGACGTTAATTGCTTCTTCCATAGGCACTATCTTTCCACAGGAAATGTACATACCAAATACGGTAGACCCCGCCCAGCATTACAAAGATGAATATGGAGCAGCTGGTCAAATTTACTATACACTCGGTTTTCATAATTTATATGGATCCTGGTGGTATATGGCGCTGATTGCGTCTTTAGGCATTTCTCTTATAATAGCAAGTATTGACCGGGTTGTGCCTTTGTATCGGGTATTAAAAAATCAAAGAGTCACTAGGAATACAGGTTTTCTGAAAAGACAGCGCCTGTTTGGAAGAACCAATACAGAAAAAACAGATGATATACTAGTAAAGGCTGAAGCTTTATTAGAAAAAAGAAAATTTAAGGTGAGAACCGAAAATGGAAGTATATTAGCTGAAAAGGGACGATTTTCCAGGTGGGGACCATATATCAATCATCTTGGACTTATTATATTTCTGACGGGCGCAATGCTTCGATTTTTTCCCGGAATGTATGTAGACGAATTAGTATGGGTTAGAGAGGGAGAAACAGAAGTTATTCCTGGTACTGACGGTGAGTATTATATCGGGAATGAAGAGTTTTTTATTGAGCATTACGATGAAGATGATAAAACTTTCAGTGCTGCTATGGAAAGAGCTGGAGGACCGACTGTTCAAAACTATCAGACAAACGCTGTCCTTTATAAAAAAGAAGAAACGGGCACAATTGGTGCTGAGCCAGAATTAGAAGAAGTGAAAAAAGACGAAATACGAGTGAACCATCCATTGCGATTTAATAACTATGCACTTTATCAAATGGATTATAAATTAAATGAATTAAACACGATGACTTTCACTCTTGATAATCGAGAAACTGGTGAAAGTGCAGGCACGGTTGAAATTGATCTCTTTGATCCTCAAGATGAGTACGACCTTGGGGACGGTTATAAAGTAGTCATTGACTCTTATTTCCCTAATTTTGAATTTAATGATGACGGTGAACCATCAACTATTTCAAGCATACCCGATAATCCAGCTTTTATTTTTCAGATGTTTTCCCCCGAGCACCCTGACGGTGAATATAGTTTTGTAGGCATACAGCGTAATGAGGATGTCTTTGGAGAAAATGATTATCAAATGAGCTTTGCCGATGTAGATACTAAAGATGTTACAGCATTGACTGTTCGAAAAGATCTAACGCTTCCTTTTATTATCACTGGAGGAATTATTTTTATGATTGGTCTTGTACAAGGATCTTATTGGTCACACAGACGTATTTGGCTTCAAAAAGTTGACGGTGAAATATGGGCAGCAGGCCATGCAAACAAACATTGGGAGTCATTGAAGAAAGACTTTAGGGCATTATCAGAAGAAACAGGTATACAAGTCCCGGAAGACCAGTCAGCATTAAAAGCAAATAAAGACAAGTAAACAGAATTGGAAGGGATGACGGGAATGGCAGAAATAAGCGGAAATTTCTTGCTGATAACTTTTTTCATGTATTTAATCGCTACCGTTTGCTTTGTTGTCTCTGTAACAGGGAAAAAATGGCGGGATAAACAAGGAGAAATGACAGGAAATCGGTGGGGAACTTTCGGGTTCATCACTACGATAATTGGTTTTGTATTTGCGATTGCCTATTTTGTGACAAGGTGGATAGCTGCTGGTCATGCCCCTGTCAGCAATATGTTTGAATACACAACCTTTTTAGGAATCGCGCTTAGCTTTGCGTTTATTATTTTGTATGTTATTTATAAAACAAACGTCCTTGGTATGTTCACTATGCCGATTGTGATGCTTATAATTGCTTATGCGTCGGTGTTTCCTACAGAAGTAGAACCGCTTATTCCGGCATTACAAAGTAATTGGCTGAAAATACACGTAACTACAACTGCAATTGGCCAGGGAATTTTGTCTATTGGTTTTGCAGCAGGTCTAATATATTTAATTCGCACCCTGGACTTTTCGAAAAGAGATAAAAAAGTATTTTGGCTCGAATTTATTATGTACAGTTTGATTAGCATAATAGGTTTTATTTTGGTTCGTTACATTTTTGCTATGTTTCAGTATGAAGCGGAATTTCAGTATGTGAATGAAAATGGAAACGAAGCAGAAATGACCTATAACCTCCCTCCTTTGTTAGGGCCAAATGAGGGCGAGATGTTAACAACTGGCGCCATGGAGCCGCTCATTTCTATGCCTGCCTGGCTGCGCAGTGACGACGCTAATGCTGTGGTTTGGTCTTTGGTAGCAGGGGCACTTTTGTATTTATTATTACGCTTAATCTTACGCAGACCAGTTGGCGGTACGCTGCAGCCATTATTGAAAGGGATCAACCCTGACACTGTCGATGAAGTAAGTTACCGGGCGATTGCAATCGGATTTCCGGTGTTTGCTCTCGGAGGCTTGATTTTTGCGATGATCTGGGCGCAGATAGCTTGGACAAGGTTCTGGGGATGGGATCCAAAAGAAGTTTGGGCTTTAATCACTTTCTTATTTTATGCCGCATATCTGCACCTTCGTTTATCCAAAGGCTGGCATGGCGAACGTTCTGCCTGGCTTTGCGTTATTGGTTTTGTTATTATAATGTTTAACTTGATATTTGTTAACCTAGTAATAGCTGGTTTGCATTCCTACGCTTAAAATCGATAATATTAAGCTGTTCCCGGAAGGTTAGGCAGGGAACAGCTATTTTTAAAGCAAATCATCTAAATAAAACAATAAGAAGGATTAGGGGGCGTGAACGATGGCTGAAGAAGCAAAAGTACTCATCGTCGATGATGAAGAACGGATCCGCAGGTTATTAAAAATGTATCTTGAACGTGAGGATTATATAGTGGAAGAAGCAGAAAACGGTGAAGAAGCCCTGGATTTAGCTTTGAACAAAGATTTTGATTTGATATTGCTTGATTTAATGATGCCAGGTATTGATGGGATTGAAGTATGCCAGGAATTGAGAAAGTCAAAAGCTACACCAGTAATTATGCTGACTGCAAAAGGAGAAGAAGCAAACCGTGTGCAGGGATTTGAGGTAGGAACAGATGATTATATCGTTAAGCCTTTTAGTCCAAGAGAAGTTATATTACGTGTAAAAGCACTTCTTAGACGCTCTTCTTCTACAAAATTTCTTCAAACGGAAACCCAGGCGAAAGACGTGCTGGTATTTCCTCATTTAACTATCGATAATGATGCGCATAGAGTTACCGTAAATAATGAGGTAATTAGTTTGACTCCAAAAGAATATGAGTTATTGCTGTATCTCGCTCAAGCTCCAGATAAAGTATTTTCAAGAGAGCAGCTATTAAAAGATGTATGGAATTATGATTTCTTTGGTGACTTAAGAACCGTTGATACTCATATAAAACGGTTGCGAGAAAAGTTAAGCAGAGTATCACAGGAAGCTGCTGATATGATTTCTACTGTATGGGGAGTTGGGTATAAGTTTGAGGCAGTGAACGAGTAATGCTTTGGAGAAGTGTAGTTGGTAAACTGTGGTTTACCATTCTTTTATTAGTTCTTGTCGTCCTATTGAGTCTAACCTTCTTATTATTGCAGTTTTTTGAGCAATTTCATATTACAGAAGCTGAAGAACAACTGACTAACCATGCAAACGTTATTGTTTCTGTATTAGAGGAATATGAAGATCCGGAAGAAGCATTGGATACGGTCGAAAAAATTGCTGATTCATATGATACTACCGTTGTTGTTTTCCAAAACGGCGATGAGTGGGAGTCATCGAATACGGAAACGGAAGTCCATCTTCCTCTTTCTATATTTAAAGAAGATGAACAGCTATCTTCTGTACAGTTTGATGAACCGGTTATCACCCATGGCGATTTTCCAGTTTACGAAGATGGAGAAGAAATTCATAATGAGATTTTTGTGGTAGGAATGCCATTTGAAACAACTAATGGGGAAGCCGGTTCTCTTTATCTTTATCAATCATTATCTATTATTGAAGACACCACTGGAGAAACAAAACAGATTATACTATTATCAGCAGGAATAGCTATTATTTTAACTACGGTTTTTGCTTTTTTTCTTTCTACAAGAATTACTGCACCTCTTCGAAAAATGCGTCAGCTTGCATTAGAAGTGGCTAAAGGAAATTTTGAAACAAAGGTGCCTATTTTAACAAATGATGAAATAGGTCAGCTAGGTAATGCTTTTAACAAGATGAGAAGAGAACTAAATCAAAATATAACTGCTTTAAATCAAGAAAAAGAACAGTTAAGCAGAATCTTAAGCAGCATGGCTGATGGTGTGATTACCATGGATAGAAAAGGATCCATAGTAGTGACCAACCCTCCGGCGGACCGGTTTTTACAAGCCTATCAATACGAATACTATCACGAAGTAAACAGTGAGAAAGAGCTTCTTCCAAAAGACGTTAAAAAATTGTTTCAAAGAGTGGTAGCACTAGAACAAGAACAAATAACAGAAATGGAAGTACAGGGGCGCAGTTACGCAGTTCTGATGACGCCACTTTACGATAAGCAGTTTGTACGTGGAATTGTCGCTGTCATTAGGGATATGACGGAAGAAAGACAGCATGATAAACTTCGCAAAGATTTTATCGCTAATGTATCCCATGAGCTGCGTACTCCGATTTCCATGCTGCAAGGCTACAGTGAAGCAATTATAGACGACATTGCTGCGAGCGAAGAAGAGAAAAAAGAAATCGGCCGAATTATTTATGATGAGTCAATGAGAATGGGCAGGCTTGTTAATGAACTTCTTGATCTGGCACGTATGGAAGCTGGACATCTTCAGCTAGAAAAACAATGGATTCATATTCCCTCATACAGTGAAAAAGTTTATAAAAAATTTCAAGGTTTGGCCAAAGAAGCTGAAATAGAGCTGGATTTAATACAAAACAATGAAAAGGAACAAGCATTTATTGATCCAGACCGCGTGGAACAAGTGATGACAAACCTGCTTCATAATGCAATTCGACATACAAGTGTACAAGGCTTTGTCAGAATGATTGTAAACAATGAAGAGCATGGGTTAACTGTAGAGATTAAAGACAGCGGCTCTGGAATACCTGAAGAAGATTTACCATATGTCTTCGAACGTTTTTATAAAGCTGACAAAGCAAGAACCAGAGGAAAAGGTGGTACAGGCTTAGGCCTTGCTATAGCTAAAAATATTATCGAGGCGCACGATGGAGAAATAACCGTTCACAGCAAACTGCATGAAGGAACAACATTCCGGTTTTACCTTCCAACGGAAAAAGGTATAGAATAAGAATGGCTTTAATTTTTTGGAGGAAATTCTATGAAATCATGGTTTGAAGAACATTTTCAAGAAGATTATCTGAGAATATATGACCATAGAGACGAAGAAAAAGCGGCTGATGAATTATCTCATATTATGGACTATCTTCCGCTTGAAAGGGGAATGAAAGCAATAGATTTATGCTGCGGAAACGGCAGGCATACCAGGTGGCTGGCGCGGAAGGGCATCCATGTAACCGGAGTAGATTTGTCACCAGCACTTTTAAAAAAAGCAATAGAGTTAACATCAGGGCTGCCGGTTCAATATCAACGGGCAGATATTAGAGATGTGCCCCTGCTTCAGGAGTTTGACGCTGCATTTAACTTGTTCACCAGTTTTGGTTACTTCTCTGATGACACAGAAAATGAACTAGTATTTACACGAGCTGCAGAGTCACTGAAGAATCAAGGATGGTTTTGCTTCGATTATTTAAACCCTGTTCATGTTAAAAAGACCCTTGTCCCGAAAGATGAATCGGTTAAAGATGGCCTGCAGGTTACACAAGAACGGAAAATATCGTCTGGCTTTGTTTATAAAAGAATCACTATAAAAGAAGAAGGCTATAAAAGAGAATACCGCGAACGTGTTAAATTATATGAACCAGATGCTTTAATAAACATGCTGAAACGGAATAATTTTAAAGTGGTGCATCTATTCGGTGATTATGATACTTCCTGTTATCAAAAAGAAAATTCACCTCGGCAGATTTTTATCTGCCAAAAAAATAATTGAGAAAACAACTGTCATAAGGTGAAATTTTATGTATAATTAAAAAAGACCTGAAAAAAAATAAAATATTTCATTGCGGAAGGTCATGCATAAACCATGCATGTTAAAAGGGAAGCCCGGTGTAACTCCGGCACGGTCCCGCCACTGTAATCGCATGCATTTTAAATGTTCTTTAAGCCACTGTCAAATGATTTGACGGGAAGGTGGACATTTGCGCGTAAGTCAGGAGACCTGCCTTCTAGCACGGTGATGAACCTTCGAGGAAAAGGTGCAGCCGAATGACTGTTCTGTTTTGTGAAATTATTGACATAATAGCTCATTCCGCTCTCCTGTTCGAAGGGGAGCTTTTTTAATTTATTTTAAGTACATATTAGGGGGAAATGTTGTGAAAAAGTGGTTAGGTTTAATTTTTACTTCCTGCAGTCTCATATTCGCATCAGCCTGCGGAGGAAATGAAGAGAGCGCTTCAAATAAAGAAAAAAATAATTCAGATGAAAGTGAACAAATCGAACAAAATGAAGGTGAATTTCCCGTCGCAGTTACAGATGGCATGGGAGAGGAAGTAAGTATTGAAGAAAAACCGGATCGCATTGTAAGCCTGATACCGAGTAACACAGAAATTGCATTTGCTCTTGGACTTGAGGATGAAATTGTAGGGGTTACTGATTATTGTAATTTCCCAGAAGAAGCAGCGGAAAAGCAAAGTGTCGGTGATATGGACTTCGATATGGAAACTCTTCTTTCTTTAGAACCAGATCTTGTTCTTGCTCATGCATCATCTGTGCATGGTTCAGAAGAAGGATTGAAACAAATAGAAGAGGCAGGGATTGATGTTTTAATTGTAAATGATGCTTCTTCGTTTCAAGATGCTTATGGGTCAATAGAAATGATTGGTCAAGCTACCGGAACAGAAGAAAAAGCCGAATCGATTATTTCTGATATAAAAGAAGATGTTACAGAGATTGAAGAACAAGCAGAAGAGATTTCAGAGGATGACCGCAAAAGGGTCTGGGTAGAAATTCAACCGCCGCCTGAAATTTATACAACAGGTCAAGGAACGTTTATCCATGAGATGTTAGAAACAATTAATGCAGAAAACGCAGCAGCAGAAGAAGAAGGCTGGATTCATTATAGTGAAGAAGAGGCAGTCGCCTTAAATCCAGATGTTATAGTAACTACGTATGGATATTATGTAGACGATCCTTCCTCTAAAATAAAAGACCGATCCGGATGGGGAAATGTTCCGGCTGTAGAAAACGATCAAATTCATGACATAGATAATGACACAGTAAGCCGGCCGGGTCCTAGGCTGACTGATGGCATTGAACAATTAGCTGAACTGGTGTATCCAGATGTATTTAAAGAACAGTAAGATTATCTCTGTTTATTTCATCGGGGCAGTATTTCTTATCTTATGTGTAATTATTGGTATATCAGCAGGAAGCTTATCAATTCCTTTATGGACAACAACTGAAATTTTGTGGAGATCCCTATGGAATTTGGATATACCACATTCATTCAATGAAACGCACACAACGATCATTTTAAACATCCGGCTGCCTCGGGTATTATTAGCAGCTCTAGTTGGCTCTTCCCTTGCATTGGCTGGAGCTGCTTTTCAAGGACTATTAAAAAATCCGCTAGCTGATCCTTACACACTGGGCGTTTCATCTGGCGCAGCTCTAGGAGCTGTTTTTGTATTGTTTTTAGGGGTTACCTTACCAATCTTAGGGAGCTTCACCCTGCCGATTATCAGTATTGTGACAGGGTTTATGACACTTCTGTTTTTATTGGGGTTTGTACGATTTATAGAAAAATCTATTACTACAGAAACCATTATTTTAGCAGGTATTATTGTTAGTTCATTTTTAGGGTCAGTAATCTCTCTCTTAATTGCTTTAACTGGAGACGAGTTAAGGCAGATTATTTCCTGGCTGATGGGCAGTGTGGCTATGAGAGGCTGGGATTACATATGGTTACAATTTCCCTTTTTTGTAATAGGCACTGCCCTGTTATATGCGAACAGAAAAGAGTTAAATGCTTTAGTTTTTGGAGAAGAAACAGCAAAAACACTAGGAGTAGATACAGATAAAAGGAGATTAACTATATTAGCTGGTGCTTCCCTTTTAACAGGAGCAGCTGTTTCGGTATCTGGAACGATAGGATTTGTTGGTTTAGTAGTTCCCCACCTTGTCCGCCTTCTTTTTGGGCCGGACCATCATTTGCTGCTGCCCATGTCGATGTTTGCCGGGGGAGGTTTTCTTGTATTAACAGATCTAGCAGCAAGAACTATTATTTCTCCAACAGAACTTCCTATTGGCGTAATAACAGCAATCATTGGTGCGCCAGTATTCGGAATTCTTTTGTTTCAGCAGCGCCGAAGAAGAATGAAACAATCTTAGAAACGGCGGGTGATAAGGTGCTCGAAGTAAAAAATGTAACCGGCGGATACGACTCAAAGCCTGTAGTAAAGAATATTAATTTTCGGATGAATGCAGGCGAAGTTCTTGGAATCATTGGTCCTAACGGGAGCGGTAAATCCACGCTGTTGAAATTTATTTATGGTTCTTTGCAGCCGGAAAAAGGGAAGATTTTCATTGATAACAAACCACTGGCTGCTTTTACTCAAAAAAACTTAGCAAAAAAGATTGCAGTACTTCCACAGCAAGCTGAAAGTGCTTTTTCTTATACGGTTAGACAAGTAGTTGAACTTGGAAGATACCCTCATCAAAAAGGATGGTTTTCGTCTAACAGTAAAAAAGATGAAGAAATAGTCTACCAAGCTATGAAAGAAACCGGGGTATTGTCATTTGCAGATCAGCCAATTGATCTGTTGAGTGGTGGAGAAAAGCAGCGGGTGCTGTTAGCAAGAGCATTAGCACAAGAGCCGGATATCCTGCTTTTGGATGAACCCACGAATCATTTGGATATATCCTATCAACTAAACTTACTAGATACCTTAAAAGAATGGACTAAATCAAAACAGTTAACCGTAGTAGCTGTTCTGCATGATTTAAATATGGCAGCTATGTACAGTCATCGTATTCTGTTAATGGATCAAGGAAACCAAAGGGCACTTGATAAACCAGCGTATGTATTGGAAAGATCCCTTTTAGAGAAGGTTTACCATGCACGTCTGCAAAGAAAAGAACACCCTTCTTTTCCAAGCCCATTGATTACTTTAGAGCCATTAAAAAATGTATCCGAGCTCTCATCAGACTTACTGGATACATTAAGTATTAATGAACGGGAAGAGGCTGTTTGCATCACTTCTCCATTTTATTGGAAAACATTATCATCGGCTGTGATAGGAGAAGGTTTTGGATGGCATCGTTTTTTTGTAAACAGACACGTTGATAAAAACTATAATTGTGATAACCCTGCAGAAGAATATGCTTCATACCTTCAAAACATTTCTTTAGATACAGCTGATACTGCAGGAATGATGACGGCTGCATTATTGAAAGATGGAGCATTTGTACAATTGAAAGATGATGAGGGAGATATTTTGGTATATGCCACTGCAGGTACCTCCAATGCAGTAGACGTCTCTAAAGCTTATGAAAAAGAATCTTTACCCTTTACAGTCGGTACTATTAATATATGGATATTTGTAGATGGCAAACTCACCGAAGCAGCTTATGCTCAAGTTATGATGACAGCGACAGAAGCTAAGTCTAAAGCTTTGTTAGATAACAGTATTATAGATAGTGACACTGGAACGGCTGCTACAGGGACATCAACAGATAGCATGCTCATTGCTGCCTCTCAACAGGGCAAAGAGTTCGTATACGGCGGAACAGCCTCGCCTTTAGGTAAAAAGGTGGGTAAAGCCGTGTATGATGCTGTTTCTGAGACATTGGAGAACTACAAACAAAGAAAGAAAGAGAATGGAAAATGGGAATAACAGAAGCCCACCTTATTGCCATCACAATATCTTATCTCTTTGACAGGTTATTTGGGGACCCACGTGTTTCTTTCCATCCAGTTGTTTTAATGGGTAATATTATTTCTTATTTGGAAAAGTATCTTAATCGCGGCCGCTTCGTAAAAGGAAAAGGAATTATCACATGTTTTTTTCCGGCTGTTTTTTTGTTTATAGCTTCAGGTGCGGTAACGTTATTATCTTATCAGCTTTCGGTATGGACAGGCATCCTTACAGAAGCTTTCATATTATGGTTGATGATCGGCGGGACAAGTATGGTAAAGGAAGCTAAAAAAATATATATGCTTCTTTCACAAAATCAATTAGCTAAGGCGAGAAAACAAACGGCCATGATTGTATCAAGAGATACACTTCATATGGATGAACAGCAAATAACACGATCTGTGTTAGAAAGTACCGGAGAAAATATATCAGATAGTGTAACAGCACCGTTATTTTATGCATTTATTGGTGGAGCCCCATTAGCGGTGGTGTACCGATATGTCAACACAGCTGATGCGATGATTGGTTATACTTCACCAAGATTTAAGGAGTTCGGCTGGGCGGCAGCACGTTCAGACGATGTTTTAAACTACATCCCAGCACGTATAACTTCTTTTTTAATGATATGTACGATTTGGAAAATAAAAGCTGCTGATTGGAAGGAAGCATTGTCAGTGGTGAAAGGTTTTGCATCGTTACATGAAAGCCCTAACAGCGGTTATGGAGAAGCCGCTATGGCTGGGGTATTACAGGTGAGACTTGGTGGTCCCACTCCATACCAGGATAAATGGGTGAACCGTCCGTATTTTGGAAGAGGAGATCAACCTTTACATGCAGATCGTATAAAAGAAGGACTGATTGTATGGCATCTGTCCATTCTTTACTTTCTAAGTTTATTATGGATAGCAGGAGGAGTGTATTATGTCTTGGCCTGAACATGGAGCAATGCCCGCTGCTCTATCTGAACAACTGAACCAGGTCTCAAATAAAAGTATTATTGATTTCAGTGTGAACACCAACCCTTATGGACCTCCAGCTGATATAAAAAAGAAGCTTTCTGACTGGGTACATACAGTCCATGAATATCCTGATCCAAATTCTAATACATTGAGAAAACGCCTGGCTCAAAAATTGAGCTGTAATTTTTATAATGTTATGCCAGGTAACGGTGGAGCAGAGCTGATTCAGGCTGCAGCCAGATTGTTTACTAATAAAAAAGTCATATTAGTACAACCGACGTTTACGGAATATAAAAAAGCTTTAGAAGCTAATGGAGCAGAGATTGTTTCATATTTAACAAATGAAGAAGAGGAATGGAAATGGAAGTTTCAAGAGCTCGAGCCATTGCTGGAGAAAGCAGATGGGATATGGTTTTGCCATCCTAACAATCCAACGGGTACTGCCTCAGCATCAAAAGAAATAGAGGAACTGCTGCAATATTGTAAAACCAATAATAAGTTAACCGTAGTAGACGAAGCATTTTATGATTTTCAGGAATCACCTTTTTTATTTGAATCATTTATTAATAAAAATTTCCCTCTCATTTTACTGCGCTCTATGACAAAAATGTATACTCTGCCAGGTTTAAGAATGGGATACATGCTAGCTTCAGAAGAAATAATAAAAAAAATACAAATCTATTTACCGCCGTGGAACATTAATAGTATAGCTGGGCAAGCGATGATGTATTTAATAAATCAAGAAGAATTTGTGCATGAAACAGTTCAACTGATTCAAAAAGAGAAACAACGTGTAATCAAACAAATACAGGCTTTAAAACATATCACGGTATTTCCTTCTGACGTGAATTTTTATTTAATCCGTCACCATAACCGAACAGACATGCAGCCGCTATTAAAGTTTTTAGTACAAAATGGTATTCATGCCAGGCATACTTATCACTTTCCTGGATTAAATGGAAAGTATATTCGCTTAGCGGTAAAAAAGAAAAGTGAAAATGATCAATTACTACATATGCTTACAAGGTGGTCTGGCTGATGCTTACATTTATTTGCGGTGGTGTTAGAAGCGGAAAAAGCAGCTGGGGAGAAGATTATGCTGAAAAATTACAAGCAGGTGGAAGGCTTATATACATAGCAACAGCACGAACGACCGACTCTGAAATGAAAAAAAGAATTGACCTGCATAAAAAAGAAAGGCAATTAAGAAGTGATGCCTGGTTAACAATAGAGCAATCCAAAAGATTAGATGTTTGTGCCAAAAGTATTAGCAAAAATGACATTATTTTTTTGGATTGTTTAACAACATGGCTAAGTAATGAAGTGTTTTCAGATGTAGAGCCTCCGCAGCTTTCATCAGTAGTGAAAGACCGTGTAAAATCAGCAGTTTCCGTGTTAGAGGATGCATGCAGTCATCTCATTATTATAAGTAATGATCTATTTCAAGAACCTATCCCTGAGAGCGAACAAGTGTATAGGTATATAAAAATACTCGGAGAGCTTCACCAATACTTCACAGATCAAGCAGAGCTTGCTGTAAAAATGGAATATGGAATACCGGTGGTAATGAAAGGGGAGGTTCCAAATGAAAGGTCTGATGGTTTGGGGGACAACCTCAGATGCCGGTAAAAGTTATATCGTAACAGGTTTATGCCGTGCGTTAGCCAACCGAGGGATAAAAGTTGCTCCTTTTAAAGGACAGAATATGTCGAATAATTCTTATGTAACTTTATCAGGACATGAAATTGGCAGATCACAGGGATTACAAGCAGAAGCGGCTAAAATTTCTCCATCTGTACATATGAATCCCGTGTTATTAAAGCCTAGAAGTGACCGCAATGCAGAAGTAATCGTACAGGGGAAATCTATGGGTAGTCCGGCCGCAGCAGAATATCGCAGCAATTATTTTATAAATGCAAAAGAAGCAGTAGAAGATTCACTAGCTTTTCTATCTAAGAAGTATGATGTTATTGTGATGGAAGGAGCAGGAAGTCCTGCAGAAGTTAATTTAATGGATAAAGATCTTGCTAATTTAGTTACTGCAGAGATTGCCAATGTCCCTGCTCTTCTAACGGCGAATATCGAAAGAGGCGGAATATTTGCAAGCATGACTGGCACGCTCAATCTGCTTCCGGAAGTTCATCGAAAAAGAGTCAAGGGAATGGTTGTTAATCGTTTCAGAGGAGATCCTGCTCTTTTCCAAAATGGAGTATCATGGCTCGAGGCCAACACCGAAATCCCTGTGAATGGAGTACTTCCGGCGTTAGATATTAGAATGGAACAAGAAGATTCTCTGTCCTTTGCAGCTCTTAATACCATTAAAAGTACTGATAAACAGCAAATCGATATAGCTGTTATAGCCCTCCCCTATGTTTCTAACTTTACTGATTTAGAGCCCTTTGCAGCAGAAAAAGATGTATCTGTTCGGATTGTAAAAGAAGCAGGACAATTTGGTTCACCGGATGCAGTAATTATTCCTGGTACAAGAAGCACCATTGATGATTATGAATATTTATGTTCCATAGGAATCATTCAAAAAATTTGTGAACATAAAAAGAAAGGTACGTATATTGTTGGTATTTGCGGAGGATTTCAAATGATGGGAGAGCTATTAATAGACCAATATGGTTCTGATACGGGAATTTCTGGTAAGACAGCGAGAGGAGTGCAGGTATTTCCGATGAGCACCACGTTTATGGAATCGAAACAGACAAGACAATGGAAAGGGACTTTTGAGCAAAACAGTAAGAGGCTGCTGATCAGCGGCTTTGAAATACATACCGGTATGGACCAAATTGAATATGGAGAAGATTTCCAGCCTCTTTTTTATAACGAGGATAATAAGCCAGAAGGTATCATTTCGACTGATAATAAGTGTATCGGCAGTTATATTCATCACCTTTTTCATAATGACAGCTGGCGTAACTGGTGGCTTAATAACATCAGAAGAAGCAAAGGATTAAGCAATAAGCCGACTGTCCATTATACAGCCAATAAAGAAGAGAGATTAGATGCCCTTGGTAATGCAATAGAAAAACATTTAAATGTCAGCCAAATCATTAGAATGATGGAAATGGGCTTATCATGAGAGAAAAATTAAAACTGATTTTTCAAGGCTTTCAAATGGCGGTAGCTTTTCTTACCATTTTTCCCTCTAAAAATACAGTCTGGAAAGAAGATGCCGCTCGTTTTGCTATATTTTTTTTTCCGGTGTGCGGTTTATTGATCGGTTCAGGGGTTTTTGCTCTGCTTGTAATAAGCAGTTCCATATTTGCGCTGCCAGATTATATTTTAGCTTTTTTCATTGTTGCGCTGTTATTGGTTATGCATGGAGGGCTTCACCTAGATGGGTGGATGGACGTTAGTGACGCAGCTGCTTCTTGGCAGGATAAACAGAAACGGTTAGAGATTATGAAAGACAGCCGCACAGGAGCTGCAGCTGTATGGACTACCATTTTATTAATTGGCAGCCGGTTTCTATTTGTCCTATTTGTCCTTGAAACAGATGTGGTACCGATATGGCTTCTATTATTACTTGTTCCTGTTTTGTCTCGAACAGCTATGGGGCATTTAATTATAGCTGCCCCGCTTGCAAGGAAGGATGGGCTTGCCGCTTGGTTCCAAAGTGAGTCCAAACGGAAAGATACCTGGATTATCTTAGCAGTGTGTGCTTTCGTAATAAGTTTAATACTTGCATTTATTCCAAATGGTATGAACTCGGTAATGTTTATTATTGCTGTGGTAATTATTGCTTACTGGCTTGCACGTTTTTTATTTTTTTCTATGTTTGGAGGAGTCAATGGTGATATGGCTGGAGCTTTGTGTGAAGGAATGGAGACTGTAATATGGATGAGCAGCGCATTATATATTTCTTACGTCATGGCATGACCTATAGTAATTTTTATAAACAATATTGCGGCTGGTCAGACGCACCATTATTAAAAGAAGAGACAGAAAGATTGAAATGCAGCGCAAAACAGTTATCCGTTGACAACGTTTGGAGCAGTGACCTTTCAAGATCAGTACAAACAGCAGAGCTTTTGTTTCCGGAATTGCCTGTAAGCCGTCTAAAAAGTTTGCGAGAAATATATTTTGGTGATTTTGAAGGAAAAACATATGAAGAGCTGAAGGAAAACAAGGCATATCAAGAATGGATAAGCGATTTTTCCAATACCGCCCCTTTGAATGGAGAAAGCTTAACAAATTTTCACCAACGAATTCGAACAGGGTGGGAAACAATTAAACAAAGCAGTCAAAAAAAGATCGCAGTTATCACACACAGCGGATGGATTAGAGAATGGTGCGGATTATATGTTCCTCACTTGACCGTAAATAATCTATGGTATTTGCCATTTGGAGGAGGGCTTGCGGTTAGGTTTGATCTTAAAGGAGGAGATTGGCGTTGTATTTCGTTACAGGAGGTGCATTTAACGGAAAAAAGAAGTGGGTGTTAAAAAATTTCTCATCGATTCTTCAAAATAATTCCAATTGGCACAGTTGTTATGATGAAAAGAATCATCCTTTATTGAGACTTCCTCAATTCGAAGAAAATACTATGGTAATAGAAGGAATTGAACAGAGTTTGAAAGAATATTTAAAGGACGTTGCAAATACAGATTCAGCAGAAGAGTATTTTGAAGATTATATACTTCCTTTAATAAAGTGGGAACAGCAAGAAAGAACAAGGAAATTTATCGTAATTGGAACAGATGTAACAAAAGGAGTTGTACCAATAGATAAAGAAATAAGACGTTTTAGGGATGAGCTTGGGCGTCTTTATCAAAAACTTGAGCGTGTTGCAGATGAAACATATATCGTATGGTTTGGGATCGGTCAACGTTTATCATAGAGGAGGAATTGTGGTGAGATTATATACAAAAAGCGGAGATAAAGGGAAGACAAGCTTAATTGGCGGAAGAAGAGATAAAGATCATATCAGGGTAGAAGCTTATGGTACTTGTGATGAATTAAATTCATTTGTAGCAAAAGCTTCCGCTTCAGTGGATGAAAAATTATTCCCGGATATTCAACCTGAATTGGTTAAAATCCAGCATGAATTATTTGATTGCGGCAGTGATCTAGCTAATATTAAAAAAGAGAGAGAATTTAAAGTCAAAGAAAGTATGATCACTTTCTTAGAAGAACGTATCGATGAATATATTAAGGAAGCACCAGAACTAGAACGTTTTATTCTTCCAGGAGGATCACCGGCAGCAGCTGATATTCATGTGTGCCGCACAGTGACAAGACGAGCCGAACGAGTAACGGCGGCACTTATGAAAGAAGAAGAAATTAACAGTGAAGTCTTTAAGTATTTAAACCGTCTATCGGACTACTTTTTTGCAGTTGCTAGAGTTATCAATTATCGTATGCAAGTTGCAGACGTAGAATATGAAAGAAGTGCTGTTGTATTTCGTTCCCCAAAGAAAAAGAAAGAAAAATAGAAAAAATAAGAAGCTTTCCTGTCAATAACGGGAAAGCTTTTATTATGCTTGAAAACGTATAAAGGCTGGAATATTCCTTATACTAACAATGACTTTCATCTGGAAAGGAGCAGATTATGAATTTTTTTCGACGAAAACAATACTTTCAAGCAGCATCTCCGAAATCAAAAAAATTATCGGAGTGGCTTCCTGCTCTTTCTGATGGAAATGAAGATTTTGTTGAAGAAATAATTGAAACGTCTTATGGAAACCTGCAGTTATTTTATTATAGTACACTTATTGATCATGAACGGTTGAATGTTGATGCATTGCAGCCGTTAAAAAATTCTCCGTGGAAAACGTACAAAGACATTCAGAGAAATATATATGTAGATGAAACAGAAATAACCTCAGATATTTCAAGTGCTAATCAAAAGCTGCTAACAGGGTTTGTTGCTTGTAAACTGCCTGATCAAAAGGAAGACATTATATTAATAAAGGCGCCAGCTGATGTGCAAAGAGAGGTCACTATACCTGAAACCGAATTTAGTGTTATTGGACCGCAGGAGGCATTTGTTGAAAAATTAGAGACGAATATTTTTCTTGTTCGTCAAAGACTTCCAATTGAAGACTTGAGGATTCGAAAGCTGAAAATTGGTACGCTTTCAAATATAGAGACAGGAGTTTTTTATATTGATGGCATTGCGGAAAAAGAGAATGTGAATACTGTTATACAACGTATTCAAGAAGTGGAATTTGATGATGTATTAGGAGCGGCTGCACTCGCGCAAATGATTCAAGACCACTCACGTACAGTGTTTCCTCAATTTGTAAATACAGAGAGACCAGATAGAGTTGCTGCAGCACTAGCAGAAGGAAAAATTGTATTTATGTGTAACGGCTCACCTCAAGCCATTATTACACCGTCAACATTAGTGGAGTTTTTTTCCTCTCTGGAAGATTATTATCTTCCCTGGCATATTGCGTCTTTTGTTCGAGTGCTTCGTTTATTTTCTGTTGTTTTTTCTATTTTTGCAACACCAATTTATGTAGCAGTGCTTACGTATCACTATGAAATGATACCGAAGGATTTACTTTCTACACTGATAGCATCCAGGAGAAATATTCCTTTTCCTCCGTTGATAGAAGCAATGTTTTTAGAATTTACTATTGAGCTTTTAAGAGAAGCAGGGGCAAGACTGCCGACAAAAGTAGGGCAGACGATCGGTATTGTTGGCGGTATTGTTATCGGGCAGGCATCGGTTGAAGCAGGATTAACGAGTAATATTTTATTAATTGTGGTAGCACTTGCTGCGCTTGCCTCTTTCACTGCTCCGGTTTACCAAATGGGGAATACAATTCGTATTATTAGATTTCCATTTATCATTTTGGCAGCAATGTATGGAGCAATAGGCATTGCCATAATGCTTGCCTTTGTTATTGCCCATTTAATCCGTCTTGAATCTTTAGGGCGTCCTTATCTTGCTCCGTTTTATCCTCTCCGCCTAACAGACTGGAAAGACACATTTGTGCGTTTACCTTACAGTGCCTTACAAAAAAGGCCGCAGCAAATGCGTCCGCAATCAAAAAAAAGAATAAATTTTTCAACAGCACATGAGAAAAAAGACATTGATGAATAACAGAAAAGGAGGAGGCGAAAATGCATTCTAAAGTAAAAGAGCAGTTTCAAGTTTCTCCTTCGATGGTATTTTTTTTAATTCATGCAATCCAGGTCGGAGTAGGAATGCTTGGTTTTCAACGGACTGTTGCTAAATACAGCGGCTATGACAGCTGGATTCCAGTAATTATTGCAGGAATCATTATTTCTGTTCTTATCAGCATGATTTATTATATATTAAAAGTTAATCATAACGATATCATAGAAGTCCATCGCAACCTTTTTGGTAAATGGGTTGGAGGATTTTTTAGCATAATAATTATTCTTTACTTTTATGCACTCGGAATTCTCGTATTACGAACATATATTGAAGTGATTCAAGTATGGGTGTTTGAGGATATACCCACGTGGCTTTTAACAGTATTAGCAGCTTATTTTTTTTGTTACCTTATCGAAGGAGGATTTCGTACAGTAACAGGTCTATGTGTAGCAGGTGTGTTTATTCCTTCTATATTATTTTTTGTTTTATTAATGCCGCTTCAGTATGGAGAGTTTATAAATTTTCTTCCAGTGTGGAAACATTCGTTAAAGAATATAATTCTTGGTGTAAGAGAAACCACGATTACTTATCTAGGTTTTGAACTGCTGCTCTTGTTTTATCCTTTTATAAAGGAAGGGCACCGTTCGCAGAAATGGGCGCAGCTCGGTCACTGGACAACTGTGTTTGTCTATACCCTCTTAATGCTGGTAACATTATCTTTTTTTAGTGAAGGACAATTAAACATGACAATATGGCCGACCTTGACCCTTTTGAAAATTATTGAATTTCCGTTTATAGAACGGTTTGAATATTTAGGAATATCGCTATGGCTAATTATTATAATTCCTAACATTGGAATGGCTTTTTGGGGAGCGAGCAGAGGTATAAAAAGGCTGTTTTCCATAAAACAGCGCTATGTCATTATCGTATTGATGACAGCAGTGGTTTTTATTGTCCCGTTTCTAGACAACCGCCAGGCTGTAAATACGTTAAATAATACTATTTCGCACATTGGTTTTTGGATTATAATAGCTTACATTCCGATCATATTCATATGTCAATTTGCAGGTCAAAAAATGAGAAGGAAGCGGAAGACATGAAGAAAAAAACATTTATAACGTTTACCATTCTTATTTTAATAACTGGATGTCTTGATACCCAAATTATCGATGAAATCCTGCTTATTCAGACGGTAGGCCTTGATAAATATGATGAAGAAAAACTCAAATATTCTGTTACCTTTCCTGTATTTCTGGAACAGGGAGAAGAAAGCACACTGAATATGCAGCAGCTCTCCGTCATATCAGAAACAACCGAAGAAGCACGAAGTCTCTTGAATACAAGAGCACAGCAACCGCTCCGATATGGCCAAATACGGGTCATTTTATTTGGAAAAGATGTAGCTGTAGAAGGGGTAGAGAAATATGTTAAATCATTCTATCGCAATCCCCGGATTGGAAGTAAAATATATTTATGCATCACAGAAGGTAATACAGATGAGATATTAAATCTAAAAGGAGAAAATCAGCAGCGGGTAGGCATGTATTTTTCCGATCTTATAGAGCAAAACATAAATTTTGAAAACATACCAAAAACAAATATGCACCTTTTTTTGTTTGATCTGTACAGCGATGGAAAGGATGCTATTTTGCCGTTGATAAAAAAAGAAGGAGATCAGCCACAGTTAATTGGAACAGCACTATTTGATTTCGACCGTTACGTAGAAAGTTTGGATTTAAATAAAACGTATATTCTTAAACTTCTGCGCGACGGAAGTGAGGGTGGTACTAGTCAATTTGTAATAGAGCATGAAGGTAAGAAAGACTACGTTGTAATTGAAAATGTGTTCTCAGAAGTGAAATATAATGAAAAAACAAGAAAACCATATCCTAAATATGATATTGAGCTTAAAATTCAAGGGGAAATTACTGATCATACAGGTAATATAGATCTGAGTGACCCAAAACAAGTTGCAGAAATTGAGACTTCAGTTGGAAATCAAATAAAAACAGAAGGAGATAAATTAATTAAGAGATTTCAGGAATTAAAAATAGATCCGATAGGATTTGGTGAGAAATATAGAAGCAAAACAAGAAATTGGAAACCAAATGAATGGAAAGAAAATATTTATCCCGAAACAAAAGCAAATGTTAAGGTTGATTTAAAAATTTTACAGTCTGGCGCTATTGAGTAAAAAGTAAAATTATTTAGCATAAGGAAGACAAGCGTTCATATGTTAGAACGTAATGTTCTACAGGTGGAGGTTTAGGATGAACTATATTCAAAGGTTTATTATTGTAGGAATTTTTTCTGCAATAATGTTTTTTATCTATTTATTTATAGGCGTTTCAACGACTTATGCAGGTCCACAAGAATACATGTGGCCGGTCCAAGGAGAGTTAAGTGATACATTTGGTACAAGAGATGGAACACATTATGGAATTGATATAGCAGTAGCCAAAGGAACGGAAGTATCCGCTGCAAAAAGCGGCAGGGTCATTAAATCGTATTTCTCTTCTTCTTATGGCAATGTTATTATCCTTTCTCATGAAGATAATAAGGAAACATTATATGCACACTTATCTAAAAGATTAAAAGGTGAAGGAGAGGCAGTTAAACAAGGGGAGGTAATCGGCACTATAGGCAGCACTGGCCACTCTACGGGACCTCACTTACATTTTGAATTTCATGAAAAGGAGTGGAGGGAAGATAAAAAGTTTGCGGCTGATCCTTTAACTGTATTAAATCCTTCCAATTTACCTTATTTGATTGAGCTAAACAGAGAATTTTCAAAAAATAGTATAGCTGATAGCGAGCAGCACAAAGTGAAACCCGGTGATACACTTAGGAAGTAGCAAAAGAAAATGGCACCTCTTTGAAAAGCTTAATGCAAACGAAACAAGCTTAAAAATACTGTCATTCAACCAGGCCAATTGTTAATTCTTCCTTAAAACATTTCTGTAATATAATTATGATAAAATGAATAAAGCTTAAAAAAAAGGAAGATTGAAAATGATGGATCCTCAGTTGAAGAATTCTATTCATCTTGATACCTCATTTTTACTTTGGCTTAATAAACAGAGTGGAGGACATCAAGAAGAATGGATACTTGACGGCTTTTTATTTGTGTTAAAAAAATTATCTCTGCATGAGCAAATCAGGCTGGATAGGGACAGACATCTTCACCAGCGTTTTTGGAAAGGAATGGAGCAAGTTTTTCAAAGACATTTATTAACAAAAAGTAAGAAACCTAAAGATGTGTTTTTTTATCAATTTATTGAGACGATTGCTGAGGAAGAGGGGTGGATAAAAAAAGGTCGGTATTACGCTTCCATCACACAGAGTGGACGGGAGTTTTTACATTTATCAAGAAGAGCCCAATGGAATCATATTCTAGGATACATATGGCCTGAAAAGTAATAAAAATCCCGTGCTTCAAAGTGAGGCACGGGATTCATATATTCTTACATTATAACAACCCTCTATATATTTAAAGGCTGTCAGTCGAAGAAAGTTTAAACTTCAATTTTATCTGCAAGTTTAATTTCTTCTATGGAAGTTAAATCAGCAAGTACTTCTTTATTGGCTTCTTTATCGACAGCAAGCATCATGATGGCGTCTCCGCCTTCTTCTTTCCGTCCCACTTGCATTGTCGCAATATTTACTTGGTGTTTTCCTAGTAATTGCCCCATTTTACCAATAACCCCTGGTTTATCTGTATGTTGAATATAGATTAAGTGACCGGTTGGATAAAAGTCGACATTAAAATCATTGATCCGGACAATTCTTGGACCGTATTCTTTTACATAAGTTCCGTGAATAGTGAACGTCCGGTCTTCACCTTTAACTGCAGCTTGAACTAAATTAGAATACCCAAGAGCATTAGTCTGATGTTTTTCTCCATACGTAATACCTCGTTCTTTTGCAATAAGAGAAGCATTTACATCATTTACAGGAGCATCAATACGGCTCTGTAAAAAGCCGGCAATCAAAGAGCGGGTAAGTACGGAAGTTTCTAATTCTGTTACTTCTCCGCTGTAATGCACATCAATATCCTGTACTGGTCCTTTCATGCTTTGTGATAAAATATGGCCCATCTTTTTAGAAAGTTCATAATAAGGCTGAAGTGTTTCAAACTTTTCTTTTGACATAGCAGGAAGATTGATCGAATTCAGCGCAGGCAGACCGTTTAAAAATTGCAGAACTTCCTCTGAAACTTGAGCAGCAACATTTAACTGAGCTTCTTTAGTAGATGCAGCAATATGAGGAGTGGAAATAACCTGGTTAAAGTTCAATAATTCATTGTTTTGTGCCGGTTCTTCTTCAAACACATCGAGTGCTGCTCCTGCTACATGCCCATTTTCAAGATAGTGTTTTAAAGCATCTTCATCAATAATTCCGCCGCGGGCACAATTGATAAGAAAAACACCTTTTTTGGTTTTGTTAATGTTCTCCATCCCAAGTAAACCTTTCGTATCTTTGGTCAATGGGGTATGGACCGTAATAATATCAGCTTCAGAAAGTAAATCATCGAGTTCTGCCAAGCGGACACCAGATTTTTCTGCTCGTTCTTTTGTAAGAAATGGATCAAACACAACTGTTGTCATGTCAAATCCCCGAGCTCGTTTTGCCAGTTCAGATCCAATACGGCCAAATCCTACGATACCAAGAGTTTTGCCGCGAAGTTCTGTTCCTTGAAAAGCTTTTCTGTTCCATTCTCCGCTTTTAATAGAGGCATTTGCCTGGGGCACTTTTCTTGCTAGTGAAATAATCATAGCAAATGTATGCTCTGCTGTGGAAATAGTATTACCGTCTGGAGCATTTATCACAACAATTCCACGTTTCGTAGCAGCGTCAATGTCAATATTGTCTACGCCTACTCCAGCGCGCGCAATAATTTTTAAATGGTCCATTTTGTCCATTAGTTCTGCAGTTACGGTCGTTCCGCTTCTTACGAGGAGTGCGTCATACTGGTCAAGATCACTTGTTTCATTAACATTTTGCTGTACACACTCCATATTATCATTGTTTAATAGCGGTGCAAGACCTTCTTCGCTCATGGCATCAGATACAAGAACCCGGTAAGTCCCATTTATGATTTTCTCCTCTGTTTTCTCGGCTACTGGCTGTTGAATCATCTAACTCTCCACTCCTTTTTTTATCTAATATCTAAACCGGTATAACCTGGAGTCTCCCTGGGTTAATGATAGAGAGTTCATGGTGTCCGGCTTATTTATAATGATACGAAATCTCTGTAATGTAAAAAAACTTCCACCCACACGAATAAATTCGTGAGGGGCGGAAGTTTCCGCGGTACCACCCTCATTTTTTCAGAATTTCACATTCTGGCTCAGGGAGCGCCTGCTCCAAGATAACGGGTTATCCGTCCGCCTCTACTTACAATTTGTTCAAAGCGTCAGCTCGGAAGTGCTATCAGAAATGGTTCATACCGGTTCCCAGCTGTCCCGGCTCTCTGAAATGAATATCATTTCCTCATTCTTCCTCATTGCATTTAATATAGATTTGTGCAGCCTTGAAAGAAAAATGTCTATCATTGTTTGCAATTTATCATAAGTTTATTAAATTGTCAATTCTATATAAGGCAGAAGAGCATATTCTTGGAGTGAGAATAAAAAGGAGGGTTTTAATGATATCTTATAAAATAAAAAAAGGGGACACATTAGCAAAAGTAGCTTTTTATAATAAAGTGAGAATAGAAGATCTGCTTTTTTTTAATAAAGAAATTTTTTCCCGAATCGATTATCTTACCCCAGGAAATTACCTTCAAATCCCAGATCCCGGCCTGGCCTCTAATACTATTAAAAATACTGCTTGCTTTCATGAATATGGGTGGCGGGAACTTGAACAGGACAGAGAATATTTTAATGGGAAAATATCATCAGAAAAAATCGGTACTTCTAGAATGGGCAAACCAGTATGGCTATTTAAGACTGGACATGGTCCAAAGAAACTATTTTTTTCGGGCACATGGCATGGAAATGAATGGCTGAACACTTGGCTATTAATGCAGTTCTTGAAAGTTTTACAAAACAAAATAAATCTAAAAGAAAAGTGGAATGGAATAGATATAGATAGCTTACTAGGAGAAGCAACAATTTATGTTGTTGCGTTAGTTAATCCTGATGGAGCTGAATTAGTCCAAGAAGGACTTTTCGAAGACCATTATAATTATAAAGAAATAAAAGAAATTAATGATGGGTTTACTGATTTTCGACATTGGTCGGCTAATGCTGCCGGCGTTGATCTGAATCATCAATGGCCTGCAGGCTGGAAAGAAGAAGCACTTACTAGTCCGGCGTCTCCTTTTCCACGACATTATGGCGGCGAAGCTCCACTGACTGAACCGGAGACAAGAGCTGTCTACCAACTAACAATGAAAGAAGAGTTTTCTTATGTGCTTACTTTTCACTCACAAGGAGAGGAAATATATTGGGGCTATAGAGATAAAGAACCGCCTGTCAGCAGTGAGCTCGCGAACCGACTGGCAAGAGCAAGCTCTTTTAAATCCGTGCGGACAGCCGATAGTAAAGCGGGTTATAAAGACTGGTTTATAAATGAGTTTAAGCGTCCAGGCTTTACCATTGAGACAGGAGCAGGGCAAAATCCGCTTCCCTTTGAATCTTCTGTTCGAATTTGGATAACTTCCGTTCCTCTTATTTTAGAAAGTCTTACCTTTCCGAAATTTTCATAAAAAATGGACCCTGAAGACAGGTCCATTTTTGTTTATTACTTTTTATAACGCTCAAGGCAAGCATCAGTAAGCTCAGCTGCAGCTTGGGCATCTTCCCAGCTTCCGATTTCTGTCTTTTTATTTTCCAAATCTTTATATGTTTTAAAGAAATGAGCAATTTCATCCAGCTTGTGTGAAGGAACATCATTAATAGAATGAACATCTTTAAATCTTGGATCTTCTGTAGGAACAGCAAGCAGTTTCTGATCTTCTTCTCCGTCATCTATCATATTAAGATAACCAATAACCCGAGCATCAATGACGCATCCAGGAAAAGTTGGATTGGTAACGAGAACTAAAATATCTAATGGGTCCCCGTCAAGCGCAAGCGTTTCATCAATATAACCGTATTCTGCGGGATAAAACATAGAGGAAAAAAGGACACGGTCTAATTTGTAAACCCCTTTTTCTTTATCAAACTCGTACTTATTCTGACTGCCGGTCGGAATTTCAATTACAGCTTCTACTACTTTGTTGTCTGCAGCCATACCATTCGCCTCCTTTATTATGTATAACAATACCACTAAAAATTATAGCAGGAATCAACAAATAATAAAATCAATCGTTAGAAAAAAGTATGGAGAAATAAGAAAACACCGGGTAACGTTCCGGTGTTTTCATTCTATTCAAATTTTAACGGGTCACCTTCAAACGGTTCATCCGCAATTTTAATAGAATCGGTAGGACAGCCTTCGAAACCGTCCATCATATCCTCTTCAAGTTCTTCGGGTACTTCAACGGTTCCTGTGTTATCATCTATAATTACTTCCGCTAGTCCTTCATCATCGTAATCATAAATGTCGGGTGCAGCAGCCCCACAAGCTCCGCAGGCGATGCATGTATCTTTATCTACGATAGTATATTTTGGCATGATCTAATACCTCCTGAAGAATCATTTAATATCCATAAAAGCGATGAAGCCTGTATTAAAAATGGATTATCAATGTCTATTTCATATTGTATGCTTTCATGATAAACTTTTCAACAGAAAATGAGTAAATTCGCTGCTGATTCTTATATGAAAACGCTGTTATCTCAAGGGTTTCACTTATCCCTTTTTAAAACTGGAGGCTGGAATGAATGGATAACCTCTCTTTCCGCCAATATCTTTTTCTTTATCTGCTAGGCCGGTTTAATGGTGATCGTTCATCAAAATCAATTTTTCATCTTTTAAACGGCAAACGGTCTTCCCAAACCATACAAGACAGTAAATGGTATGGTGTATCTGAGTTTTTTTCTATGCTTCCTAAATGGACAATGACTGATTTTGATGTAGAAACGAGAAAAATGGAAAATCAACTTTTTATCGTAAATAGTGAAAATAAAGCTAAGCTGACTGAGCAAGGTAAATTATTTACAGAAAGTTTTTTTAGCCGATATAGCTGGCCGTCGATATTCAATGGCTGGAAATATGGACAAGCAGCCCCGGTTTTTTGGAAAAGAATCGCATTAACCATCCAGAGTTTATCGTTTTCCTTATCAGATAACCGAAAGTTTTTACCGGTATTTGATGATATTAAAACCCAGCGCTGGTTAAAACAAAGATGGCCAAGAATGAGAGCTGAAAAAGAGGAGCTTGCTTATTATATATATAAGGATTTGTATGGTCTTTTAAACCATCTTCCTGAAAAGGATGCTTCCGTGTTTGCAGGAAAGCTTTCAGGCCATCAGTACACAGGACAGACTCTAACACAGCTTGCTGCTGCTATGAACGAAGATATCGATGAAACGTACTTCCGTTTTCAATCAACTCTACATTATTTATTAGCACATGCCCCACAGACTACTTATTTAAAAGAGGTGGCAGAGGGACTTCTTCATGAGCAAGTGTTGACGTCAACAACAAAGAAAACGAAGCGGTACTTACATCAGGGCTTAACAATTGATGAAATAGCAGAAATTAGGGGGTTAAAAAAAAGCACTATTGAAGATCACATAGTAGAACTTGTCTCAGAAGGTGCTGAATTTTCTGTTGAAAAGTATGTATCCAAGCCTTTACAAAAAAGAATTTTGACAACTGTTCAAAACTCAGGGACTTACCGTTTAAAAGTTATAAAAGAAACATTAGCAAATGAAGGAATGATAGTTGACTATTTTTCCATTCGACTTACTTTAGCTTTTTTTGGAGGAGGAAATGAAAACGCTGGATAATTATTTGTACCATTATTTTGGTTATGACTCATTTAAAGACAAGCAAAAGGAAATTATCAAGGCAGTAATGGAGAAAAGAGATGTTTTTGCTATGTTAGCTACCGGAACAGGTAAGTCCCTGTGTTATCAACTTCCAGCTCTTGTAAGTGATGCGTTGACGATTGTAATTTCTCCTTTAATCGCATTGATGCAAAATCAAGTTCAAGAGTTAAAACAAAAAGGCATTAAAAGAACAGCATCCTACAACAGTTTTTTAACCTATGATGAAAAAAGATATATTTTAAAAAACTTATCATTTTATAAAATTCTTTACATATCACCGGAGAGTATTCAGCTGCAGGAAGTATTGCAGTATCTTTGTAAACAAAAGATTTCGCTGTTAGCGGTAGATGAAGCTCACTGTATATCTCAATGGGGCCATGAATTTAGAACAGATTATATGAAGTTAAACAGCATACGATATGCGCTTGGAAACCCGCCTTGCCTGGCCTTAACTGCAACAGCTGCACCAGAAGTACAAAGAGATATTCTACAGCAATTACAGTTACAAGACCCTGTCATATTTAATGATTCAATAGACCGTAAAAATATTACAATGAGTGTTGTATCAGCTAGCAGTGAAGAGGAAAAGAAAAAAATATTGCTTGATTATTTGAAAAGACTTCCTATTCCAGGAATGGTATATGTCTCCAGCAGAAAAAAAGCTGAAGATTTGTCTATAAAGTTAAAAGAGGAAACGGCTCTTTCAGCTTTTTCATACCATGGGGGAATGACTCAAGAAGATAGAAATTTAATTCAGCAGCAGTTTTTATCGGGAGAGACCGATGTTATTTGCTGTACGAATGCGTTTGGGATGGGAATTAATAAGCCGGATATACGTTTTATTATTCACTACGATTATCCTAAAGACATAGAATCTTATGTACAGGAAATAGGAAGAGCAGGAAGAGATGGAGAGCAAAGTACTGCTATTCTTATAAGATCAAATAGAGATCAAATTTTTCCGCGCCGACTGATAGATAATGAGTTTCCTGATGACCATCACATCACCGCGGTCAGTAAGGAAATAGAGGGCATGTTGTCAGGGGAAATTATTGAGAAGACATTAGTGGACATGTTTGGAATTGAAGAAATTCATGCACGCTTTTTCAGTCATTATTGGAAAGAATGGCAGAAACAAGTTTCTAAAAATAAATCGAGTGATTTTAAAGAGTATATAGAAAGCATTTTTTATCAAAGAAAAAGATGGAAATATAAGAAACTTAACCAAATAGAAGAGTGGATGTGGGATGATAAGAAATGCAGAAGAACAAGACTGATAAAATATTTTGGGGAATATCAGACAAGTGCTCCAGAACAGTGCTGCGATATATGCGGTTTAACGCAGCCATTAATTAAAGAAAAACACCATAAGGAAGAAGAAGTGAAAAAAAATATAACATGGAAAGGTCGCCTGGCTGCTTTGCTTCACCAACACAGCTAAATATTTTTAAGCCGAAAAAGTGGTGATGTGTTAAAATGAAAGAAAAGATAAGCCTCTTAAAGTCGAAAAGGGTGATTCATAATGAACTCCAACCGACAAGGTGACCAGGCAGAAAATCTTCGCAGACGTGCTCAAAGAAAAAAATTAAATAGAAACAGTTCAATAGATGTCACTTCTCTGCCCCCACGAAAAGAAGTACATAAAAAGAAAGTTCGGATGAATTTTCCTATGGCACGTCTTCTGCTCCTATTATTTATTTTCATCGTATTAATTGCTGCGGCAGTATTTTTTTTGATTGGTTAATTACGGACTTTATTTCCTTTTATGAAGATACCTGGATAAGGTCCCGCTGGCCTATGAAAATAAAACGGGATCTTTCAAAACACTTGCCAGCTACGCAAATCAGCTGTTCAGAATATCGTTCTATCTGGCCAAATGCCATAGTTGTTTCTGTGCGTGTGCAATACACTTCAATAGGGATACCTAATCTGTAATTATAGTCGACATCATGGTCTGTTATAAGCGAGCGGCACTTCAGTTTGTTTAATAACATTGGTTCCGCCTCCTGTTTAAAAGGTACTCTTATTAGTATAACGAAATTTATTTGAATTATCAAATAATTATAACGGGAAGAGTCCTCTAAAAAGAGGAAATTAATTTTTACAGCCCCATTCTTATCACCAACTGTAAACCGTCCCCGGTAGAGAACTTTTCGAGCTGTATTGATTTTCTTCTGTTAAAGGCGAAGACAGCAGCAGCCCAATAAAACAAATAACAACTCCTATTCCCATAAGTATAAATGGAAGAGCTAAACTCTTTTTTTTAAGTAATAAGAAAAGCAACAGAAAAAATCCTCCGCCAAATAAAGCTGTTCCTATTAAAAATATGGTTAAATCCATCTTTTGCGTCTCTCCCTTTGGAACATTATCTCTTTAAGTATAAAATAGATCGGAAACGATTTTCCACATTTGACAGAATGTTTCTAAGAACGTTCTTATTCAATAAAAATTATTATGTAACAGAATTGATTAACACAGGAACTTTCAAAGAATTAATATAAAAAACCAGAAAAAATGGGCGGTAATGTTCTAAAACAAATTGACATTTTGTTAACTGTTATAATACAATGTAGAAAAGGTCGAAAGGGGAAAGTACAATGAAAAAAATTACTGAATTTTTTAGAAACCTGCCGCCAAAACATTGTTCGGATTGTGGAGAAGTGATGGAAGAACAGCATGAATCGTATATGAACCAATGTGATAAATGTTTAAGAAATACTGATATATAAAATTATCCTAAGGTTTAAAGAACGGGCTGCCGTTCTTTTTTTTTGGAAAATTATTTAAATTTCAGGTGCCTTCCGCTGGTATTCTACCTGCTGTATAATATGGTGGAGCGTGGAAAAAGGTTGGAAAGGTCGATTGTAAATGAGATTAAAAAGGGTGATTGTTTATCTTTTATTCTTTTGGATTATTTTTATGGGAATAGAAGCGAAAAGAAACAGGTTAAGGAATGAAGAGCTTTATTTGAAAAAATTACCAAAAAGCTTCTGTAATAAATGCATTTATTTTATATCTGATATTCATTTCCGCTGCATTCCTGACAAACTAGTAAAGAAAGTAAAAAATAAAGCCGAACTGGTTATTATTGGTGGAGACATTATGGAGGCAGGGGTTCCTTTAGCCAGAGTGCGGGATAACATTAGAAAACTTAAGGAAATTGGCACAGTAATATTTGTATGGGGAAACAATGATGCAGAAGTGCGAGAAGATTTACTGGTTTTACTTGAGGAAGAAGAGGTTATTATTTTAGAAAACAGTATTTTCCAATGGCGTCTTAACAATGAAGTTTTAAATATAGCAGGCTTGATGGACAGGCATCAAGTATTAAATGAAACAGAATTTAAAGAGAAAAGACAAAAAAGCATACCAATATTAACCATACATGACCCAGCCGTGTTAGATCAGTTAACTGCACCGTTTGTTTTTGAGGCTGCATTAAGCGGCCACACACATGGAGGGCAGATACGTTTAGGTCTATTGGGAATTCGGGAAAAAGGCGGTTGGAAGACACGTCGGGGAATACAGCTGCTTATAAGTAATGGTTATGGCACTACAACCTTACCGCTGAGATGGGGGGCCCCCGCCGAATCACATCTTATCACTCTTAAACGAAGAGCCTAATTATGTCTTCACCCCTCCGTGCCGCAATGAATATAGTATAGCAGGTTAACAACAGCATAGGCACGACAACGGCAGAATCAGGAGGACTTGAAATGGAGATATACACCTGGCCGGGAGACCGTTTAAAAGTTCATCTCACAAGACAAGAGCTTTTAGATAACGGAATTGATCCACATAATGGATGTATAAATAATGAACGTGCAGAATTATTTTTCACCTCGCTTCTAAAAATGATATCCGACCATTTTAACGTTCAGCAAAATGCACAGCTGGATGCGGAAATTAATGAAGCGGAAAAAGATACCATCCATCTAGTTATAAGTTTTTTTGATGAAGAGGGGGATAAAATCAGTTTGTTAAGCGCAGAGAAAAAGCCCAAAAATACTTTGTTATTTCGTTTTAACCGTAAAGATGACTTGCTTGCTTTAGCAGAACGAGCAGCACATCACAAAATAAAAGGCGGCATGTTAATAGAATGGAATCCATATTACTATCTTTATTTTACTTTTCATAAAGCAAAGGTGCCTGCACTTCTCTCACCACTTCTCGAAGAATACGGAGAAAAAGCATATGTAGACCCGGTTATAACAAGAAAAAAAGGGAAAATATTAAAAACGAAATCTGCTCTTCAATCCTTAGCATCGAGGCAAATATAAACTTTTCTTTTTACAAGGTTGTAGTGGAAATAAAAACATTTATTCTTTATAGTAGTAATTGATTAGGCAGTGTATAGATTAGTCAACAAGCAAATGCTTCAGGGGTGAAAAGTATGGAGGAACATGAAAAACACAATCAAGAAAATGCAATGGATGAGCAGCTTGAAAACATGAATGTTCTTGATTCTACTCAGACAGTAATTAAAAATGCTTTAGATAAATTAGGCTATCCAGAAGAAGTTTTTGAACTTATGAAAGAGCCCATGCGCTTATTAACCGTTCGCATACCTGTAAAAATGGATGATGGTACAACAAAAGTTTTTACAGGTTACAGAGCGCAGCACAATGATGCAGTTGGCCCTACAAAAGGCGGCGTCCGTTTTCACCCTGATGTGACAGAACAGGAAGTGAAAGCTTTATCGATTTGGATGTCCTTAAAGGCCGGGATTGTGGATCTTCCTTACGGAGGTGGAAAAGGCGGAATAATATGTGACCCAAGAAAAATGTCATTTCATGAATTAGAAAGACTTAGCCGCGGGTATGTTCGTGCTATTAGTCAGATTGTAGGCCCAACCAAAGATATTCCTGCGCCTGATGTTTTTACTAATTCTCAAATCATGGCTTGGATGCTTGACGAATACAGCAGAATTCGTGAATTTGACTCGCCTGGCTTTATAACCGGCAAACCAATTGTGCTTGGAGGTTCCCATGGAAGAGAATCTGCAACAGCAAAAGGTGTTACAATTTGCATTAGAGAAGCTGCGAAGAAAAAGGGGTTAAATTTGCAGGAAGCCAGGATTGTTATTCAAGGTTTTGGAAATGCGGGCAGTTTTCTTGCGAAGTTCATGCATGACGCTGGCGCCAAAGTTGTTGGAATAGCAGATGCACACGGAGCTTTATATGATCCTGATGGTCTTGATATTGATTATTTACTTGATCGTAGAGATTCTTTTGGAACGGTAACAAACCTTTTTAAGGATCGTCTTTCCAATCAGGAGCTTCTGGAAGTTGATTGTGATATTTTGGTGCCTGCTGCCATTGAAAATCAAATTACCGAGAAGAATGCCCACCATATCAAAGCTGGGATTGTGGTAGAAGCAGCAAATGGTCCGACAACTTTAAAAGCAACAAAAATATTATCTGAAAGAGGTATCTTGTTAGTACCAGATGTGCTTGCCAGCTCAGGAGGCGTAACAGTTTCCTATTTTGAATGGGTGCAGAATAATCAAGGGTATTATTGGACGGAAGAGGAAGTAGAGACAAAACTTGAACAAGTAATGGTTCATGCCTTTGAAAACATATATAAATTAGCTTATGGAAGAAAAGTCGATATGCGATTAGCAGCTTATATGATTGGTGTCCGTAAAATGGCAGAAGCTTCCCGTTTTCGCGGATGGATATAATACCAAGCTATTTGTTAACATATCTTTCAGACTCGCCATTTTCGGCGGGTTTTCTTTCATTAAAAAGAAAAAGTTTGAAGGAGCGACCTGATATGCCAGAAGAAGAAATTGTCATAATTGGAGCCGGGCCTTGCGGATTAGCCGCCGGTCTTGCATTGCAAAATAAAGGATACAATCCTCTTATCATTGAAAAGGAGAATGTTGTCCATTCTATATATTGGTATCCTTCTCATCAGACCTTTTTCAGCTCCAGTGACAAGCTGGAAATAGGGAACATTCCTTTTTCGTCTATTGAAAGAAAACCAAAACGACATGAAGCACTTGTTTACTACCGGCAAGTAGCAGAAAGAAGCCAATTGAGGATTAATTCTTATGAAAAAGTGAAAAATGTGCTTAAGAATACAGACGGTTTTAGAGTGAAAACTGTAACGAAAAACGGCCAAGAACATATGTATAAAAGCCAATATGTCATTGTGGCGACTGGCTACTATGATAGTCCTAACATTATGGGGGTGGAAGGAGAAGAATTGCCTCATGTTTTTCATTATTTTAAAGAGGCCCATCCCTATTTTCAAAAAAAAGTAACGGTTATCGGGGGAAAAAACTCAGCAGTAGATGCGGCACTCGCTTTGGAGCAAGCAGGTGCAGAGGTGACTGTATTATATCGGGGGAAAGAACTTACGGAAGCCGTTAAGCCATGGATTCTCCCGGATTTCTATTCTCTTGTCAGACGAAATAAAATTACTATGGTTTATGAAGCTGATATAAAAAGAATAACCCCCGATTATGTTTTCTACGATAAAAAAGGAAAAGAATACACCCTTGAGACCGAATTTGTATTTGCAATGACAGGTTATCATCCCGATCATTCATTTCTTCATCAAATGGGAGTCAGGACTGATTCCGAAACAGGACGTCCGGTTTTTAATGAAAACACGATGGAATCCAATATAAAAGGGCTTTATATTGCAGGAGTATTAGCCGCTGGAAACAATGCAAATGAAATATTCATTGAGAACGGCCGGTTTCATGGCAAACTTATTGCAGAATCAATTGTTAAAGACAATAAATAATGGAAATATAAATTGAAGATGCTGATTAATTAAAAGAGGTGAGTGTATGAAAAAAGTTGTCTTAATTGCAACAGGCGGCACTATTGCAAGTAAAACAAAAGAAGATTCAGGATTATTAGCTGCTGGAGAGCTGACGGGAGAAGAACTGACTTCTATGTTTGATCTGCCTACTCACGTAAACCTGGTAATCGACTCATTTACTCAAAAACCGAGTATCCATTTAACTTTTCAAGATTGGGTTCAATTAAACCAAAGAATCCAAGAATATCTCAATGATAGTACAGTGGACGGAATTGTTGTTACTCATGGAACTGATACTTTAGAAGAAACTGCATATTTTCTTGATTTAACAGTGAATAGCACTAAACCAATTATCATTACAGGATCTCAGAGAGCACCAGAGGCTTTAGGCAGTGATGCTTATATAAATATTCGCTATGCTATTTTGACAGCCTGTGAAAAAAATTTAAGTGACTTTGGCACGGTAGTGGTTTTTAATGAAAGAATTTTCTCGGCAAGGTATGTGAAAAAAGAACATGCTTCGAATATACAAGGGTTTAATTCATTTGGTTTCGGATATTTAGGTATTATTGATAACGATGAAGTTATTCTATACCAAAAACCTATCAAAAGAGAATATTTAGAATTAGGAGACCAAATACCGAGAGTAGACATTATAAAAACTTATTTAAACGCGGATGGCGTTCATATTGATGCCTCGGTTAACAGCGGAGCAGCAGGAATAGTATTAGAAGGAGTTGGAAGAGGACAGGTTACTCCTGAGATGGTGAGCAGTATAAAAAATGCAATGGATAAAAATGTTAGAGTTGTCCTAACGACTAGTGCTGAAGAAGGACATGTGTACACAACATATGATTATCATGGGAGTGCCTATGAATTATCCACAATAGGGGTGGAACTAGGGGAAGATCTAGATTCTAAAAAAGCAAGAATAAAATTAGCAGTTGCTTTGTCAACAAATAAAACGTAGGCGAAATTTTACCTTGAGCCCTTATTTTCATCATTAATATAGCGTGTTACGATAAGAAAATAAGAGGGGACGGGATAAAAGTGATTGCGCTCATCATCGCAGCCCTGGCACCTGCCATCTCACTGTTAAGTTATTTTTATTTAAGAAATGAATATGAATCCAATACTGTATTACAAGTAGCTAGAACTTTTGTTATTGGCGCATTGCTTGTGTTCCCTATTATGGTTTTGCAATATGCTTTAGAAGCAGAAGGTATTTTTCAATCTGACTGGTTATATTCCTTTGTTGGAGCCGCAGGTTTAGAAGAATTTTTTAAATGGTTTTTATTATATTTTACTATCTATAAATTTGTTGCTTTTCAAACACGCTATGATGGTATCGTTTACGGTGCAGCTCTTTCTCTAGGTTTTGCTTCTGCAGAGAATGTAATGTATTTAATGGCTGCTGGCATTGATTACGCGATAGGCCGAGCGTTCCTTCCTGTTTCGAGCCATGCTTTATTTGGAGTGGTAATGGGGTATTATATAGGATGTGCCCAAATTGCTGTACAAGAAAGAAAAACATTGTGGACTATGATGGCTCTGGCTGTCCCGCTTATTTTACATGGAATTTATGATCTGATATTATTGACCATCCATGAAAATGTACTAGTTATCATCGTTCCGTTTATGTTTTTCTTATGGTGGTTCGCCTTATCAAGAACAAAAAAAGCGAATGAAAAAATGGCATAAGAAAGGATGGGAGTTATGGCTGTTCAAACTCGTTATCGTGTGATTGTCCGCTGTCCAAAATGCGGTGAAAAATATATTCTTCGCGGAAGAAATAACGAAAAAGGAGAGCTTGAAACAGGATTTAAACGCTGTGTATGCGGTAATGAAACGAATCTTCACATCGATGCCACCCCGGAATAATTTGTTATTGCAATTATGCGGTTTATCGTGTACGGTTTTACTAACAACAAAATCAATTTGATATTCTTATCAAGAGAGATGGAGGGACTGGCCCTGCGAAATCTCAGCAACCAGCCACGATGTGGTCAGGTGCTAAATCCGGCAGACGATATATAAATAAATCGTCTGATAGATAAGATGAAGCGTACATGTCTTTATAAAGCAGGCCTTCTTCTTATCAAGAAGAAGGCTTTCTTAATAGGGCATAAAGAATTCAAAAGCAAAATTACATAAAAATGAGGTGCAGACGAATGAGCAGGAATCATCATATAGAAACAAACCTGGTGCAAATAGGTAATAAACAAGATGAAAAAACAGGAGCGGTCAGTGCTCCCGTATATTTTTCAACTGCTTACCGTCATTCTGGAATTGGACAGTCGACCGGGTATGACTACTCCCGAACAGGAAATCCCACAAGAGAAATACTCGAAAATGCGATTGCTACACTTGAAAACGGAAAAAAGGGATTTGCATTAAGTTCTGGTATGGCAGCTATACAAACGTTATTTGCTATTTTTGATAAAGGAGATGAAATACTGGCCTCCCAAGATTTGTATGGAGGAACATACAGGCTTTTTGAAGAAGGATGGAAAAACTGGGGAGTAAGTGTTCAATACGGCGACCCGCGTAAATTGGAAGGTTTTAAAGAACTGGTAAATGAAAAAACACGAGCTCTGTTTATAGAAACACCTACTAATCCATTAATGCAAGAGGCAGACATTGAAGCCCTTGCTGCATTAGCTAAAGAACAAGATTTACTCCTTATCGTGGATAACACGTTTTATACTCCCGTACTGCAGCAGCCTCTGAACATGGGAGCAGATATTGTGATTCACAGTGCTTCTAAGTATTTAGGAGGCCACAATGATGTAATTGCTGGACTGATTGTTGCTAATGATGAAAAAATTTGTGAACGCATTGGAGCTTTTCACAACGGGATGGGCACTATTTTATCCCCAATGGATTCTTGGCTGCTTATGAGAGGGATGAAGACCTTATCCGTTCGCATGGAAAAACATACAAAAAATGCTCAGGAAGTTACAGCATTTCTAAATAACCACGAAAAAATAACAGATGTAATGTATCCAGGTAAAGGCGGTATGTTGTCATTTCGCTTACAAAGTGAAGAATGGGTGAATACTCTTCTTCAGGAACTGCAATTAATAACATTTGCTGAGAGTCTTGGGGGAGTGGAAAGTTTTATGACATATCCTGCAACACAGACACATGCGGATGTGCCGGAAGAAGTAAGGCTGGCTATCGGCGTATGCAATCGACTGCTCCGCTTCTCGGTTGGTATAGAAAACTCAGAAGATTTAATAGCAGATTTAAATCAAGCTTTAACTAAATTATAAGGAGCTGTTTTAAAAGACAGAAAGGATGACATAGTAGTGAATTTTCTTGAAAGATTACAGCAGGACATGCTTGTCGGTGACGGGGCTATGGGGACTTATTTATACGATAAAGGATTTACGGGCTCGTTTGAAATGTTAAACCTGAGTGAACCAGATACGATAAAAGCAGTTCATAAAGAATATGTGAGAGCAGGCGCTAATATTATACAATCTAATACATATGCGGCAAATAAGATAAAATTGCAGAAATATCAACTGGAAAAAGAAACAGCAGAAATTAACAGGGCAGGCGTCCGGCTTGCAAAAGAAAGTGCTGGTTGGGATACCTTTGTCTTTGGAACGATTGGAGGTATTAAAGGGGTTCAACAGCTTGACGTCAGCAGTGAAGAAATTGAGGAGGCCTTTAAAGAACAGGCAGAGGCTTTACTTTCAGAAAACCCAGACGGTTTAATGCTCGAAACGTTTTATGACTTATCAGAAATAATCAACACCTTAAAATTAATAAGAAAGATGACGGATCTGCCTGTTGTTGCCCAGGTTGCATTAGGAGAAGTCGGTGTGATGCATGGAGGTACACCGGTCAGTGAAGTTTTTCAAAAGCTTAAAGCTGCTGGTGCGGACGTTGTAGGGTTAAATTGCAGAATGGGCCCTTATCACATTTTACGCTCCCTTGAGACAGTCCCTTTAATGAAAGATGTATATCTTTCAGCCTATCCAAATGCTAGTTTACCTGATTTAGATGACGGCAGGTTTGTTTATCAGTCGAATCCCGATTATTTTTATGAAAGAGCTCAAGATCTTAAACAGCAGGGAGTAAGTTTGATCGGCGGGTGCTGTGGAACTACGCCTGAACATATTGCAGAAGTAGCTCGAGCTGTAAAGGGGACAGTACCTGTAAAAGAAAAAGCAATAGTTGAAATAACGGAGCATGATCAGCCAGTGTCATCTGAAGTACCTTCAAATATTGTCCGGCTAAACGAAAAGTATCAAAAGCCATCTGTTATTGTAGAGTTAGATACTCCTAAAAAATTAGCAACGGAAAAATTTATAAAGGGAGCAGAAAAATTATATCAAGCTGGTGCAGATGCTGTGACGATGGCTGATAATTCCCTTGCTTCTCCTCGTATCGATAACTTAGCGATGGGAGCTATGGTAAAAAATAAAACAAGTGCCAGACCTCTTCTGCACGTTGCCTGCCGAGACAGAAACCTGATCGGTCTTCAATCTCATTTGCTTGGTATACATGCCCTTGGCATTCATGATGTATTAGCGGTCACCGGGGACCCGACAAAAGTGGGAGACTTTCCTGGGGCAACTTCTGTATATGATGTTAACTCATTCGATTTAATTTCATTAATGAAAGAAATGAATGAAGGGCGTTCTTTTTCAGGTAAATCATTAGGCGAAAAAACTTCTTTTACAGTAGCAGCTGCTTTTAACCCAAATGTCAGAAATCTAGAGCGTGCTGTCAAACGGCTGGAAAAGAAAATCGATGCTGGTGCAGATTATTTTATGAGTCAACCGGTTTATGGAATAGAGCAATTTAAAGAGATTTATGAAGCAACAAAGCATTTGCCGGTTCCAATATATATAGGTATTATGCCGCTTGTTAGCAGCAGAAATGCGGAATTTCTTCATAACGAAGTCCCTGGAATTAAATTAACAGATGAGACAAGACAGAAAATGGCAGCTTGCGGAGAAGATAGAGAAAAAGCTCAGCAGGAAGGAATAGCCATTGCAAAAACTCTTATAGACAAGGCATTAAATTATTTCCATGGAGTCTATTTAATTACGCCGTTTTTGCGGTACGATATAACTGCAGAATTAACAGCTTATATACGTGAATCTGCATTGCAGCGTTAAGAGAGCAGCATATGAAGGAGTGGGACGATGACGACAACGGTTCAATTTAAAGATAGATTAAAACAATCGATATTATTATTAGACGGTGCAATGGGTACGATGCTTCAAAACGCCGATCTGAAACCGGAGGACTTTGGAGGCGAGCATTACGATGGTTGTAATGAATATCTTAATGTAACCTCCCCTCATGTAATTGATCAAATACATCGAGAGTATTTAGAAGCCGGTGCTGATATTATAGAGACAAATACATTTGGAGCTACAAGCATTGTGCTCGCTGATTATGATTTGGAAGATAGAGCCGAAGAACTTAACATTGCTGCTGCCAAACTTGCAAGAGAAGCAGCTGATGACTATTCAACCCCTGAATTTCCAAGATATGTAGCCGGTGCGATGGGTCCAACTACGAAATCTCTCTCAGTTACGGGAGGAACGACATTCGAAGAATTAGCAGAAGCTTACGAAGAACAGGCTAAAGGATTAATAAATGGTGGAATTGATGTATTTTTGTTAGAAACAAGTCAAGATATGAGAAATGTGAAAGCCGCTTATATTGGTATAAAACGAGCGGAAGCAAGGACGAATACAGAATTACCGCTTATTGTATCAGGCACTATAGAACCGATGGGGACCACTCTTGCAGGACAGAATATTGAATCCTTTTATATTTCTTTAGAACATATGAAACCTACGGTTGTAGGTTTAAATTGTGCCACAGGCCCGGAATTTATGAGGGACCATCTGCGTTCCCTTTCGGATTTGGCTACTACTTATGTTCATTGTTATCCAAACGCAGGACTGCCTGACGAAGAGGGCCATTATCATGAATCGCCGGAGTCCCTTGCCTCTAAACTTAAAACATTTGGCGAAAAAGGGTGGCTTAATATTGTAGGAGGCTGCTGCGGAACCACACCTGAACATATTAAAGTAATGAGAGAAACATTGAAAGATTATGCCCCCAGGCTGCCTGTAGAATCTCATCCGCACAGCGTATCTGGTATTGAGCCGCTAATCTATGAAGAAGATATGAGGCCGCTATTTGTTGGAGAACGGACCAATGTTATTGGGTCAAGAAAATTCAAAAGACTTATTAATGAAGATAAGTTTGAAGAAGCATCTGAAATTGCTAGAGCACAGGTGAAAAGAGGGGCTCATGTTATTGATGTATGTCTCGCTGATCCCGACCGCGAAGAATTAGAAGACATGGAAAAATTCCTAAGTTATGTAATAAATAAAGTAAAAGTTCCATTAATGATTGATTCTACGGATGCAGAAGTAATTGAAAAAGCATTAACTTATTCTCAAGGAAAATCAATTATTAATTCGATTAACTTAGAAGACGGAGAAGAACGATTTAATGATATTATTCCAATTGTTAAACGTTTTGGAGCAACTGTGGTAGTTGGTACTATCGATGAAGAAGGAATGGCTGTTACTGCGGAAAGAAAGCTCGAAATTGCTAAGCGCTCACATGATCTGCTTGTTCATAAGCATGGGTTAAATCCAAAAGACATTATTTTTGATCCGCTTGTTTTTCCGGTAGGAACTGGGGATGAACAATATATTGGTTCGGCTGAAGCAACCGTAGAAGGAATTCGTCTAATTAAAGAAGAACTTCCCGACTGTTTAACAATTTTAGGTATCAGTAACGTATCATTTGGGCTTCCACCTGTTGGAAGAGAGGTTTTAAATGCAGCGTTTATGTATTACTGTACTAATGCCGGTTTGGATTATGCTATTGTTAATACCGAAAAATTAGAACGGTTTGCAAGTATTCCTGATAATGAAAAGGAAATGGCAAGAAAATTGTTGTTTGAAACCTCTGATGAAACCTTGGCAGAATTTACAGCTCATTACCGAGGAAAAAAAGCAGAGAAAAAGAAAGTGGAAAAAAATCTTTCTTTAGAAGAGAGATTGGCTGAATATATAATCGAAGGAACAAAAGAAGGCTTGTTTGAAGATTTGAACGAAGCACTTAAAAAATTTGAAGATGCACTTGATATTATTAATGGACCGTTAATGAACGGAATGGACAAAGTTGGTAAATTATTTAATAACAATGAGCTTATCGTAGCGGAAGTGCTTCAGAGTGCAGAAGCCATGAAGGCAGCTGTTGCTCACCTTGAACCATACATGGAAAAGAAAGAAGATGATGATTCGGGGAAAGGAAAGATACTGCTTGCTACGGTTAAAGGTGATGTTCATGACATTGGGAAAAATTTAGTTGACATTATATTATCGAATAATGGCTTTAAAATCGTTAATTTAGGAATTAAAGTCACTTCCAATGAACTAATTGAAGCGATTGGTAAAGAAAAACCTGATGCGGTAGGTTTAAGCGGTCTGCTTGTTAAATCAGCACAGCAAATGGTGCTAACAGCGCAAGATTTAAAAAATCAGGAAATATCTATCCCTGTCCTTGTAGGTGGAGCTGCGCTTACTCGTAAATTTACAGAAGAAAAAATAAGCGCAGAATATGATGGGATGGTCTTGTATGCAAAAGACGCCATGAACGGCTTAGATATAGCAAATAAACTAGCTGTACCAGATGAACGTACAAAGTTGCAGCAAGAATTGATAGAGAAATGTAAAAAACGATTAGATCAAGGACAAAAGAAGGAAGTTGTAAATACTGTATCTGAGGAAACTCCAGCACGGTCCGCGGTGTCTACAGAAGTACCTGTGCATATTCCGCCAGATTTAAAAGAACACCTGTTGAAAAATTTTAGTATTGCTCATTTAGAGCCATATGTAAATTTGCAAATGCTTATGGGGAAACATTTAGGACTTCAGGGAAAGGTTAGCAGGCTTTTAAATGAAAAAAATGAAAAAGCTGTAGCTTTAAAAGAAAAAGTAGACCATCTGATGGACAGGGCCAAAAAAGAAAATTTGCTGAAAGCTCACGGAATGTATAGATTTTATCCGGCCCAGTCAGATGGGAACGAAATATTTATCTACAATCATCCAGAAGAAAAGAAAATTCTTGAACGTTTTTCTTTTCCAAGACAGCCTCGTGCTCCTCATTTATGCCTTGCTGACTTTATTCGTCCAGTTAATAGCGGTGAAATGGATTATGTCGGCTTCTTGACTGTTACTGCTGGAGAAGGAGTAAGAGAAATGTCTGCGGCAGCCAAAGAAAATGGAGATTACCTATTCAGTCATTTAGTTCAGGCTGCTGCATTAGAACTGGCTGAAGGTTTTGCAGAGAGAATTCATCAGATGATGAGAGACCAATGGGGTATACCAGATTCTCCTGAGATGACAATGGAAGAAAGATTTGCAGCCAAGTATCAAGGAATTCGAGTATCTTTTGGTTATCCTGCTTGCCCGGAATTAGAAGATCAAGCAAAATTATTCCGTTTGCTCAGACCAGAAAAAATTGGCGTACAGTTAACAGATGAATTTATGATGGAACCTGAAGCGTCTGTTTCTGCGATGGTCTTTGCTCACCCTGAAGCGAGATATTTTAGTGTATTATAATTAAAAAGCTCTATTCGACCTGGTGTCGAAAAGAGCTTTTTATTATGAAAATAGAAAACAAACCAGTTACGATCTTCACCATGAAAACTCGGCGCAAGCCGAGTTATTTTATTTGAAAAAACCAATGGAATAAATAACTCTTTATGAATAAAAAAGCCAGCCTGGAAGAAAATAAGATCAACCAAGAATTGGTGAGTAAAAGGAGGGACAATAGTAAATGAAATTATATAAGAAATTTCTATGTAAAATAATTTTCATTTCTTTATGTTTTTTCATTTTTAGTTACACATTTCCTATCACAACCGCTGAAGCATTTACAGATCAAGTCATACAAAAGGGTGCTACAGGCGATGATGTTGTAGAGCTTCAGGCAAGACTTCAATATAACGGTTTTTACAATGGTGACATTGATGGAGTGTATGGCTGGGGCACCTTTTGGGCGGTAAAGAATTTTCAAGAAGAATTCGGATTAGAAACTGACGGACTTGTTGGTAAAGAAATGAAAAGTATGCTTGAAAAATCTACAGATTATGACGAAGCTTTTGTGAAAGAAGCATTAGAAAATGGCAGGGAATTCACGCATTTTGGCGGTACACCAAAAGACATTCAAAAAGGTAAAAAAGGAAGCAGGGACAAAAAAGGAGGGGAAGAACAGCAGCCTCAAAAAGAGCAGCAGCAGGGAGGCCAGCAGCGCAATGGACAGCGCAGACAAGAAGGCGGCAGGGGAGCAGAGACAGAGCAGCCGCAAACGGATCAAGAACAAGCAAATGAAGATCAGTCAAATGAGTCTAATATTCAAAAAGCTATGAATGTGCCGGATGGATATTCGGAAAATGATATTCAAATTATGTCGAATGCTGTGTATGGAGAAGCAAGAGGGGAGCCATATGTAGGCCAGGTAGCAGTTGCAGCCGTGATCATTAACCGAATTAACAGTCCAACTTTTCCAAATACCGCAAGTGGTGTGATTTTTGAACCGCGGGCATTTACAGCAGTAGCTGACGGACAAATTTATATGACTCCTAATGAGCAAGCACGTAAGGCTGTTCTTGATGCAATTAACGGTCAGGACCCTTCTGATGGAGCTCTTTATTATTACAATCCAGCAACAGCTACCTCAGGATGGGTAGCACAGCGGCCGCAAATAAAAACTATAGGTAAGCATGTATTTGCTAAATAACGGAGGTGAGCATTAATATGATTCGTAACGTGTTAATAGGTTTGCTTGTAGCTGCTTTAGTTGGAACAGGCTGGTGGGGAGCGAATCAAGCAAACCAAAAAGAAGCTCTTCTTATTAATAACGAAAACAATTATCAGCGGGCTTTTCATGATTTAACGTTTCATCTGGATCAGTTAGAGGATGAAGTAGGTTCAACTCTGGCCATGAATTCGAGAAAACAATTATCTAGTTCATTGGCACAGGTTTGGCGTATTACCTCGATGGCACAAAGTGAGCTGGGGCAGCTGCCGCTTGGGATGATGGCGCTTAACGAAACGGAAGAATTACTTCATAGAATTGGTAATTTCAGTTATAAAACAACGATTCGCGATTTAGGGAACGAACCTTTATCAGAAAGAGAATATGAGCAGCTGAGTAATTTTTATAAAGAGGCCGGTGAAATTAAACATGATTTAAGAAGATTGCAAGCATCTACTTTAAAAGAAAACTATAAATGGACAGAAGCAGAAGACGCAATGGCAAATAACGATGAGCCAATGGATAATTCCATTGTAAATGGATTCCATATGATAGACGATAAAGTAAAAGGGTTCACCGAGACAGAATTCGGACCTGAAATGGAAGAAGGGTTTGCACCGGATATAGATAAAAAAATTGCGGAAAATGTAAAAGGAAAGGAGATTAGTAAAGAAGAAGCTGCAAATAAAGCAAAAGCATTTTTAGGCCTTCCGGATTCCATGGAAGTTCATATAGACGAACTAAATAAAAAAGGCGTCGAGTTCGAAGGTTATACACTTACAATTGAGGAACCTGAAGGTGAAGATGAAATATATATGGACATGACGAAAAAAGGCGGACATCCTCTCTGGTTTTTACAATCGAGACCTATTGATGATCCAGAAATCAGTTTAAACGAAGCTTCAAAAAAAGGGTTGGAGTTTCTGGGGAATAATGGTTTTGAAAATATGGAGATGGTAGACGGCAAACAATATGACACGGTAGGGGTGTTTCAATATGTATCTGTGGAGGATGAAGTTAAAATGTACCCCGATACCGTTTATTTAGAGGTAGCTCTTGATGATGGAGAAGTAGTTGGTTATAAAGGTGCAGATTATATAACCAATCATAAAGAAAGAAAGAACCTGGAGCCTTCTCTCAGTCTTGAAGAAGCAAGAGAGGAGATTAATCCAAAAGTAGAAGTAAGAGAAGAAGGCCTGGCATTAATTCAAAATGAAGATGAAGAAGAAATTCTTTGTTATGAATTCTACGGTACCATTGATAAAGATACCTACAGAATTTATATTAATGCTGAAAATGGAGATGAAGAAAGCGTGAAAAAAATGGAGCAAGCAGAGCCAGTTTATGACACAATGTAACCTCCAATTACAGTAATGATTAAAAGGAGCTGTCTCAAAAGCCCCTTAAATGCAAAAAGCCGGTCGTGAAATAATCGTTTTACGACCGGCTTTTTCGCGTATTTTTTCTGTGGTACTGAAACAGGCGGTTCCATTGCGCCTGTTTCAGAAAGTTGTGGACGATGGCAATCAACCCGAATTCGATATGAACCTTTCCTTCCTTTGTTTCCGCCTCGTGCCAAGCCACGACGATCTTCTAAACCAGAAAATCTTTCTTTTTCATATTTTCGCACCCATTCATTTACTAATTTTTTATTATAAATGTTTGACTCTTTTGCGATATCTGTACGTCCAAAGCCCTTATAATACAAATCAATAGCTTGTTTTTTAAGCTTAACCGGATAAACAGATCCTTTCTTTCGTTTTTCAGACACACAAAAAACCCCCTAAAGGCACTCGAATAGAAACTGTCGTGAATGTAGAATACCGGCAGTTTCTTTTTCGTGTCTACTTTAGGGGTACAATATCACTTATGGGACAGCCCCTTTTTTACTTTCAGAAAATACCAGTCTGTTAAGGATGTTAATATAAGAGAAAAAGCCTATGAGAAAGGAGGAGAAGTTATTTGATACAGATTGGAGACACCATATATTTAGAACTTATCTTTCAAGATGAAACCTTACAAGAAATGACCAGGAAAAAATACCGGGGTAAGTTGATTGATAAAAAAGAACGTTGTTTTCTTATTGATCCTCCTGTTAATGAAGAGACGAGGAAAACAAGCCTTTTTAGAGGGAACACAGCTTTCTGCTTGGTTTATTGGAACAGATCAAGCTGTTTATTCTTTTGAAACAGAAGGGAAAGGAAGACAGAAGGATAAAATAAAAGTAATTTTAATATCTGATCCCGGTAGAATCCAAAGGCGAAATTATGTAAGAATAGATGCTTCTATAGATGTTGCCGTCCACCCTTTGAATAATGATTTTTCTCCATTTTTAACATCAACGTTAGATATAAGGCGGAGGAATGGCTATTTTGTTGCCAGTAAATCATTCCTTGAAAGAAAAAGAACACATAAAAACATAGGTTGTACTGCATTTCATGGATGGCTCCATCTATTATGCTGAACTTATTTGGGAAATAGTTCGGGTTATATTGGGAGGCGGCACTAAAAATGACCGATGTTCTCTGCAATTTTATAAAATATCCGATAAAGACAGACAAAAAATCAAAAAAAATTGTTTTGAACAACAGCTTCAAATGAGAAAAAATACCAAAAGTCGGAATCGTTAGATTTGTTGATTGCTTTATGGTATGATACTCTGTGAATATAACATTTTTAGGGAATAAATCGCCCTTATTCAACGCAGTAATACATATTGTTACGATGGGGTGCACTATGAAAAAAATCAATATTGCTATTGACGGACCGGCGGGTGCTGGTAAAAGTACGGTTGCAAAAAAAGTAGCTTCTGCTCTGGGATATATATATATAGACACAGGGGCAATGTATCGTGCTTTAGCATGGAAAGCCCTTCACTCGAACGTAGATATTCAAGATGGCAAAGCTTTATCTTCGCTATTAGAATCAACAAACGTTGAGCTCGTTTATTCTATTGAAGGAAATAGAATATTTGTAGACAACCAAGAAGTTACAGATGACATTCGCTCAAGTGAAGTGACAGCTTCCGTTTCTGCTGTGTCTGCGCATGCAGGAGTTAGAGAACAAATGGTGAAAAAACAGCAAAATCTAGCTAGTAATAAAGGCTCAGTTTTGGATGGAAGAGATATAGGAACGACTGTACTTCCGCATGCAGAACTAAAAATATTTTTGACAGCTTCTGTTGAAGAGAGAGCAAAACGCAGACATTATGAAAATGTAGAAAAAGGGAGAAGCTCTGATTTACAAATGATCATGGAAGATATCCAATTAAGAGACAGCAAAGATTCTTCTAGAAAAATTTCACCTTTAGTGAAAGCAGCTGATGCTGTGGAGATTGATTCAACCAGTAATTCTGCTGAAGATGTAGCAGAGCGTATATGTACATTAGCCGAAGAAAGGATTCGGATGAAATGAGCGTATATGCTGTAGGAAAAACCATTTGCAAAATATTTTTATCATCTATTATTCGAGCAGAAGCGATTGGACAGGAGAATATTCCAAAAGAGGGACCTGTACTCCTCTGTTCTAACCACATAAGCAATTATGATCCTCCCCTGGTAGGCTCATTTATGAAAAGAAAGATTCATTTTATGGCAAAAGAAGAACTTTTCAGTAAAAAGATTCTTGGATCCCTTTTACCTTCTCTTGGAGCTTTTCCCGTAAAAAGAGGAGCAGGTGACCGCCAGGCTTTAAGAAAGGGTCTGGGTTTATTAGAGGAAGGAAAGGTTTTATGCCTTTTCCCGGAGGGTACAAGAAGTAAAACGGGTGAGGTTGGAAAAGGGCTGTCAGGTTCAGGTTTTTTCGCTCTGCGATCAGAAGCGGCTGTCGTACCGGTTGCTATATTTGGAGAGTATAAGCCGTTTCGTAAGGTGACAGTTGTTTATGGTAAGCCAATTAACTTTCAAGAATTACGAAATGAGAAAGTAAGTGCTGCTCATGCAACGGAAGTCATCATGGAAAATATCCGTGCTTTACTAGCTGATCACCGTAATCCTGACAATAAAAAAAAGTAATACAAAATTGAAGAAATTTGTTTAGGTGTCGGAAATGAGGTAAATTCTTTTGTATAAAGAATTTATTATATTTAAGTTCAATGTTCCCTTAAGGACTGTGAAGGAGGCAAATGTCAATGGTTGATGAAATGAACAATGAATTAGTCGGTATGCAAGATTTAAATGTAGGAGATCTTGTGACCGGAAAAGTCACTAAGGTTGAGGACAAGCAGGCGTATGCGGACGCTGGTTATAAAGTGGACGCTGTTATTCCTATTAGTGAACTTTCCAGCCTTCATGTAGAAAAAGTGAGTGATGTGCTGCAAGAGGGCGATGAATTAGAATTGAAAGTAATCAAACTAGATGACGATGAACTTGTTTTATCACGTCGAGCAGCGCTAGCTGATAGAGCTTGGGGAGAACTCCAGGAAAAATACGAGTCAGGTGAGATAATAGAAGCTGAAGTCGCCGAAGTAGTGAAAGGTGGACTCGTAGTTGATCTTGGAGTCAGAGGGTTTATCCCCGCTTCCTTGGTAGAACGTCATTTTGTTGAAGATTTCAGCGATTATAAAGGGAAGACGCTGCGTTTAAAAGTAGCTGAAATCGATCCTGATTTGAATAAACTTATTCTTTCTCAGCGGGCCGTGCTTGATGAAGAAGCCGATCAGCATAAGAAAGAATTACTAGAAAGTCTTCAAGTTGGGGATGTTGTAAAAGGAACCGTCCAGCGCTTAACAGATTTTGGAGCGTTTGTAGATATTGGAGGAGTTGACGGCCTTGTTCATATCTCGCAGATGGCGCATCATCGCGTTGAATCACCAGGGGAGATCGTAAATGAAGGTGATGAAATCGATGTAAAAATTCTTGCAGTTGACTCTGAAAGTGAAAGAGTGTCCCTCTCCATCAAAGAAACACTGCCCGGACCATGGACTACGATTGAAGGCCAGATCGAACCAGGAGACATTATTGAAGGGCAGGTAAAACGACTGGTTTCTTTCGGAGCATTTGTAGAAGTAGCGCCAGGTGTAGAGGGCCTTGTGCATATTTCTCAAATTGCCAACCGCCATATTGGCACTCCAGGAGAAGTGCTCGAGGAAGGGCAGTCTGTAAAAGCAAAAGTACTCGATATCAACCCTTCCGATCAAAGGATTTCTCTAAGCATTCGTGAGCTTGAAAAAGAAGAAACTCCTGATGAAAAAGTTCAAGAAGAGTATGAAGCTCCTGAAGAAGACCATTCCGGTTTTTCGTTAGGGGATATGATTGGAGACCAATTAAAAAAGTATAAAAAATAAGGAGTCTGGTTTGCAGGTGTCTCGTGCAGAACGAAAGAAGGACCACATAAATTATGCATTAACATCTAGTTTTGAAAAGAGAAATAGTTTTGATGACGTTCATTTCGTTCATAATAGCCTGCCGGAAACTTCTGTCTTTCAAGTGGATCCATCCGTATCAATCGGCGAACTTTCATTAAGTTCGCCGATTATTATTAATGCGATGACGGGCGGCGGCGGCAAAGAAACGGAAAGAATAAACGAAAATTTAGCAGCAGCAGCTAGAGATACAGGAGCTGCTATGGCTGTCGGTTCTCAAATGGCTGCAATAAAAGACCCGGAAGAAAAACGGACGTATAAAGCAGTCAGAAAAGCAAATAAAAAAGGAATTATATTTGCTAACTTAGGAAGCGAATTAACTTTAAACCAGGCTCAGCAAGCAGTAGATATGATTGAAGCAGATGCGCTTCAAATACATTTAAACGTCATTCAAGAATTAGTAATGCCAGAAGGCGACAGAGAATTCAAAGGTGCTTTAGAGAAGATTGCAGACATTGCTTCTTTTTTGCATGTTCCTGTGATTGTAAAAGAAGTAGGGTTTGGATTGTCATATGAAACCGTTGAACAATTAAAACAAACAGAAGTGAAAATTGTAGATACAGGAGGGAATGGCGGTACAAACTTTGCTGCTATTGAAAATAAGAGAAGAAGTGAGCCTTATGAGTTTTTTAATTCATGGGGACTCGCAACAGTACCTTCTATCGTAGAAGCAATTAATGCTGCTTCACAATCCATGTCCGTTTTTGGCTCAGGGGGCATAAGAAATGGGTATGATATTGCAAAGGCTATTTCTTTAGGAGCTGATGCAGCAGCAATGGCAGGAAAAATTCTAGCTGCTGCAGACAAAGACGGCAAAGAAGGAGCCCAGCACTTTATTACCAGGTGTCAGGAAGAATTAAAGATGATTATGACTGCGGTTGGTGCAGAACATATTGAAACTTTAAAAAAAGCCCCTCTAGTTCTTACTGGAGAATCTAAAGATTGGTTAGAGGCGAGAGGCTTTTCTGCTTCTATTTACAGCCGGCGTAAGATAAGGGATTAAAACTGGTTTATCTACTGATAAACCAGTTTTTTCTGTGGAATAAAAAATAATCATTTTGGCAAAGATAAGAATAAAAAAGGAAAAAAATGGAGAATTATTTATTTGTTCTTATAAGCTGGTATCTATGGATAATACAGACTTTTTTATCAGGTAAAAAAGATAGTTTTCGTTTTATTTCTTCTTTGTTCTTACTATTAACTATTAGTCTATATCCTTATGAATGGACTTATAATCAAGTAGAAGTAAAACCTGTGTTCCTGCTGTTTTTGTTAGGAGGATTTCTTTGTTTACATGAACAAAGGACTCTGAGTAAATGGAAAGTATTTTTTTTGGCAATAAGTTTTGCTTATTTGTTTGCAGCTTTTCGCTTAACAGAGTGGTATGAGCCGGTCATTTACCTTTTTGGTCACTTATTGACTTACGTGATTTGTTTTTCTTTTATTTTTTTTCTCTTTTTACAATCATTCAAAGAGCGTTTAACATGTGCTATTATAGCTTCTTGCAGCGGTGAAGTTATTTATCAGCTTCACATGTTTCCATTCACATCTTTAATTACTATTGGAGAGAGCTTTTTTCTGAATTACCTCGTTGTTTTAATCACAGTATTATACAGTTTAGAGATACTTCTAAAGATTTTTTCAATAATTAATAATGCAGCATCTCTGTCCCGTTCCAACTTGCCTGGATAGAGAAATATCTGCTAAAATATATAAGTTGTTGTACTAAAACACTGTGACAGGAACTCGGCGCGAAGCCGGGTTTTTTCTGAAATAAACGAAACTTTTTATCCAAATATGTCTATACAGGTACAGTTTAGGACATTTAAAACAAATTAGAGAATTGGTTAAGGGAGAAAGGAAAGGGAATTTATGCCAAAACCAGTAGTAGCTATAGTTGGCCGCCCTAATGTTGGGAAGTCTACTATATTTAATCGGATTGTAGGAGAGCGTCAGGCAATTGTAGAAGATATACCTGGCGTTACACGTGATCGTATTTACAGCAAAGCAGAATGGTTAAATCGTGAGTTTTACGTTATTGATACAGGCGGAATAGAAATAGGCAATGAACCATTATTAGATCAAATGAGAGAGCAGGCCCAAATTGCAATTGATGAAGCTGATGTTATTATCTTTTTAGTAAACGGCAGAGATGGAATGACGGGAGCCGATGAAGAAGTCGCGTCTATTCTACATCGATCTAAAAAGCCGGTTATATTAGGTGTTAATAAAATAGATAATTTTGAGATGCGAGACAGAATTTATGAATTTTATGCGCTTGGCACAGGAGAAGTGTTTGGTATTTCAGGTGCTCATGGGCTGGGTCTTGGTGACCTGCTGGATGAAGTTATTCACCATTTTCCAACTGAACAGGAAGAAGAGTATGAAGAAGATACGATTAGAATGGCAGTCATTGGCAGGCCTAATGTAGGAAAATCATCGCTGGTCAATGCTGTCCTTGGTGAAGAAAGAGTAATTGTAAGTGATATTCCAGGTACAACGAGAGACGCTATAGATACAATTTTTGAAAAAGATGATCAAGAATATGTATTAATAGACACAGCTGGAATGCGAAAACGCGGGAAAGTTTACGAAACCACAGAAAAGTATAGTGTTCTCCGTGCTTTAAGAGCCATGGAACGTTCTGACGTAGTTTTGGTGGTCATAAATGGGGAAGAAGGAATAAGAGAACAAGATAAGAAAATTGCAGGCTATGCCCATGAGGCCGGCCGAGCTATACTAATTATAGTTAATAAATGGGATGCAATAGAAAAAGATGACAAAACGATGGCTCGTTTCACTGAAAAAATTCGTGAAGAATTTCAATTCTTATCTTATGCGCCGGTTCTTTTCTTATCAGCGAAAACGAAACAACGATTGCAGCATTTATTACCCACTGTAAAACAAGCTGCTGATAATCATAACTTGCGAGTCCCTACGAATGTATTGAATGACGTCATTATGGATGCGGTTATAATGAATCCTACCCCTACAGAAAATAATAGAAGACTACGTATAAATTACGCAACTCAAGTAGCCGTTGCACCGCCGACTATCGTGTTGTTTGTAAATGATCCAGAGCTTCTGCATTTTTCTTACGAAAGATATTTAGAAAATAAGCTGAGAGAAGCATTTCACTTTGAAGGCACTCCGCTTAAAATCATAGCTAGAAAAAAGAACGAATAACAACAAGAAAAAAATTATTCTTAGTTAATCGGGGGATAGGGAGAAATGGAATTAATAGTATCTGTTATTGCTGCGTATTTACTAGGCTCTATAAGCTTTAGTTATGTAATTGCACAGAAAATGATGAAAATTGATATACGTCAGCATGGCAGCGGAAATGCAGGGGCTACTAATATTTTAAGGGTGCTGGGGAAAGGACCTGCTATTTTGGTGTTGAGTCTAGATATATTAAAAGGAATCACAGCTGTTTGGATTGCAAAATGGCTTGAAATAGCAGAAGTATTTCCGCCTTTAACTCCAATAGGAGAAGTTGAAGGTTTGGCCCCTGCGTTAGCTGGATTAGCCGCTATACTCGGGCATAATTGGCCGGTATATTATGGTTTCAAAGGCGGAAAAGGGGTAGCCACAGCAATTGGTGTGGTAAGCAGTCTCGTCTTTTTTCCAGCAATATATGTTGGGATCGCTGCTATCGCTGCGATAGCTGTTACAAGATATGTATCTTTAGGTTCGTTAATTTTTGCCGTTGCTACCCCGTTATTAATTTGGTTCACTCAAGATTATTACGGACATCCTGATCCATATTTTTATTTAACAGCTTCATTAGGACTAATATCTGTTTGGAAACATAGAACAAATGTGGAAAGATTGTTAAAAGGAACAGAAAACAAAATCGGTGAAAAGAAAATGTAATAAGCGAGGGTGAAAATGATGAAAAAAAATGTGGCGGTTTTAGGTGCAGGCAGCTGGGGAACAGCACTTGCTACAGTATTAGCAGACAATGAACACAACGTTAAAATATGGACCAGACGAAAAGAGCAAGCAAAAGAAATAAACCAAGACCACACAAATACAAAATATTTACCCGGTTTCACCCTTCCGCACTTAATTAGTGCATCAAGTGATTTAGCCTGGTGTACAGAAAATGTTGAATATATTCTCCTCGTAGTACCTACTAAAGCTGTTAGGGATACTATGACTCTTTTAAAACCTTATATAAAAGAATACAGCATTCTTATACATGCCTCAAAAGGAATAGAACCAGGAACGTCAAAACGGATTTCTGAAATGATGGAAGAAGAATTAGCTAATCAAAAAGGAAGGGCCACCGTTGTACTTTCCGGACCAAGTCATGCAGAGGAAGTGTGTAAAAGACAACCAACCACCGTTACTGTTTCCTCCCACGTTGCAGAGGCTGCGGAAGAGGTGCAGGAATTGTTTATGAATAATAATTTCAGGGTGTATACCAATCATGATTTAATAGGGGTAGAAATCGGCGGAGCTCTTAAAAACATTATTGCTCTTGGTATTGGCTTAACCGATGGTCTGGGCTATGGAGATAATGCTAAAGCTGCTCTTATGACAAGAGGCCTTGCCGAGATTGCTCGATTGGGAATTAAACTTGGAGCTAATCCGCTGACATTTACCGGCTTGTCTGGCCTAGGTGATTTAATAGTGACTTGTACCAGTGAACACAGCCGGAATTGGCGGGCCGGATATAAACTGGGACAAGGAAAAAATCTTGATGACGTATTAAAAGAAATGGGTATGGTCGTAGAAGGAGTTAGAACGACAAAGGCTGTTTATGAGCTTTCATACCAAATTCAAGTAGAAATGCCTATTACAGAAGCGCTTTTTGAGGTTCTTTTTGAAGAGAAAAGCCCAAAAGAAGCGGCACAGCAGTTAATGGGAAGGGTTAGAAAGCATGAAGTGGAGAATGTCTCTCTTTTGCTTGGACCAGATTTTCAGGAAAAATGGCAGGAAATGACATGGAGCAAGGATAATGACTAACAATTGGAACGCCTTCTTTAATCATGCATAGGATAATTTGAATAGTGATTAAGGGAGGCAGTTACATGCGACACCGCCAAAATGATTCATTTTTTGATCAGATTGAGAAAAAAACAAATGTAAAACAAGAAGATTTATTGAAACTGGTACAATCTTTAAATGGTGCTGACTTTCAAGATGAACAAACCGTACGCAGAGTCATCTCGGATGTCGGGAAACTTGCTGGAAAAAAAGTGTCTAAAAAACAAGAAGATGAATTAGTTAAGGCAATTGTTAACAACAATATCCCGTTTGATTTGGCTTCCTTAAGCAAGTGGTTCCAGTCAAAATAATTTTAAATTTATTTATGATTCAAAGGCATATGCTCATTCCAATGGATACCTTTATGAATACAGTAAAAAGAATAGAATAAAGGCTGTTTATAAAAAGGGAAAGAATATAGCAAAAGCTAGCTGGATCAGCCCCGGTTCAGCTGGCTTTTGATGGAAAAACAAAGTAGTACGAGAGTCAGCTGTCTAAATTATTTCTACAAAACATTGAAAACCAATGGGACATGCAGTCACAGCCCTGGCCGTGTGTTATAATATGGACGGAATTAAAGGAGGGTAGGTTGATGTCAGCGCTGCAAAACATGTGGTTTTCATTTTTTGGTTTATTTTTAATGTTTGCATCAGCCGGGCTTAGCGTTTTATCACAGAAGTTGCCTGGGTTTTGGCGTGTTTTATTACTTATATTGTCTTTCCTCTGCCTTATGGTTGCTGGTCTGATTGTCTTTGCCGTTGTAGTGCGAGGACCATTAGCTGAATAATGAATTTTCCGTCGATCACATATACAGAACAAACCTTTTGCCCTGGAGGTGAAACAGTGAAAATTAAATTGACTATATCGGGTGTCATGATTCTTTTTTTACTATCGGGGTGTATGTTTCCACAGGAAAAAAGAGCAGAAAACCAGGTTCCTTATGAAAATCAGCTTGCTTCCGTGCAGCAAGCAGTTGATCAATACAAAAAAGATAATAACGTACTCCCAATTAAAACAAAAGACGAAAATACACCTATCTATCAAAAATATGTTATCGAATTTAATAAACTAATGCCGCGGTATATGCAGGAACCTCCAGGGAATTCTTTCGAAAATGGCGGTTTCTATCAATATGTCATTATAAATCCGGAAGAAGAAGCCGAGGTAAAAGTTATTGATTTACGTATTATGAGAGAAATACAAGAACTTCAGCGGGAGATTAATAAGTATATTAACAAAAACGAATATGCTCCCATAGAAGAACCAATTGGACCTGGAGTATACTCTATCGATATGGAAAAGCTCGATTATCATCGCGATGCAAAAGTCCAAAGCCCTTACAATGATACATACTTACCATTAATCATTAATGAACATGGCAATGTTTTAATTGATTATTCTATAGATTTAAATATTGCTTTACGTGAGTATGATCATGATTATAATCAAGGAGACGATATTAGAAAACTGTTGACAGATAATTCCCCGATTGTTCCTGCTTTTTCTATCCCGTATACAATTGATGAAAATGGGGAACCAACATTTAAGGAAGAGTAACAGTGTGAAAGAAGAAGACTTTTTCCTGCTGATGCAGGAAAAAGTCTTTTTTAATGTTACATGGCCAGGCAGTCATTCTTTCTCTATACTCGCGTTCAATTTTTTCAAAAAGATTTAAATAAAAGATGTTATCCCTCATAAAGTGAATAAAAAAAACATAAGTAGAAGTGAGAAAGTCATATCCCTCGGACATTATCATAAATATATAATGTCATACATGCAAGACCGGTATCGGAATTCACATTGAACAGGAGGGGATCTAGTGGAAAAGGTTGATATCTTCAAAGATATCGCGGAGCGGACCGGTGGAGACATCTATCTAGGAGTAGTCGGAGCAGTCCGTACCGGTAAATCCACTTTTATTAAAAAGTTCATGGAGCTTGTCGTTCTTCCAAATATGGATAGTGAAGCAGATAGGGCACGTACAAAGGATGAACTGCCTCAAAGCGCGGCAGGAAAAACGATAATGACCACTGAACCGAAATTTGTTCCTAATAACGCTGTGTCATTAGAAGTGGATGAAGGGCTTGAAGTTAACGTAAGGCTGGTAGATTGTGTCGGCTATGCTGTGGAAGGCGCTAAAGGGTATGAAGATGAAAATGGACCGCGAATGATTAATACTCCATGGTATGAAGAACCTATCCCATTTCAAGAAGCTGCAGAAATTGGTACTCGTAAAGTTATTCAAGAGCATTCCACACTGGGAGTAGTCGTTACCTCAGATGGGACTATCGGTGAAATTCCACGGATGGATTATGTCGAAGCAGAAGAGCGTGTAGTAGAAGAATTAAAAGAGGTTGGAAAACCTTTCATAATGATCGTTAACACAGTCCGTCCTCATCATCCAGAAACAGAAGTTCTTCGTCAAGAATTATCGGAAGAGCATGATATACCAGTTCTTGCATTAAGTATTGAAAGCATGACCGAACACGATATTCATAATGTATTAAGAGAAGTTCTTTTTGAGTTTCCAGTCCATGAAGTAAATGTTAATCTGCCAAGCTGGGTAATGGTTTTAAGGGAAAGCCACTGGTTGAGACAGGAGTATGAACAGTCTGTAAGAAACACGGTGAAGGATATTAAAAGACTGCGGGATGTGGACAGAGTCGTACATCAATTTGCAAATGACTTTGAGTTTATAGAAGAAGCAGGTCTTGCTGGAATTGAAATGGGGCAGGGAATTGCTGAAATTGATCTGTTTGCCCCTGATCATTTATACGATCAGGTATTAAAAGAAGTGGTAGGAGTTGAAATACGCGGAAAAGATCACTTGCTTCAGCTTATGCAAGATTTTGCTTATGCAAAAAGCGAATATGATCAAGTAAGTGATGCTTTGAAAATGGTTAAACAGACCGGATATGGGATCGCTGCTCCAGCAATTACGGATATGAGTTTAGACGAACCGGAAATCATACGCCAAGGTTCACGTTTTGGAGTCAGACTTAAAGCAGTGGCGCCCTCCATTCACATGATAAAAGTAGATGTTGAATCAGAATTTGCCCCCATTATTGGAACGGAGAAACAAAGTGAAGAACTAGTTAGGTATTTAATGCAGGATTTTGAAGAAAATCCTCTTTCCATCTGGAATTCTGATATATTTGGCAGGTCATTAAATTCTATTGTCCGCGAAGGAATACAGGCGAAACTTTCTCTCATGCCAGAAAATGCAAGGTATAAATTAAAAGAAACCTTAGAAAGAATAATAAATGAAGGGTCAGGCGGATTAATCGCTATCATTCTTTAATAAAAATGGAAGGGAAGCGGCAGTGTGAATTGCCTGCTTCTTTTTTTATTTTATTACAGTTAACATAATAATATTATAAATAATAAAACTGCTCTTTTTTTTTGCTTTATACCTACCCTTATGCTAAAATTTTTCAAAGGTTAGATAAACTTCGAATGGAGGAAATACAGATTGCCAACCGTTGATCATGATAAAATAAAACAAGCTGTCCGCTTAATATTAGAGGGCGTGGGGGAAGATCCAGATAGAGAAGGCTTAATAGATACACCAAAGCGTGTTGCGAAAATGTATGAAGAGGTGTTTCAAGGAATTCATGAAGACCCTGCTGAGCATTTACAAACTGTGTTTGGCGAAGACCATGAAGAATTGGTTTTAGTTCGTGATATTCCCTTCTATTCCATGTGCGAACATCATCTTGTTCCCTTTTATGGAAAAGCTCATGTTGGGTATATCCCTAAAGGAGGGAAAGTAACCGGGTTAAGCAAACTTGCTCGTACGGTCGAGACGGTTGCTAAAAAACCTCAGCTGCAGGAAAGAATTACATCGACAATTGCCAATACTATTGTGGATACTTTAGAGCCTCATGGTGTTATTGTCGTTGTGGAAGCAGAGCATATGTGTATGACAATGAGAGGTGTCAAGAAGCCCGGTGCGGAAACGATTACATCTGCAGTAAGAGGAACCTTTGAGAAAGATGATGCTTCAAGAGCAGAAGTATTAGCGTTAATAAATCGATCTTAAAATTTAATAAAGCGGGTGATTATAGTGAGCAATAAAGATGATTTCTTCGTTATTAAAGCTGAAGAAGATGGTGTTAACGTTATTGGGTTGACAAGAGGGACAGATACAAGATTTCATCATTCGGAAAAACTTGATAAAGGTGAAGTGATGATTGCTCAGTTTACCGAACATACCTCCGCTGTAAAAGTGAGAGGGAAAGCTGTTATTCAGACGAGCCATGGGGAATTAAAAACAGAGGATTAGCTGCAAACGGCATGCCGATCGCTTTTAGGTTTATAACAGCTGTAATATTTTTGACTTGAGTTAAAACGCCGCTATTAAAGGTTTCGGCTCTTTTCTTTTCTATGCTATAATAACATCGGTGAATTTCAATTAAGTACATAGCTACCACGGTACCAATTGGGGGGGACGTCATACATGATAGAATCACAACAGCAGGCTACAGAAATCAAAAGTATTGAAAAACAGTTTTTAAAGATGACGACCCACCCTTATTTAAAAAAACATATTGATGATGCGGAAATCGAGTATGACATTATAATGTTTTTATTAGAAATAATGGATCAATCCAAACTGTCATTAGAAGAAAAACGAGAGCAGATATTGTCTGCTCTATTGGTGCAGGCCGCTTTTCTTACGCATGAAAAAGTTTTGAATACAGAAGTAACCGATAATATTGAAAAAAAACCAAGACAGCTGACGGTTTTAGCTGGGGATTTTTTCAGCAGCCTTTACTATTATATGCTGGTCAAAAAAGCCCATAATGATATACTTCCTGTTTTTAGCAGCTCCATTCAAAAAATTAATGAAGAAAAAATGAGCCTTCATTTTTCTGAAAATCAATCTGAACAAGAATTAATGAAACGATTAGAAATTGTCGAAGGAGGATTTGTTTCTGACATAGCTTGTTTTTATAAAAGAAAGGAGCTTGGCGCTCTTGCAGAAACTTTCTTTTTATTGAAAAGGTTATTAAAAGAAAAGCAAAAATCCAGATCAAAATTATTATCTGCATTCGCAACAGCCATCCATACTTTTACAGAAGGATATGAAACGGATATAGTTACAGAATGGCCGCCTGCCCAAACAAAAGCTTTCCTGAATGAAAAGATTGATGAATTGCAGAAGAAGTTAAAGAAACAGTTGGAAGCTTATCCTTCTATTCTAAGTATTCCTCTTTATAATAGGTTGAAAAAATGGATAACAATGGAATACGAAGCAGAGATAAAGTAACGGGAGAAGGGATAAGATGCAAAGATCGAAGGAAGAAAAAGTACATGAGGTCTTTGAAACCATTCATGACAAATATGATAAGATGAACTCTATTATAAGTTTCCAGCTTCATAAATTATGGCGAAAAGATACTATGAAAAGAATGAAGGTTTTTCGAGGAGCTAAATCCCTTGATGTTTGCTGTGGTACAGCAGACTGGGCTATAAATCTTGCGGAAGCGGCAGGGGAGAGCGGCCATGTCACGGGCCTGGATTTTAGTAAGAGCATGCTTAAAGTCGGAGAGCAAAAGTTGAAAAAAAGACAGCTTAATAATGTGGAATTAATAGAAGGAAATGCTATGAATCTGCCGTTTGAAGACAATACATTTGATTTTGTTACGATTGGATTCGGTTTGCGTAATGTTCCCAACTATCAAACTGTTTTAAAGGAAATGTATCGTGTCTTAAAGCCGGGAGGATTAGCTGTATGTCTCGAAACTTCCCAGCCCGAGCTGAAAAAAATAAAGGGAGTCTACTCTTTTTATTTTAAGCGGATAATGCCGCTTCTAGGAAAATACTTGGCTGGAAGTTATGAAGAATACTCCTGGCTGCAAGAGTCTACGATGAATTTCCCAAATAAAAGTTTACTCGCTTTTTTGTTTTCAGAATCAGGATTCCAGCAAGTCAGCGTTGTCCCATATTCTATGGGAACAGCTGCTGCACATTTTGCTAGGAAAGGAACTTTCCTTAAAAGCGAGGAAAAGGTGAAATGAAAAAGTTAAAAATAATATTAGAAATGATTAAATTTGAACATACAGTTTTTGCCCTTCCTTTTGCATTTTTAGGGGCCGTATTAGGCAGTTTAATGGTAGAAGGAACCTGGCCGACTATATCAGAGTGGGTCTGGATTACGCTTGCTATGGTTGGGGCAAGGAGTGCGGCAATGACCTTAAATAGAGTAATTGATGCAAGAATTGACAAAAAAAATCCCCGAACAGCTGAGAGGGCTATCCCTGCGGGGTTAATAACTATAAACCAGAGTATTTTATTTATTACTGCTTCCTTTGTCTTATTATTTATATCTGCCTATCAGTTGAACATGCTATCTGTATATTTGCTGCCTATAGCTGTCTTTTTTCTAACTGCTTATTCTTATACAAAACGATTTACCTGGCTTTGTCATATTTTTCTTGGTGTAACCATTGCGATAGCGCCTCTTGGCGGATGGGTTGGTGCTACAGGCACCCTTCAAAGTGAAGCGTTTTTGTTGTTTTCAGCTGTTGCATTTTGGATTGCAGGCTTCGATGTCATTTATGCAACCCAGGATGCAGATTACGATAGAAAAGTTGGTCTCTTTTCTATTCCAGCAAAATTTGGTGTGAAAAAAGCTTTATATATGGCGCGGTTTTTTCATCTTATTAGCTTTATTTCTTTATTGACGCTTCATTTTTTATCACCGTTATCTTTTGTATATTTGGCAGGTGTTTTAATAGCAGGAGTTATTATGGCTTACGAGCATTCTATTGTAAAACCAGACGATCTATCTAAAGTAAAGGTTGCTTTTTTTCCGATGAATGGGGTTATCAGCATCGTTATGCTTCTCTTTACGATAGGGGATATTATGTTATGAACCAGAACGAAAAAATATTTACAGTAGCTATAACTGGGGCAAGCGGGGCAATTTATGGAATAAGGCTTACGCAGGAGCTGCTTAAAAATAATTATCGGGTACATCTATTAATCAGTGAAGCAGGATGGCAGGTATTTCGCGAAGAATTAAAGCTAGATACCTCTGACAGGCAAGCTTGTTTAGAGGAACTGTTTCCTGAATCAGTTGAAACTTCATTAGAAATTCATGGGCTTCGTGATTTTAAAGCACCAGTGGCAAGCGGGTCATATCGGACGGATGGCATGGTAGTCATTCCTTGTTCTATGGGTACTCTTTCTAAAATTGCAAACGGTAATTCTGGTAACTTATTAGAAAGAGCTGCCGATGTAGTCTTGAAGGAAAAGCGCAAATTAATTCTTGTTCCCAGGGAAACCCCTCTTAATGGAATTCATCTGGAAAATATGCTTAAAGCTGAAAAAAATGGAAGTCATATCATTCCTGCAATGCCGGGATTTTATCATCTTCCGGAAACGAAAGATGATCTTATTAATTTTGTAGTAGGAAAGGTATTGGATGCATTAAACGTCCATCATTCCCTATTTACGAGGTGGGGGAGCTAAAAATGAGCTTAACCATTGGAGAAATTTCATATACTAATATTTTACCGATGTTTTATTATATAAATCGAGAATATTTAAAATTTAAAGGTTGTACTTTCATTCCAAAAGTTCCCGCTGGTTTAAATGAGGGAATGAAACAAGGAACAATTGATGTTGGAGGAATTTCTTCTTTTGCTTTTGGAGAAGCTGCTGGTCAATACACGCTTATGCCTGGTTTGTCCGTATCCTCTTATGGAAATGTTGGTTCTATTTTTTTATTTTCACATAAGCCTTTAGAAAAGTTAGAAGGAATGAGAATCGCATTAACCTCATCTAGTGCTACTTCGGTACACTTGTGGAAAGTTATTGCAGCAGAATTTTATAATATGAAAAATATAAAATATACAACAATGGCTCCAGATCCAGAAGAAATGGAAAAAAACTATGATGCTTTTTTATTAATTGGTGATGATGCAATTAGAACCTTTTGGAAAAATAACGGCCGTTTATACTGTTATGACCTTGGTGGGCTGTGGCATGATCATACTGGTCTTCCTATGACTTACGCTGTTTTTGCTGTCAGAAAAGAAGCGGTAAAGAAAAAAGGCGATGTTTTGAAGACACTGTACAAAGAGTTTTTATACAGCAAAAAGATTGCTCTAACTTCTCATCTTAAAGAAATGACAGCAGCCATTCAGCAAAAACACGGGGGAAACCAGGAATTTTGGATAAATTATTTTCAAAGTCTGCATTACGGGTTTCAAGAGAAGGAAAAAGAGAGCCTTTTATATTATTACAGACTTATGTATAAACATGGCTACTTTAAAAAAACAGTACAAGATATTGACATGTGGCTTGCCGGAAACGAGGTGCAATACTTATTTTGAAGGTGAATATCATGAAGTTGGCGGACTTATATTTGTTTCTTAAATCTGATATATATAAAATTGAAAAAGAGCTGGAAAGGTCCGTGGAAGCGGAGCATCCTGTCTTAAGGGATGCTTCTCTTCATTTGCTTCAAGCAGGTGGGAAGCGGATACGCCCTGTGTTTGTATTACTGAGCGCTAAATTTGGCAGCTACGATATTGAAAGGTTAAAACATATAGCAGTAGCTTTGGAGCTCATTCACATGGCCTCTCTTGTTCACGATGACGTCATTGATGATGCGGAACTTAGGCGAGGAAAGAAAACGATTAAAGCACAATGGGATAATCGTGTTGCTATGTACACTGGTGATTATATTTTTGCAAAAGCCATTGAAAAAGCTGCTTATTTTAAAAATGAAGACATTCACCGCATTATTTCACGTGCTATGTTTGAAATGTGCCTTGGAGAAATTGAGCAAATCAGAGATCAATATAATTGGGATCAGACGTTAAAAATATATTTAAGAAGAATAAAACGAAAAACGGCGCTATTAATTGCTGTGAGTTGTCAATTAGGGGCTGTTAGTGCTGGTGCGTCCCCGAAAGACCAGTCAAGATTATTTCATTACGGTTATAATGTAGGGATGTCGTATCAAATCATTGATGATATATTAGATTTTACAGGAACAGAAAAAGAGCTGGGGAAACCTGCAGGCAGTGACCTTCTTCAGGGCAATATAACGCTGCCAGCATTATATGCAATGTGCAGCGACTCACAGATTCGGTCAGACATTTCTGCTTTTTGCCGGAAAAAAGACTATTTCGATACAGACATCAGCCCTTTCTTAGAAATGGTAAAGGCTTCCGGAGGTATTGAGTATTCCAAAGAATTAAGTAAAAAATATTTACAAAAAGCTTTCCTGGCTCTGGAAGGCCTGTCTGACATATCTGCAAAAAAATCTCTAAGCGATATTGCAAAATACATAGGCGGAAGAAATCATTAATATATCCAGCTTTTCTCCTCTTCTTTACAGAGGAGGTTTCTTTTTATGCCGTTGCGAACGCTTTCATAGTTTGTTATAATCATATAGGTTTAACTGGAATACATAGGAAGAAAGAGGGGTAGGAATGGAAAAAACATTTATTATGGTAAAGCCGGATGGTGTACAGCGAAACCTTATAGGAGAAATCGTTAATCGATTTGAGAAAAAAGGATTTAATTTGGCTGCTGGAAAATTAATGACAATACCAAAAGAGCTTGCTGAAGAACATTATGGAGAACATAAAGACAAGCCATTTTTTGGGGAGTTAGTCTCTTTTATTACGTCCGGCCCTGTTTTTGCAATGGTATGGGAAGGGGAAGGTGTTATTACCACAGCACGAAAAATGATGGGAGCGACAAACCCTGCTGATGCAGATCCAGGCACGATTCGCGGTGATTTTGGAGTGCAGGTAAGCATGAATGTGATTCACGGTTCAGATTCTCCGGAAAGTGCTGAAAGAGAAATTGGCTTATTTTTTAACGAAGATGATTTAATTCAATACAACAAAACTATTTCTGAGTGGGTTTAATCATTTTTTATTACGTCTTTTGCTGCTACCGCAAAAGGCGTTTTTAATTAAATAGAATGCTTATGTTTTCAATACTGTCCGTAATAGGAGGGAATGGTATAATAAAACAAGTTATAAAGAGAGAGGAAATGAACACATGAAAATCCAGTCAAAAAACCACTATGATAATTCAGATGATTATTTACAGTTTGTACATAAGGTAAAAAAGAAAACAAGCATCGATTTGTCGATGTACAAAGAAGCCCAGATGAAACGACGCCTGCGTTCTTTTTTCGAGAAAAAAAACTTCTCAAGTTTTCAGGAATTCTATGACAGGGGACTTGATAAGGATGAAGCAATACTAACTGAGTTTTTAGAAAAAATGACGATAAATGTTTCAGAATTTTTTAGAAACCAAAAGCGGTGGGAGGTTTTAACAAAAAAAATTTTTCCAAGGCTTCTTAAAGATAATTCAGAGCTGAAAATTTGGTCTGCAGCATGTTCTACCGGGGAAGAGCCATACACGCTTTCTATTATTCTTGATCAGTATAGAGGCTGTAAATCTCATTCAATATTGGCAACAGATATAGATGAAGCTATTCTGTTACGCGCGGCAAAAGGTCTTTTTACTGAAAGGGCTTTAAAAAAATTACCAAAAGAAGAAATACAAAAGCATTTTGTTAAGGAAACGGCTGGATATCGTGTGAGAGACTCCTTGAAAAAATGTATCACTTTTAAAAAGCATAATTTATTAAGAGATGTGTATGAACCGGAACATGACCTCATCGTATGCCGCAATGTATTAATATATTTTACGGAAGAAGCAAAGCATTCGATCTACAGAAGGTTTAATAAAGCATTAAAAATGGGCGGTGTATTGTTTGTGGGGAGCACTGAACAAATATTTAATCCAATCCGATATGGTTTTGAAACAGAAGATACTTTTTTTTACAAAAAAATAAAAGATATAGAATAACGTCATATTATTTATTTTTATTGGTCTTTTTCGTAAATTCTAAAAAAATTTTAATCGACACACACATAAAAAAATAAATATGTTATCATTTAATGCATAAAAGCACTAAAGAGAGATTACGGCAGTATGTAAAGAGGAGTGGAAATAGATGAGATATTTAACCGCAGGTGAATCACATGGTCCGCAGCAGACCACTATCATAGAAGGCCTTCCAGCTAATATGGAGCTGCTTCAGGAGGATATTAATACGGAACTTGCCCGCAGACAGGGAGGATACGGGCGCGGCCGCCGTATGCAAATAGAAAAAGATAAAGTTCAAATCGTCAGTGGAGTAAGGCACGGCAGAACTACCGGTGCCCCTGTTACGCTTGTTGTAGAAAATGATGATTTTAAACATTGGCGAAAAATAATGGGTTCAGAACCGTTAACACCTGAAGAAGAAGAGGAAGTGAAGCGGAAAATTACTCGGCCCCGCCCGGGTCATGCGGACTTAAACGGAGCATTAAAATACGGGCATAGGGATATGCGGAATGTATTAGAACGCTCTTCTGCCCGTGAAACAACCGCACGTGTATGTGCAGGAGCTGTCGCTAAAAAAGTTTTAAAAACGTTCGGAATAGAAGTTGGCGGGCAGGTTCTTGAAATAGGCGGCATTAAAGCAGAAAACACGAACTATGAAAGTATTAATGATTTAAAAGAAAGAACCGAAGCGTCCCCTGTTCGCTGCTTGGACAAGGACGCAGAAAGCAAAATGATACAAGCGATTGATGATGCTAAAAAAGAAGGGGATTCAATAGGCGGTGTAGTACAGACAGTAATCAGCGGTGTGCCTGTTGGTCTTGGGAGTCATGTTCATTATGACCGTAAACTGGATGCAAAAATCGCAGGTTCCGTTATGAGTATTAACGCCTTTAAAGGAGTAGAAGTCGGCATTGGCTTTGAAGCAGCCAGGCGGCCGGGGAGCAAAGTGCACGATGAAATTACTTGGGATAAAGAAAATGGATATCAGCGAAAAACTAATAATTTAGGCGGATTTGAAGGCGGAATGACAACCGGAATGCCAATTATCATTCAAGGAGTTATGAAGCCTATTCCTACTTTATATAAGCCATTAGAAAGCGTTGATATTGATTCGAAGGAAGCTTTTAAGGCAAGTATTGAACGTTCTGACAGCTGTGCCGTACCGGCTGCTTCGGTAGTTATGGAAAATGTTATTGCATTTGAAGTAGCTAGTGCTTTGCTTGATATGTTTGGTTCTGACCGGGTGGATGCTATAAAGAGAAATTTGCAAGAACATTATGAGTGGTCGAGGGATTTTTAATGGAACAATTGACTGTTAAGACTGCTGACACTTCTTACCCCGTATATATTGGAAAAGGCGTTCTGAACAAGGCACCAGAGCTTCTTCATACACTGTTAGAGGATAAGAGCAGGGCGCTGATTATAACGGATACAAATGTAGGAGAGCTATATGGAACGAAATTGAAAAATATCCTTGGACGGGTCCTTCCAGTCAGTATTACTGCGGTTCCGGATGGAGAAGCTTCTAAATCGATGTCCAGTTACGAGAAACTTTTGAGTGTTTGCATAGAAGAAGGACTTGATCGCCAATCCGTTATATTTGCCCTTGGCGGAGGAGTTATTGGAGATTTAGCCGGCTTTACTGCAGCGACTTATATGAGAGGTATTCCATTTGTGCAAGTTCCTACAACTCTTCTTGCCCATGACAGCAGTGTCGGAGGAAAAACTGGTATCAATCATTCCTTAGGAAAAAACTTAATAGGTGCCTTTCACCAGCCTTCAGCTGTGCTTTATGATACGGATACCTTATCAACCCTGCCTGATAAAGAATGGCGATCAGGCTTTGCTGAAATGATTAAACATGCCTATATTCAGGATCCAGAATTCTTAATGTGGTTAAAAAAAAATGTTCGTACGACAGAAGATATAAAAAAAGACACTATACGCCAATTTTTAAAAAGGTCAATAGCTATTAAAGCAGACATAGTAAAAGAAGATGAAAAAGAATCAGGAATACGAGCGTTTTTGAATTTTGGACATACTTTAGGACATTCCATAGAGAAGAGTTCTGGATATGGCCAGATAACACATGGAGAAGCAGTAGCAGCGGGAATGTTATTTGCAATGCGTTTAAGTAATGAAATATGGATTTCCTCATGGGATATCAACCAAGAAAGAGATTGGTTTAAATCGCTTGGGTATCCAATAGAGGCACCATCTCATTATTCGGCACAATTATTAATAGATGCAATGAAAAAAGATAAAAAAGCAAGTGCCGGTAAAATAAAATTCGTATTAGTAAAAGAACCCGGCAGGCCCCTTTTAAATACAATAGACGAAAAGCTGCTGTTTGATCTGCTGGCAAAGGAACAAAGGGGGAATACGGTGTATGATTAGAGGGGTACGCGGAGCAATAACAATCGACAAAAATCAACAAGATGATATAGTGACCAGCACAAAAAAACTACTGGAGGAAATGATCGCGGCAAATAAATTGGTACCGGAAAACGTTTCGCAGATATGGTTTACAGTAACTTCTGACATTAATGCAGCATTTCCGGCAAAAGCCATACGTTTATTAGAAGGATGGGAGTTCGTACCAGTAATGTGTGCACAAGAGATTCCTGTTCCAGGCAGTTTGCCATTATGTATTAGAATTATGCTGTCGGCAGAAATAAATACAAAGCAAGAAGACGTACAGCACATTTACTTGCGAAACGCAAAAGAGCTCCGTCCTGACCTGGAGTTGACAAAAAAGAAGTAAAGTGTGTAGTATGGAATTAGATAAGATAAGATAAGATGAGTAAAAAATAATATATTAATAGTCGAGCAGAGTGCAGATAGAAGAGAAGAGCAGAGATGAGAAGAGCGGAGTAATTGTAGTCAACCGCCTGAAACTGCTTGTTTCAGGCTTTATATATTTAGGGGGCGGATTTTGACAGAGAGTAAAAGTACTTCATTGTCTTTCGTCCTTTCCAGGTAATCTATATCAACCCTTTCTTTATCTCTCCTTCCTTCATGCTCTCTTCTTGTCATAAAACAGAGGTGAGCCCATGTCCGAAACTTCTTTTCACACATTTAAAAATCAATCGATAAATAACAAATTGGTTCCATATGTCAGACGTTTTTTTTCTGATACTTTGACCCCAATTGAAGTCTTCCGAAAGCTTGAAGAAGATGCGGTATTTCTGTTGGAGAGTAAAGATGAAGCGTCTCCATGGGCAAGATATTCATTCATTGGATTGGCCCCGCAATATAAAATTTTAAGCCGCTGCGATAAATATCTTTTTGTCGATAAACAAGAACAAATCCTTTTAGAAAATAATGACCTTGCTGTATTGTTTGAAGAGTCTATTAAATGGCTAAAGCCAGGTTCTCCTGATGTGGAAGTTCCTTTTAAAGGAGGCGCTGTTGGTGTTATTCCATATGACACGGTGGAAAACTTTGAGCCTGATTTGCATTCAACCGAGGATCCTGTTTGCGAGGATGAAGTTGTATTACTCTTTTGCCAAACTCTAATTGTATTGGATCATGATACAAAAGAGCTGACGTTTATCCATTACGATGCAGAAAGCCAAGCTGATATTTCCGATCGTTATAATCATTCCAAATCAGTTGTATCTGCATTAATGGAACAGCTCGCTTCCGGTTCAAAAGATGAAGCATTTTTATCACCAATCACAAAAGCAGCAAGTGTAAATTTTAAAGAAGTTGTTTCCAATTATCCAAAGGAAAAATTTCTAAACGACGTTGAAAAAATTAAAGAATATATAAAAGCCGGCGATATTTTTCAAGCCGTTCTTTCACAGCGGTTTGAAAAAGAGATTACAATTTCCGCTTTTGATATATACCGGGCTCTTCGAATGATAAACCCGTCGCCGTATTTATTTTATTTAAAACTTGACGGTCAGGAAGTAGTGGGAAGCTCACCGGAAAGGTTAATCCAGGTACAGGATAGCCACGTAGAAATTCATCCGATTGCCGGGACGAGAAAGCGCGGTCGTACCAAGAAAGAGGACAATGAACTTGAACATGATCTTTTAGAAGATGAAAAAGAAAAAGCAGAACATTACATGCTGGTCGACCTGGCAAGAAATGATGTTGGAAGAGTTGCAGAATACGGGTCTGTCGACACCCCTGTTCTCCTTGAGATTGGTAAATTCTCTCACGTAATGCATATCATTTCAAAAGTAACGGGAAGACTTGCAGCCGATACAAAGTCGATTGAAGCGCTTCAATCCTCATTCCCAGCCGGCACAGTATCAGGCGCTCCTAAATTTCGAGCTATGCAGATTTTAAAGGAATTAGAACCTGAACGTCGAGGTATATACGCAGGTGCCGTCTGTTATTTAGGGTTTGACGGCAACATCGATTCTTGTATTGCAATAAGAACGATGATAGTTAAAAACAATAAAGCAAGAATACAAGCTGGGGCAGGGATTGTAGCAGATTCTATACCAGAAAAAGAATATGAGGAAACACAAAATAAAGCAGCGGCTCTATTAAAAGCAGTGGAATCCGCAGAAAAAATGTTTGGTCAAAAAAGGGAGGAGAGACAACATGCTGAAAAACATATTGAACGCATGTATTGAAGGAAAGACATTAGCGGAAGAAGAAGCGAAGGCTGCCATGGATGAGATTATGGAAGGAAGAGCCACAGAGAGTCAAATTGCAAGCTTGTTAACTGTGCTGCGCTTTAGAGGAGAAACAGTCGATGAGATGACGGGGTTTGCAAGGTCGATGAAAAATCATGTAATAAAGATTCCTCATAAGGAAGATGCTGTAATTGACACGTGCGGAACGGGCGGAGATAAAAGTTCAACGTATAATATTTCTACTGCTTCAGCAATAGCATTATCTTCTCTTGGGGTAAAAGTTGCAAAACACGGCAACCGTTCTGTTTCCTCAAAAAGCGGAAGTGCTGATGTGTTGGAAGAATTAGGGCTGGCGGTTCAAACTTCCCCAGAAGAAGCAGCTTCTTCTCTTGAACATCAAGACATGGCATTTTTGTTTGCTCCGTTATACCATGTAGCTATGAAACATGCTGTTACTCCCAGAAAAGAAATAGGCTTCCGTACTATTTTTAACTTGTTAGGTCCTCTTACAAATCCTGCAAATGCCAGAGCTCAAGTGATTGGGGTGTTTAACAAAGAATACGGATTGAAAATGGCTCAAACCCTTCAGCGAATGGGAGCTGAACGAGCTATGTTTGTGACCGGTGAAGACGGACTTGATGAAATAACCATTACAGGAAAAACGTATGTAACTGAATTAATAAATAATGAAGTTAAACAATACACCATTACCCCAGAGCAATTTGGATTAAAAAGGGCACCAATCGCCCCTGTGCAAGTCAATAATTCGAAAGAAAGTGCGGACCTTATAGAAGACATTTTTCAAGGTAATGTAAGTGGAGCAGCTAAAGATATATTGATTTTAAATATTGCAGCAGGCCTGTATGTTTCTAATAATACTGCTTCAGTAGAAGAAGGAGCAGAAGAGGCAAAAGCTGCATTAGAAAACGGTAAGGTTCTAAAGCAGCTGCAGCGTTTACGAAAAGAAAAGGTGGAAGAACAGCATGCTTAATAAAATTATCGAAACCAAAAAAGAAGAGGTACAGAGTTTACAGCTGCCTCAACGTGTGGATGTTTCTAGGTATTCTCTTAAAAAAGCGCTTATTCAAAACAATAACGTACAGGTGATTGCAGAGGTGAAAAAAGCTTCCCCGTCAAAAGGGTTAATCAGATCTGATTTTCATCCTGAATCCATTGCCGAAAGTTACCAAAGAGGAGGAGCGGCAGCTCTTTCTGTGTTGACTGATGAGCCTTATTTTCAAGGAAAGCGCGCATATTTAACAGCGGTTAAGAATAAAGTATCTATTCCTGTCCTGCGAAAAGATTTTATTATTGACCGCTTGCAATTAGAAGAAAGTGAACGAATTGGTGCAGATGCTGTTCTTTTAATAGCAGCAGCTTTAGAGCCGCAGCATTTACATGAGTTATACTTGGAAGCTGATGAAAAAGGTCTTGAAGTACTCGTTGAATTTCATTCTAAAGAAGAACTAGAAAGCGTGATGAAAATCTTTAAACCTGCTATAATTGGCGTTAACAATCGTGACTTGAAGACGTTTAATACAACTTTAACGGTAACTGAGGAATTGAGTAAATGTATACCTGCTGATAGTGTGTTTGTAAGCGAAAGCGGCATATATACACATGAAGACCTACAGTTTGTTCAAAACTATGGGGCAGATGCTGTATTAGTGGGCGAGTCATTAATGAGGCAGACAAACGTAGAGCTTGCTTTACGTCAGTTAAAAGGAGAAAAGTTTCATGATCAGTCCTTATCTTAAGCTTTGCGGCTTGCATTCAGAACACGATGTTAAAGTTGCGTCTCTTTCCCGTGCAGATTATGTAGGCTTTGTAATGGCGGAAAGTAAAAGAAAAGTAACGCCTCACGAGGCTGCTTCCTGGCTTGAAAGGCATAAATTGCCTGAAAAGAAGGTGGCAGCTCTCTTTGTTAATGCCCCGTTAAAAGAAATACGAGAAGCGGTAGAAGTTCTTTCACCTGATGTTATTCAGCTGCATGGAGCAGAATCTCCTGAAAAAGCAGCAGAGGTAAAAAAAACATTTAATCTTGAAGTGTGGAAGGCCCTTCCCCATGATGAAGACACGATTTTTCAAATGAACGAATATTTATCTAGCGTCGATGGTTTTGTGATTGATGCCAAAGTAAAAGGGGCATGGGGCGGTACAGGACAAAGTTTTGACTGGTCACATGTACCTGAATATGTTGAATTCGGTAAAAACTACAGCCTTCCAGTTTTAATTGCAGGCGGCATTACCCCTGACAACGTGGAGGCATTAATGCCTTTTAAGCCATGGGGAATTGATCTATCAAGCGGTTTGGAAACAGAAGGCTTAAAAGATGAAAATAAATTGATTTGTTTGGAAAAGAGGTTGGAGAAAAATGAGTAGTGTCTATCCAGATATAAATGGGCGTTTTGGCGGTTTCGGCGGACAATTTGTACCTGAAACATTAATGTATGCACTCGAAGAATTAGAATCATCACTGACAGAGGCATGGGAAGATACTTCATTTGTGGAAGAGTATAAAAATACTCTGATAGAATATGCTGGCCGTCCGACCCCGTTAACGTATGCGGAAAGACTTACGCATAAATTGGGTGGGGCTAAAATTTACTTAAAAAGAGAAGATCTGCTCCATACGGGTGCACATAAATTAAACAATGCTGTGGGACAAGCTCTGCTTGCCAAACGAATGGGGAAAAGAAAAATTGTTGCTGAAACAGGTGCCGGCCAGCATGGCGTTGCAACGGCTACTGTTTGTGCCCGTCTCGGCCTTGAATGCAAGGTATTTATGGGAGAAGAAGACATGAGGCGTCAGGAACTTAATGTGTTTAGAATGGAGCTGCTTGGAGCTGAAGTTGTACCGGCGGTGTCAGGAAGCAGAACATTAAAAGATGCTACAAATGAAGCCATACGTTATTGGGTGGCTAATGTAGAAGATACCTTTTACCTTATCGGGTCTGTTGTAGGTCCTCATCCATATCCAAAAATGGTTAGAGATTTTCAGAGGATCATAGGGGATGAAACAAAAGCACAGCTGCAAGAAAAAGAAGGAACTTTTCCTGATGCGGCAGCTGCTTGTGTAGGGGGAGGAAGCAATGCAATTGGAATGTTTTCCGCTTTTTTAGAAGACGAAGTGAAATTATTTGGGGCTGAAGCAGCGGGAAAAGGTCTTTCATCTGATAGGCATGCTGCTACTATTACTAAAGGAACCAAAGGAGTAATACATGGTTCTCTTACGTATCTCATTCAGGATGAAAACGGTCAGATTATTGAACCTTACTCTATTTCAGCAGGCCTGGACTATCCGGGGATCGGGCCCGAGCATGCACATCTTGCAGAAAGCGGGCGTGTGTCTTATGAAGGAGTGACGGATAAGGAGGCTCTTAACGCACTTTCTGTATTAACACGAACGGAAGGCATTCTCCCTGCAATTGAATCTGCTCATGCTCTGCATCTGGCATTTGAAAAAGCAAAAAAGATGGGGAAAGATCAAATCATGGTAATTTGTCTATCTGGAAGAGGAGACAAGGATGTAAATTCCATAAAAGAGGCAATGGAAAAGGAGTCTGAAGCATGACTAGAATGAGTGTTAGTGAGGCGGCAAAACAAGCAGAATACCCATTGTTTATTCCATTTATTATGGCAGGAGATCCGGATTCAGCTGCAACAATAGACCTTGCTTTAACCTTGCAAGAAGCAGGGGCTCATATTTTAGAGCTTGGAATTCCTTATTCAGATCCACTAGCAGATGGACCGGTATTACAGCGTTCGGCAAAAAGGGCACTTGAGCAAGGAATGAGCCTTGACCGGGCAATCCGTCTTGTACCGGAAATGAGAAAAAAAGGTGTAACTATTCCAGTTATCATATTTACGTATTTTAATCCCGTTCTCCAAATGGGAGAAAAGACTTTTCTTAATAGGGTGAAAGAAAATGAAGCAGACGGTGTTTTAATTCCAGACCTTCCATATGAAGAAAGCCAGGAACTTAGTAATAATGCTAAAGAAAAGGGTCTTGCTAATATTTCCCTTGTAGCTCCAACCTCGACAACACGAATAGAAAAAATAGCAAAAAAAGCAGAAGGCTTCTTATATTGTGTATCCAGCCTGGGTGTAACTGGAACCAGGGAGTCATTTTCAGAGGAAGCTTATACGTTTATTAAGAACGTGAACTCTGCCAGTACTGTCCCAGTAGCAGTTGGTTTTGGTATTTCAAAACCCGAGCATGTCGAAAGCCTGAATGGCGTATGTAATGGGGTTATTGTCGGAAGCGCTATAATGAAAAAAGTGGAAGAATATTTAAGTGATTTGTCACATGAGGAAAAGAATAAACAAATTGCTCTCCAAAACATAAAAACATTTGTTTCTTCTCTCATTTCATCGTAACATAGAAAAAGAGAAAAGAATTTATTGATGTGAGGTGCTAAAGCATGAAAGTCAAATCTCAATTATTGGGGATGGAACCATATAAACCGGGGAAACCAATGGAAGAAGTGAAAAAAGAACTCGGTTTAAAAGAAGTCCATAAATTAGCCTCAAATGAAAATCCTTACGGTGCCTCTCCGAAAGTACATGAAGCGGTTAAACAAGCAGCATTGCATCCTGAAATATATCCTGACGGTTATGCTGCAAGCATTCGTGAAGCAGTTGCCCAGGATTTTAACATAAAAAAGAGTCAGTTAATATTTGGTGCTGGCTCTGATGAAGTCATTCTAATGCTCTGCCGTGCTTTTTTAACATCGGAAACCAATACTGTTATGGCTGCACCGACTTTCTCTCAATATAAACACAATGCCGTCATTGAAGGAGCTGAGATTAGAGAAGTACCATTAAAGGACGGTGTTCATGATCTGCCACGTATGCTTGATCAAATTGATGACAAGACAAGAATTGTATGGGTATGCAATCCAAACAATCCTTCAGGCACTTATGTTGGTAAAGAGGCGTTTGAAAAGTTTTTAAAGCAAGTTCCTGATCATGTCCTTGTAGTATCAGATGAAGCTTATATTGAATATGTAACGGCTGATGATTATCCAAATACGCTTTCCTATTTAAGTGAGTTTTCTAATTTAATGGTGCTTCGTACATTTTCCAAGGCATACGGTTTAGCTTCTATGCGCATAGGTTATGGAGTAGCTTCAGAAGAATTAATCAGCATTCTGGACCCTGTTCGACCGCCATTTAATACAACGACTATAGCCCAGCATGCAGCTATCGCAGCACTGGATGATAAAGCTTATATTGAAGACTGCCGTATTAAAAACAGGGAAGCACTGGATCAATTCGAAGCTTTTTGTGATGATAGGCAGCTTTCTTATTTACCATCACAAACGAATTTTATGTTAATTCATACAGGGGTTCCAGGAGATAAAATGTTTACCTCCCTATTAAAGAAAGGGATTATTGTCCGTTCAGGAGAAGCCCTCGGTTTCTCAGATTGGATAAGGGTTACGGCAGGTACAAGTGAACAAAACAAGCTTTTCTTGCAGGCATTTGATGAATGTTTAAACGAATTTAAACATTCTGTTAAAGGATGATTAAAAGCAGCAGCCTGTTTCTAGTATGGTAAGTAGAAGCGTCTGCTGCCTTTTGAATGGAGAGAAACGTTATATTGCCTCGAAAAGGAAAGAGAGAAGGAGGGGGTAGGCTTGGATAAACGAAAGATATGTATTATTGGTATGGGTTTAATTGGAGGCTCTATCGCCTTATCTATAAAGAAAGAACATAACGTACATATAACTGGTGTTGATATTGATAAGAATCAATTAAAACTAGCTCAGTCACTTCAAGTGATTGATGATACTGCCTCAGGGGTTGCGGCAGGAGTGGAAGGTGCAGATTTAATCATTATTGCCGTTCCAGTTACAAAAACAGAATGCATTATTGAAGAATTAGAGACCCTTCCTTTAAAAGAAGGCTCGATTATAACAGATGTAGGGAGTACAAAGGAAAGAATTTTTCAAAAAGCAAAGCATTTATACAAAAAAGGTGTTACTTTTATTGGTGGTCACCCAATGGCGGGTTCGCATAAAAGCGGTGTTCAGGCGGCTAAATCACATTTATTTGAAAATGCATTTTATATCTTGACTCCCTGCGTTAATACCAATACTAATAAAATTATTCAGCTTCAAAACTGGCTGAAAGGTACCAAAGCACGTTTTATTGAATTAACACCAAAGCAGCATGATAAACTTGCTGGTTTAATCAGTCATTTTCCTCATATCATCGCTGCAGGGCTCGTACACCAAGTTAAAAATACTAAGAAAGAAGACCAACTTGTTTCTCGGCTGGCCGCTGGTGGATTTCGTGATATTACGCGTATTGCCTCTGCAAGCCCGGTAATGTGGAGAGATATTCTTTTACACAATAAAGACACTATTTTAACGCTGCTTTATAATTGGAAAGATGAAATGAAAAAAGTCGAGCAATTACTGCATGAGGAAAACGGGGATGAAATTTTAGAGTATTTCAATTCGGCTAAAACGTTCAGGGACGGCCTTCCAGTGAAGGAAAAGGGCGCCTTACCATCGTTTTACGATTTGTTTGTTGATGTACCTGACCATCCAGGTGTCATATCAGATGTTACTGGAATTCTCGGAAAAGCAGGTATCAGTATTACTAATATTCGTATCATCGAAACAAGAGAGGATATTATGGGAGTACTGCAGCTTACCTTCCGTTCTGACAAAGACAGAGAAGACGGTCGTCAAAACTTAGAGAATGCATTATATGAAACATATATTATCGAATAAGCGAGTACAGTAAACTATCAGGGCGGTGTGCCAGGGTAGTTTGCTGTATGAAGTACAAAAAGTTTTATAAATTTTATTGACATTTATCTGCACTTCGTTATAATAAAAGTAGCGTATGGTTTCTCTCCACTCCTATCCATACTCTTAATTGAATAGCATTTTTGCTAACCCGATTTGTAAGCGTTTACTTATCGGGTCTTTTTTTGTTGCTCATGTATGCATAAGCACTATCAAGCAGTTCATATTTTTTTCCCCTTACTCATATCTTCGTTTAAAAGAGTAGAAGGGAGAGGAAATGATGAAATATTGGCTTGTTAGTGCTGTGAATAAAGGCGGAGGGATAATTAATATAAAAATTGAAAATCAATCTATATTATATAGAGGGCGCCATCAGTACGAAAAAGTATTGAGAGTTAACGCAGCTGGTTTTTCTATCGAACCGGCAAAAGTAGCAATAGGAGGAAAGGTTGAAGAGTTCTGCCGAGAGGGAAGTAATAGAAAGTGGACAAGAATGATCTGCAAAGGTATCACTACCTCTCTATTAATGATGCCCATCTTAAAAAGAGAAGAGCTGGAAGAAAATACGAAGGAAATTTTATCAAGTTTAAAAGATGCTCCTATCGATTATATACTTGTTCCTTCCATTCATAGCAAAGAATTCACACCTCGCGTAGTGCGTGATTTAAAAAAACAAAATTATCCGGTTTTAGAAGTTTACTTCACTTCTTTAGAGGAATGTAAATATGTTCCTTGGGATTGGATTAAACAAGCTGTAGGACCGTCATCATTAAGTTTTGTTTTTCGTTTCCCGCCTCCGGATTCCAAAATTGACTTAGAAAACAAACTGAAATGGGAAGAAGCTCTGTCTGAACATTTTAATGTGGTCACGTTTGAAAGTGGAGCAGTTCTAAGCAAGAATGAAATGCAGATTACCGGAGTTTATCCGCGCAAAGGAACAATTGCTCGAGGAGATGCGGATTATTTGTTATACTATGACAACGAAAGAACAGTGACAGAAAAAGATAGCGAAGCGTCTTCGATTTGGGGACAAGAACCAGAAATTGTAGTATTAAGGGGAGAAATATTAAAAGCAGGCCAGCAAATTTACCCAACAAAAGGATTTGGCCGGTGCTGTAATGATCTTTTCCCAGGACGCCTTCGTTCTATAAATGGAGTGTAAATTGTTGGAGGGTTTTGAATGCACATTAACCTTGAGGAAATAATTAAAACAATTCAATCAGGAGAGGTAGAAAAGGGCCTGGAGAGTCTGGAGAAATTTGAAAAAAATGCAGACCACCAGGAAAAGTATGATCTAATTCAAATATATGAAGAACTTGGAAGACTCGATAAAGCAAAACCATTACTTGAAGAATTAATTAGTTATTATCCAGAAGAAGGCGAATTATTAACTATGGCCGCAGAAATTGCTATTGAAATGGACGAGGAAGATGAAGCGATTGAGTGGTTGTTGGAGGTAAATGAAGAAGATGAAGCTTACTTAAGAGCACAAATGCTTCTAGCGGATCTTTATCAGCTCCAGGGCCTTGATGAAGTAGCAGAAAACAAATTGAAAGATGCTTTGCAAAAAGCTCCGGATGAACCCGTTCTTTTAGCTGGTTTAGGAGATTATTATCTAGAACGAGGTGATTTTGCAAAAAGTATACCATATTTAAAACAAGCAGAAAGGCATGGATTTGAATTTCCTGAAGGAGGTTTAGATTTAAGACTTGCTGAGGCATATAGTGCTACCGGAGAATTTGAAACTTCTCTAAACTATTATCAAAAGGGCTTAAAAGAAAAAAAGGATCCGCATTCTATGTTTGGTTATGGTTATACAGCACTTCAATTGGAAGACTATCAGTTGGCAGCAAAAGAATTTGAAAAGCTTAAAGAAACAGATCCTGATTTTGTTACTCTGTACCCATACTTAATTCGTGCCTATGAAGGTTTAGAAAATTATGAGGCAGCACTAAAAACAGCTGAACAGGGTCTTTCTGTTGATGAGTATAACGATGTATTGTTTATGGAAGCCGGTAAATTGCAAATGGCGTTAGGGAACGAAAGAGTGGCAGAAGAAAGACTGAGAGAAGCCCTATCGATTAATCCTGGCAACCAGGAGGCTGCCAACTCTGTTTTATCCTTGTGGCTCGAACAGGAAGATTATGAATCGATAGAAGATCTTGTTAGCTATTTAAAAGATATCGGTGAAGAAGATGCCCAATTCGACTGGTATTATGGAAAGGCTTTATGGGAAAAAGAGGAATTTAAAAAAGCAAATCAAGCTTTTGAAAAAGCTTTTGCAGGTTTGAAGGATAATGAAGAATTTCTTGATCAATACGCAAAGCTTTTATTAGAGATGGGACATAGGGAACAGGCCTTAAAAATTTTCAAAAAAGCCTTTTCACTTGACCCCTCCAATGAATCGCTTCACCAGTATATTAGTGAACTCGAAAACGATTTTTTTTAAGAAAGGACAGGAATGAAGGAATGCCCGTCGAATTATAATGTAAATATGTAAGAGTGCTGCAATTCAATCAGGAGGGGTTAGAGGTGAACAATGCTATTTCTATAATGGAAAAGAGAGATTTTTTAAAATGGTTTTTAAAAGGTCGGCATATTAAGAGAAGAGAATATGCTTGGATCTTAAATTATCTCCTAAGCGATAATCATCTGCTCGAGCATGTTCATTTTGTAGAGAAAGCTGAGTACTGTCCTAAGGCGATTATTTTATCAGCCGAGGACCTTGGCGATATTCCTTTTTCGTTTCATAAGCATCAATATGTTACAATGGATGCTGAAAGATCCTTCCATGATATCCGTCTTCATCCGGATGAAGAATTGTACGTGCAACTTAATTTTGAAGAAGCAGAGTTTCAACGTCATTATGTCTCTGTGTTAGAAGAGAACCCATATTTACCTGGTCATGGACAAGAAAAGCTTTTATTAGAGGTAGCAGCAGATATAGTATTAAATCGGTTATTAACTGAGTTTAGACAAAAATCTTTATTAGAAAAAATAGATAACGCCCTTGAAACAAAAAATAAAGAAGAATTTTATGCATACAGTCAAGAATTGTTAAAACTAAAGCACAATGGTGACTACTAGATATAGTATACAATTAAGGCGCTGTCCTTTTAAGGGCAGCTTTTTCTTTATAACATTATTAACTAAGGCTTCTGCAGTAAAAATTGGCGGCAAGCCAAGTTTTTTCATGTGTTTTTTATAAATTAATAGAAAGCAGGTAAAAATATGAAATGGACAACAGAAGATATTCTTTTCTTCATTAATGAGAGAGAATACATTGATACAGCCCTTATTCCATTATTACCGATAAACTTTGGGAATGGAATTCGTCAAAGTGCTGCTATGGGTGAGTTTATTACTGTTATAACAGCAGAGATTGAGAGACAGTTTAAAGGGAGGGTGCTTTTAGTCCCGCCTTATACCTACCTAGAAGAAGATAGTATTGCCGTCTGCAAAGAAGGCCTTGATAAATGGATCAGCCAGATGAAAAAGGAGGGTACAAAGCATGTCATTTTGATAACATCTGACCCATCGTGGAAAAAAGTGGAAGCTGAAATAGAAGATCTATTAGTATGGATGCCTCTTGTACCTATAGAAAACATGGATAACGAGTACAAAAAACAAGTGATTTCGGAACAGATAAAACAGTTGGTTCCCTTAGTGATGGATGAATGGAAAAATAATCCATAAGTTCGAAATTGATCGTAAAATGGGTCCGTAAAAGATTGACAGTATATTCAATACTAGGCTATCATGAGTATGTCCTAGTTTTGTAAAAGTGTGTGTGAAAATACGTCCGTGAGGACCGAACTTATATAGCAGGGGGGGATATGTGGTGAGTGAGAAAGAACATAACGTATCAAGGCGTCAGTTTCTGACATATACGCTCACAGGTGTTGGAGGTTTTATGGCTGCAGGTATGATTTTGCCGATGGCAAGGTTTGCGATTGATCCTGTGCTGAAAGCTGGGGCTGCAGGTGATATGAATGCTGTGGCGGAAGTTGATGACCTGACAGAGGAACCGCAGCGTTTTGACTTTTCCTACGAGCAGCAAGATGCCTGGTACACATCGGAAGTAACGGAAACAGCTTGGATTTATCAAGAAGGAGACGAAATTGTAGCTCTTTCACCAACTTGTACTCATTTAGGCTGTACAGTAAACTGGGATGCTAATGAAGATCATCCTAATCAATTTTTCTGTCCTTGTCATGGTGGACGTTTTGAAAAGGACGGCACAAATATTGAAGGTACTCCGCCGACTGAGCCGCTTCATAAATATCAGGTTGAGGTGCAAGATGGAACGGTCTACCTTGGAAAAGCTGAACCACAAATTTAGGAGGGGCGTCATTTATGTTACAACGAGTGTATGAATGGGTAGATGAACGCCTGGATATTACTCCAATGTGGCGTGACATCGCTGACCATGAAGTGCCGGAGCATGTAAACCCTGCTCACCACTTTTCAGCGTTTGTTTATTGCTTTGGAGGATTGACATTTTTTATTACTGTCATTCAAATCTTGTCCGGGATGTTTCTAACTATGTACTATGTACCCGATATTGTAAACGCCTACGAATCGGTCAAATATTTGCAAGGTGAAGTAGCGTTTGGGCTTATCGTACGCGGCATGCACCACTGGGGCGCTAGTCTCGTTATAGTGATGATGTTTTTACATACCTTGCGCGTTTTCTTTACCGGGGCTTATAAACGACCTAGAGAATTAAACTGGGTGGTAGGTGTACTTATCTTTTTTGTTATGCTGGGTTTAGGTTTTACAGGTTATTTGCTCCCATGGGATATGAAAGCTTATTTTGCAACAGTAGTTGGGCTGCAAATAGCAGAAAGTGTTCCGCTGGTTGGTACTTTAGCTAAAACTTTATTAGCTGGGGACCCGGAAATTATAGGAGCCCAAACACTTACACGTTTCTTTGCAATCCATGTATTCTTTTTGCCTGGAGCTTTGCTGGGTTTAATGGCAGCTCACTTTATAATGATTCGAAGACAAGGTATTTCAGGACCGTTGTAAGTGCTGCAGGTACGAATGATTGATTAGACAGAATCTATAAGGAGGGAAACCGATGCATCGTGGAAAAGGTATGAAATTTGTTGGGGATTCCCGCGTGCCTGCCGAGCGAAAACCAAACATTCCGAAAGACTATTCGGAATTCCCGGGTAAAACGGAAGCATTTTGGCCTAACTTTCTACTGAAAGAGTGGCTGGTTGGGGCAGTTTTTTTAATTGGTTATTTATGCTTGACAGTAGCACATCCATCACCATTAGAACGGATGGCGGACCCTACTGACTCCGGTTACATACCATTGCCGGACTGGTACTTCTTGTTTTTATATCAGCTTTTGAAATACGAATATGCTGCTGGTGACTTCACCGTAATCGGTGCGGTGATTATCCCCGGCTTAGCCTTTGGTGCACTTTTACTTGCACCATGGCTTGATAATGGACCGAGAAGAAGAGCTTCTCAAAGACCGGTTGCTTCTGGTTTAATGATTTTAGCTGTACTTGCGACCATTTATCTGACTTGGGAATCTGTAGACCATCATGACTGGGAAGCAGCAGCAGAGCAAGGTGAAATGCTGGATGAAGAAGAAGAAGCTGCTGTAGAAGAAGTCGATACGGAAGCAGAAGGCTACGAGATATTTGCCGATCAAGGATGTATAGGATGTCACGGTGATCAGCTTCAAGGTGCAGGATCTGCCGGACCGCCTCTCTTTGATGTTTCTTATGACGCTGATTCTATTAAGGATATCGCTGTTAACGGTATTGGTGAAATGCCGGCTGACCAATTCGATGGTTCAGAAGAAGAACTTGATATTCTTGCTGAATACATTGCCAGCGGGGGTAACCCAGAAGGAAATGATGGCGAGGATGAAGAAAACGGAGAAGAAGAGGCCGAAGAGACAGAAGACGATGGTGAAGCTGAAGAATAATGCAGTAATTATAAGTGACAGCTGCCCCTTATTTAAAAAGGGGCAGCTTATTTCATGACAAGTAAGAACGGATGGTGGCCGAAGTTGAATCTTCTTATTAGATTTTTAGGGATGCCTTCTATGCTGATACTTCTACTAATAATAAATATACTAGGTACTATTTACGGCTATTGGTGGTACAAAGTTCAACTTGAAATAACCCCTCCCATCTTTTTAGTATTTGTGCCGGACAGTCCTACTGCCAGCTTGTTTTTTTGTGTAGTACTTTTATTATTTTTATTTAAGAAAAATGCGGGATTTTTAGAGGCCCTGGCATCTATAACGCTTATAAAATATGGGTTATGGGCTGTGGTCATGAATATAGCAGGCGGTATTTTTGGAGATGAATTAAATTGGCAGAATTATATGTTGATTGCTTCTCATTTGGGTATGGCCATTCAAGCAGTATTGTATTCACCTTTCTACAGAATTAAAGTATGGCATATAATGGCTGCAGCTTTATGGACGCTGCACAATGATATCATTGATTATGTTTATGGAATGTACCCCTGGGTATCTCCTTCGATCAGTGATTATATAACTCACATAGGTTATTTTACTTTTTGGCTGAGCATCTTTTCTATTACAGTCACCTATTTATTAGGCGTGAAAAAAAACAGGTTTACTTTGGACCTGCCTTAAATATGTTCAATTGAAACAAATCAATTTGAAAAAGATTCCCCTTCCGGTCTACTCTTGTCCATTTGTTCATAGAATGGGACGAGGAGATAGGAGGGATTTTTTTATGAAAATTAATTGCTCGTACGGTTCAGATTGTACGTTGCTCAAATATGTTTTCGTTGTTTTTTTCGTATTGTCATTATTTCTTTGTTCAATTGGACAAACTATGGCAGAAGAACATGCTGCTTTAGACATGAAAGTTATGGACGAGAAGGCTTCGTTAATGTATGACCTGGTAAAGGAAGGAAAATATGAGGAAGCTAAACAAATTCATGAATGGATGGTTGTTCACTTCCCTTCGGTCTCATTTGATGATTACAATATGAATTCAAATCAAATGTCCGAATTGTTTCGTGCTTTTGACCGTGCTGGTGAAGGTGTAACTAGGACCGAACTTGATGAACAACAGAGAATTCAATATGTCTTTTCTTTTTGGCTTACTGTAGATGCTGTAATTAGTCAGGAAAATCCGTTATGGAAAAAATCGGCAGAAAGATTATTACTTATGCTTGATGACATAGAAGAAAAAGTTAAAAAAGGACAAATTAATGAAGCCCGGCAGGCTTTTCAAGGCTGGCAGGCACAATTTGAAATGATAAGGCCCGCAATATATACAGGAGTAAACGAGAAGAGTTATTTGCCCTTTATTTCTTTTGTTCGTTACCTGGATCATAATTCAGGTTGGCTTCAGTCAAAAGATGCGCAAGAAATAGAAAAACTAAGATCCTCGTTCCAAGAGGTACTTTCTGAAGAGGAACAATCTGGAGCTGATCCTTCCTTATGGATAGTAATGATGTCTATTGGGAGCGCTATATTTGTATCGTTAACTTATGTAGGATGGAGAAAATATAAAGGAGAAAAACAAAGGCAGCATTTAAGAGATTAACGTTCAAATTACCGTCACACTCTGCAGTGCAGCTTTATTGACTTTATTTGACGTTTTAAATAAAATTAAATTAAAAGTATAATTGGAGGGGGTAAAACAAATGGGACTTTGGATTGTGTATATTGCAGCATTATTAATCATTCCGATTTGGGCACAAATGAAAGTAAAAAAAGCTTATCGACAATATTCTAAGGTTTCGAACTCCTCTGGGATGAGCGGAGCTGAAGTAGCAAAGAAAATCTTACATGAGAACGGTATTTTTGATGTAGATGTGGAACCGGTGAAAGGGCAGTTATCAGACCATTACGACCCTAAAGCTAAAGTGGTTCGACTGTCAGAAGATAATTATTATGGCACCAGCGTCGCAGGGCAGGCAGTTGCTGCTCATGAAGTGGGGCACGCCATTCAGGATGCGGAAGATTATGCGTTTCTTCGTTTTCGTCACAGCCTTGTGCCGGCCGCTAATCTTGGTTCAAACTTATCGTTTTTCTTAATTTTGGCTGGTGTATTGTTTCGAGCTAGCGGACTTTTGCTCATAGGAATTGTTTTCATGTCAGCTGCGGTGTTGTTTCAATTAGTGACACTTCCGGTGGAATTTAATGCAAGTAATCGTGCTATGCATCAAATCGTATCAACAGGGATTATTCGAAATGATGAAGAAAAAGAAACAAGAAAAGTGCTTGATGCTGCAGCCCTGACGTATGTCGCTGCTGCACTTGTTGCAGTACTGGAACTTGTACGCTTTGTTTATATGTACTTTTTAATGAATGAAGAATAAATAAAGAGCGCAAGAGTCGTTATAAGGCTCTTGCGCTGTTTTATTTACTTAGAATGAATTGGTTTTTTGTTTTCATCTAAGGTAAAGCCTTCTCCGATGACATCCTGAACATCATTTACAGTGACAAAAGCGTGCGGATCTACTTTTTCAACTAAATTTTTAAGCCTTACCAGCTCATTTCTTCCAACAACACAATATAACACTTCTTTTTCAGAGCCAGTAAAGGATCCTTTTCCTCTTAAGACAGTAGCACCCCGATCCATTTCTTGAAGAATCTCCCGTGATATTTCTGATGTTTTCTCTGAAATGATAAAGGAGGCTTTGGCCGAATATGCACCTTGTTGTATAAAATCTATAACCTTTGCAGCTACAAATACAGCAACGAGTGTATACATTGCTTCTCTGTAATCCAAATAAACAAGAGAAGAGGTAATAACAAACGCATCAAAAATGAAAAGAGTTTTTCCCATACTCCATCCTAAGTAACGAAAACCTAATTTGGCCAAAATATCTGCTCCACCGGTCGTTCCGCCATAACGAAATACAATCCCTAGTCCAGTTCCTATAAACAGACCTGCAAATAATGCGGCAAGCGTCATATCTTCTTCTAAGGATAGGTGAAGGACCGGGTATTTTTGAAAGACCCACAAAAATATAGAAATCCCAATCGTGCCAATAATAGTATAGTAAAATACGACTCTCCCTAAAATTTTCCATCCGATGAAGAAGAGGGGAATATTTAAAAAAAGGTTTGAATAAGCAGGATCTATTTGTAATATAAAATACAGGATGAGTGTAATGCCTGTAAATCCCCCGTCAGCTAAGTTATTTTGCATATTAAAATATACGAGGCCAAAAGACATAATTGCAGATCCAAGCAAAATAAAAAATGAATTTTTTATGTGCTTTGTATATGACACAAACCTTCTCCTTTCTATAAAAAGAAGAGTTCTATAAATACTATCCCATTATAAGGAAAACGTATGAATAGGGCAACATTCACTAATATTGTCAAATGATATGGAATTCGATACGATTAAATGGAAGGTGAGGGATGGACATGCAGAAAAAAACAATGCAAGAGATGCAAAAAGAAGTAGATCTGCATATTTCACAATATAAAGAAGGATATTTCAGCCCGCTTGCTATGCTAGCAAGACTAAGTGAAGAGACAGGTGAACTTGCTAGAGAAATCAATCATTACTATGGCGAGAAACCGAAAAAAGAAACGGAAACAGAGAAATCCCTGGAACAAGAAATGGGAGATATTTTATTTGTGTTGATTTGCTTTGCAAATTCCTTACATATCAATCTTGATGAAGCGTTTGAACTCGTTATGGAAAAGTTTCAAACAAGAGATGCAGATCGCTGGACAAAAAAAGAGAAGGAGAGGACAAGTCATAATGAGTAACCTAACCACAAGGATTATTATTGCAGGACCAAGAGGAAAAATGGGAAAAGAAGCTGTACAGCTGGTGCATGAAACAAAAGACTTTCACCTAGCAGCAGCTGTAGATTCGAAAAATAATGGAAAAAAAATTAAAGAGCTTTCAGGCATGCCAGATGAAGATGCTGTAATATATGATGATATGGAAACATGCTTAGAAGAAACAGAGGCTGATGTGCTGATTGATCTCACAACCCCTGCAGCAGGAAAAGAGCATCTTGAATTAGCACTTGATCACCACGTACGGCCTGTCGTGGGAACAACTGGGTTTACCCCAGAAGATATTACAAGACTTCGTCAAAAAGCAGAAGAAAAGGAAATAGGAGCAATCATTGCCCCTAACTTTGCTGTGGGTGCAGTGTTGATGATGAAGTTTTCCCAAATGGCTGCAAAATATTTTCCTGATGTAGAAATCATTGAAATGCATCATGATCACAAATTAGACGCACCATCTGGCACGGCAGCGAAAACAGCTGCTTTGATAAATGAAGTGAGACCTCATAAATCACAGGGCCATCCGGAAGAACAAGAAGAATTGGACGGAGCAAGAGGTGCTGAAGTAGACGGTTTGCGAGTCCACAGTGTACGTTTACCCGGATTAGTTGCCCACCAGGAAGTTATGTTCGGCGGGTCTGGTCAAATGCTTACAATCCGTCATGATTCACTAAACCGCCAATCATTTATGCCTGGAGTAAAATTAGCGGTAGAAACGGTGTGGAATATAAAAACCCTCGTTTATGGTCTTGAAAATATAATGGAGTAGGAGGGGGCTTTATTGGATATAGCATTAATTGCTCATGATAAAAAAAAGGAAGATATTATTCGTTTTGTTCAAGCTTATAAACCTATTATTGAAAAGCATACTCTCCATGCTACTGGTACAACTGGAAGCAGACTAGAGCAGGAAACTGGAATTATCATTACAAAACATTTATCGGGCCCTCTCGGCGGTGACCAGCAAATTGGGTCCTTAGTGGCTGATGGAGTAATAGACCTCATTTTATTTTTTAGAGATCCTTTAACGGCTCAGCCGCATGAACCTGACATTTCGGCCTTAATCAGGCTTTGTGATGTACACAGTGTACCTGTAGCAACCAATATGGCAACAGCTGAAGTATTAGTAAAAGGGTTAAATCATGGTTTTTTCGAATTTAGAAAGATAATGCAAAAGGAGCGGAAAAGTAAGTGAAAAAGGATACCATACTTGCGGTAGGAGCACACCCGGATGATGTTGAAATAGGAATGGGCGGAACGCTTGCGTCGCATTCACAGAATGGTGGTCATGTATATATTTGTAATTTGACAAAAGGGGAATTGTCCTCCAACGGTACAGTAGAAGAGCGTCAGCATGAAGCAGAAGCAGCTGCGGCAATAATGGGAGTGAAAAAAAGGTTCCAGCTTGATTTTTCGGACCGCTCTTTAAAATGTGACGACAGCGAATATTTTCATCTGATCACGCTTATACGTGAACTGCAGCCGGATGTCGTATTCGCTCCTTATTATGAAGACAGGCATCCAGACCATGGCGATTGCTGTCACTTAGTAAAAGAGGCAGTGTTTGATGCAGGAATCCGTAAATTCCCGGGTTCTGATCTTAAACCTCACAAAACATCATCTCTTTATTATTATTTTATAAATGGTTTTTCAGTTCCTGATTTTTTTATTGATATTTCTCATACTCAAAAAACAAAAGAAAAAGCACTGACTTCCTATCAAAGTCAGTTTATAAAAAGGGATGGAAGTGTCAGAACGCCTCTTAACGATCGTTACATAGAAAGTGTACGCGCAAGAGATTTCCTATTTGGAAAAGAAGCAGGTGTATTATTTGCCGAAGGTTTTAAAAAAGGGTCTCCGCTCGTTTTTTCTGTTGTACCGAAAAGGAGTTCATGATGAGAATTAAAATTGGTATTACGTGTTACCCGACAGTAGGCGGATCGGGTGTAGTAGCAACAGAATTGGGTAAATTGTTAGCCGAGAAAGGCCATGAAATCCATTTTATTTCAACAAGCCTGCCTTTCCGCTTAAATAAGACTTATCCGAATATTTATTATCATGAAGTGGAAGTGAATCAATATGAAGTATTTCAATATCCGCCTTATTCACTAACACTTGCGAGTAAAATGGCTGAAGTAATTGAAAGAGAAGAATTGGATATATTACACGTACATTACGCAGTGCCTCATGCAGTATGTGCATTGCTTGCTAAAGAAATGGTGAATCGAGATGTGAAAGTAGTTACAACGTTACATGGGACAGATATTACGGTATTAGGTCATGACCCCTCATTAAGAGGAATTATTCGATATGCAATTGATCGTTCTGATAAGGTCACAGCAGTGTCAGATGCACTCGCTTCTCAAACAAAGGAAATGCTTCATACTCCAAAGCCAATTGATACGATATACAACTTCATAGACGAAAGAGTTTACCATCCTGAATTTTCAAAAGCTGAACTAAAACAAGCGTATGGAATTCAGGACGAAGAAAAAGTAATTATCCATATTTCAAATTTTCGTCCAGTAAAAAGAGTAGTAGACGTTGTGGAAGCTTTTTCTGTTTTAGAGAAAAAATGCGCTTCGAAATTATTAATGATCGGGGATGGACCAGAGAGGAATAAAGCTTTTAAACGGGCAGAAGAGCTTGGAGTTAAAGATTGTGTATTATTTTTAGGCAATCAAAAGAATGTAGTAGACTACTTAAATATTGCTGACTTAATGTTTCTGCTTTCAGAAAAAGAAAGCTTCGGTTTAGCTGCACTTGAAGCAATGGCTTGCGGGGTTCCTGTCATTGGAACAAATGCAGGAGGTATACCAGAAGTCATCCAGGACAATGAAACCGGCTATCTTTGTTCTATTGGTGATACACAATCAGCTGGGGAATGTGGAGCATACCTTTTAAATAATGGTTCATTATATAAGTCATTTTCTAAGGCTAGTGAACAACGGGTACGCAAAGTATTTGCTTCGTCTCTGATTGTGGAGCAATATGAAACGATATACCTTGAGGCGTGAAAGGCGGCGAAAAAAGTGGAGAGCCAATGGAAAAAAGCTTTGCTTTTTTTAAATTATTTTCAATCGCAAGGATTTTCCGCCTATATTGTTGGAGGAGCGGTACGTGATTTTCTTCTTCAAAGAAAAGTGAATGATTTTGATGTAGTAACAAGTGCTTCTCCGCGCGATATAGAAATGATGTTCTCCAACGCTTGTCAGCCATCCAAGCAGTTCCCTACGTTTTTCATTCGATGGCAGGACACTCAGTTTGAAGTGAGCCCTTTCCGATCCATTCTGAATACATTAACAGCTGATTTGTATCATAGAGACTTTACAATAAATGCTATTGCAATGGATGAAAAACAAAACATTATTGACCCATTATGCGGCCGAGTAGATTTAAATAATAACATCATCAGGGCTAATGAACCTTTTAAACGTTTTAAAGAGGATCCTTTGCGAATTCTCAGAGGGTTTCGTTTTGTTGCAGAATTAGGCTTTACTCTCGAAGAAAAAACTATGGAACAGGCACTGAATCAGTTATTTGCTTTAAAGAACCTCCCAATAGAAAGAGTTCAAATGGAAATAGAGAAATTGCTGAGAGGAAATAAACATGCACGGGCGCTTTCTTGTTTATTCTCAAAGGCAGTCCCTGCTTTTTTTCCTGAAAATATTAAGGCAGTATATTTCACTCGAGATATAAATCGTATGAAAATGGACGAGCTCCTTACTATCACAGAAAAATGGGCTGCTTTTCTCTGGCTGTTGTATGGGAGTAATGCCATGGATAAAACAGGGTCGTGGAAGTTTTCAAACCATTATAAAAAACAGATTAAGGCCATTCTTCAATTTGTTAATCATTACCCAGATTATATTCCTTGGGATAAATATATGGTGTATCAAACCGGAGAAGAGCTAGCTCTGCAAATAGATCGCGTGCACCAATGGATATATAGGTCTAATACTAACTTCTGTTTAATTAAACATTTATATAATTCCCTGCCTATTGTGAATAGAAGAGATTTAAAGATAAATGGGAAAGATATAATAGAAGTTTTCCCCTGTATAAAAAAAGAAAAAATAGGTGTGATGTTAAAAGAACTTGAGAAGGCGGTAGTAATGGGAAGAATAGAAAATCAAAAAATGGAAATGGTCACATTTATAAAGGAGCAGCTTTATAATGAGAGGTAAACTATTACAATTGTTAATGAAAACATCAAACACTTTTATCTCAGGCCAAGAGATAAGTGAAAACTTAGGGATTTCACGTACAGCTGTGTGGAAGCATATAGAAGAATTACGTAAAAACGGCTATCAACTAGAAGCTGTGCCTAGAAAAGGTTATCGTCTTCTTCATACTCCAAATCATGCCAGTGCAGACGAAATTGAAGCCTTGCTTACTACAAATAAAATTGGTAAGAACATTATATTCAAAAATGAAGTAACCACCACCCAGGAATTAGCACATGAGCTTGCGAGGAATGATGCCTCTGAAGGAACAATCATTGTGGCAGACCAACAACTGCAAGGTAAAGGAAGGTTGGGTAGAGAATGGCACTCACCACCAGGAACGGGGTTATGGTTCAGCTTAATACTAAGACCAGATGTACCTCCTCAAAAAGCTCCACAGCTCACTTTATTAACTGCAGTGGCGGTCACAGAAGGCATTTATGAAGCAGCCGGTATCGAAGCAGAAATTAAATGGCCAAATGATATTCTCATTGATGGAAGAAAAACAGCCGGTATTTTAACAGAAATGCAGTCAGAGCCTGATCGGGTACAAGCTGTTATTATTGGGATTGGATTAAATATCAACCAACAGCCAGAACACTTCCCTGATGAACTTTTATCAAAAGCGACTTCTCTTTCTATCGCTAAAGGGAATAAGATCTTTCAGCGGGCTAATGTTATTGCTGCTATTCTTGGACGGTTTGAAAGCTGGTATTATCAGTATTTAAATCATGGTTTTGATCAAGTCAGAAAACGATGGGAAGCCCTTGCTGTTACGATCGGAAAAGAAATAACTGCTACGACTGTCACGAAAACGGTAAAAGGAACAGCCGAAGGGATCACAGATGACGGAGTGCTGTTATTGAGGAAAATGAATGGGGAAATAGAACATATATATAGTGCGGATATTGAGTAACCTCCTTCCGTAAATCTTTGATATACTGACATTACAGACAATATCCTTTTGTGGAATTGTACTGTAGCTTTATATATTACAAATCAAAATTGTCTGCCTTGATCCAAACAGGACAGGGACGGAGAAAGTCGAGAAGCAGCCAGCAGCAAGGCCAAGGTTACTTCTCACTTCTCCACATGAAGGAGGAGGAACAGATGAAAAGTACTAGCTCATTTTTGAAGATGAAGCAAAAACAGGAACCTATTGCTATGATGACTGCTTATGATGCGCCATCAGCTAAAGCAGCAGCAAAGGCAGGTATGGATTTAATTTTAGTAGGAGATTCTGCAGGGATGGTCGTGCACGGTTATGATTCAACAATTCCCGTTACTCTCGATGATATTATATTGCACTCAAAAGCAGTAAGACGAGGTGCACCAGATGTGTTCGTGGTGGCCGACCTCCCTTTTTTAACATATAATGGAGAGTTTTCGGACACCCTTTACGCTGTGAAAAGATTAATGCAGCAAGCAGATGTTCAAGCTGTAAAACTAGAAGGGGGCGGTCAAACGCTTCCTACTGTGCAGCGTTTGACGGAAGCCGGAGTGCCGGTTATGGGGCATTTAGGATTAACGCCTCAGTCGGTAAATGTTCTTGGCGGATACAAAGTTCAAGGGAATACAGAAGAAACAGCAAACAGATTAGTAGAAGAAGCACAAGCTGTGGAAAACAGCGGAGCTTTTGCTCTTGTGCTTGAATGTGTACCTAGACAGTTGGCTGCTCATATATCTTCTTTACTGAATATACCTGTTATCGGTATTGGTGCGGGTGCCGAAACAAATGGTCAAGTTCTCGTTTTTCATGATGCTATTGGTTTTTCGGATGGTTTTACTCCTAAGTTTGTCAAACAGTATGCCAATGTCCAGCATGAAATTGAAACTGCTTTAACGCATTATGTAGATGATGTGAAACAATTGAGGTTTCCTGAAGAAAAGCATACTTTTACTATAAATGAAGACATGTTAGGAAAGTTTTACGGAGGGATAAAATCATGATATTTATTTCCTCTGTTAATGAATTACGTAATAATATTAACTCTTTAAAAAAAGAGCAAAAAACAATAGGATTTGTGGCTACAATGGGTGCTCTTCATAAAGGTCATCTTTCTCTTATGGAACGTGCGAAAAAAGAGAATGATGTCCTGGTAGTAAGTATTTTTGTGAATCCTTTACAATTCGGTCCGGATGAAGATTATGAACGTTATCCCCGATCCTTGGAAGAAGATACGAAGCTTGCAGAAGAAAAAGGAGCAGACATATTATTTGCTCCTTCTGCAGCGGAAATGTACCCTGGTCCTATGTTTAATACAGTAAAAGTCACTTCTGGTACAGATGTCCTTTGCGGTAAGAGCCGCCCGGGGCATTTTGATGGAGTAGCGACAGTTGTATTAAAATTATTTCAAATGATGCAGCCTGATTGTGCGTATTTTGGACAAAAAGATGCTCAGCAAGTTGCTGTGATTAAAAATATGGTATTTGACTTTAATATTCCAGTTCATATTTCAACTTGTAAAACGATGAGAGAAGATGACGGTTTAGCTGTAAGTTCGCGTAATGTTTATTTATCGAAGAAAGAACGACGTGAGGCTCCTCTCCTGTACGAGAGTTTACAAAGAGGTGCCGGTCGAGTGAAAGAAGGAATGAGGGACGCGGATTCGATAAAAAGTGAAATAATGCTATCTTTAAAAAAACATATGGATGCAGTTATTGATTATGTAGAAATTCTGTCTTACCCTTCGTTAAAACAAATGGATAGGATATCCGGACAAATAATTATCGCAGGAGCTGTTCAATTTTCAAAAGCCCGTTTAATCGATAATGTCATAATAGACGTAAATGGTTATAGAAAGGGGCAGGGAAATGTTTCGCACTATGATGAAATCTAAACTGCATCGTGCCACTGTTACAGAAGCAAATTTAAATTATGTAGGAAGCATAACTATTGACCAGGAACTAATGGAAGCAGTTGATCTTCTCGAAAATGAAAAAGTTCAAGTAGTTAATAATAATAATGGTGCTCGTTTGGAAACATATGTAATAACTGGAGAGCGAGGAAGCGGAATAATATGTTTAAACGGAGCTGCTGCTCGTTTGGTACAGCCTGGAGACAAAGTAATTATAATAGCATACAGCTTAATGGAAGAAGCAGAATGTCTTAAGTTTAATCCTAAGGTCGCGGTATTGGATGAAAAGAATCAAATTTCGGATATGCTCTCCTTTGAACCGCCTTCCACAGTAATATAAGAGTGGTCCCCGGCGGAGTGAAATCTTCTTGTCGGGGACTTCCTTATATAAATTCTTGATTAATGAAATCGTTAAGTTTGACCACACCGGGGTGAACGCTATGTCGGAAAAATTCGTCGTAATTGATACAGAAACAACTGGAAATGCACCAAAAAAAGGAGATAAAATTATTCAAATTGGGGCTGCAGTTATAGAAAATGATCAAATAAAGGAAACCTTTTCAACTTTTGTCCGCCCCTTTCAGCACATCCCGGTTTTTATCCAACAGTTAACAGGAATAAGGGACGAAGATGTTATAAGTGCGCCTGCTTTTTTCGAAACAGCTCCTTATCTGCTGGAATTATTAGAGGGCGCTTATTTTGTTGCACATAATGTCCCTTTTGATTTAAATTTTATAAACCAGGAACTTATACAAGCTGGATACGAGCCTTATTCCGGGCCTGCAATTGACACAGTGGAATGTGCTCGATTTCTATATCCATCGGCTCCGGCTTATCAGCTTTCACAGCTTGCAGACTGGTTGAATATCTATCATGACAGACCTCATCAGGCTGATAGCGATGCCATTGTTACAGCCCATTTATGGTTGAAAATGAAAGAAAAGCTGTTTCATCTGCCTGCAGCCACATTAAAATGGCTGAAGGGATTAGCTGTTCATATGGAGAGCGATATTTCCTCTATCATTTCAAACGCTTATAAGGTAAATAAACGTAATGATACTATAGAAAATAACGGTATTGAGATATATAAAGGACTGGCTATTAAAAAGCATGAACCCTGGAAACAGAACAGTAATACTGAAAAAATATCAGGTGAGGAGGAATTTTTTTCTGGTTCTGGACTGCTTGCTGAAAGCATGACCGGTTATGAACAGCGAATAGGCCAGCAAGAGATGGCCAGCGCAATAAGAGAGGCATTTCATGCAAGAGAGCATTTATTAATAGAAGCAGGAACCGGTATTGGAAAAAGTTTATCTTATTTAGTTCCTGCCTTGTATTATTGTAAAACTGCTGATCGTCGTGTGATGGTATCAACGCACACGGTTAATCTTCAAGAACAGTTAATGGAAAAAGAAATTCCTTTGCTGCATAAAATTCTGCCGTTTGAATTTAATGCAATTTTGTTTAAAGGCAGAAACCATTACTTATGTCTAAGGAAATTTAAACAGTTATTAAACACCGCACCTTCTACATATGAAGAGGTTTTAGGGCTGGCTCAAATATTAATATGGATATTAGAAACGTCTACTGGTGACGTAGAGGAAATAAATATAGCAGGAGGAAGCAACAGTGCCTTTTGGGAAAAAGTAAGAAGCGATGAAACAACTTTTTCACAAGCATCATTGGAATGGTCATCAAAAAATTATTATAATCGTGCAATAGAAAAAACAAATCAAGCTGATTTGATCATTACAAACCACGCACTTATGTTTACTGATCTCTCAAAGGAACAAAGCATACTGCCATCATATAAAAATATTATCGTTGATGAAGCTCATCACTTGGAGGAATTAGCCTCAAAGAAATTAGGGTTAGAGGTGAATTACTTTGATTTAACTCAAGTATTTCATCGATTGGGCTTTATGGATAAAAACGGTTTGTTTCAACGTTTAATGGTTTACGAACAATCTGTTCATCATCATTTTGCGTCTCATTGGTATCAGCGGCGGGAAGATCATTTCATTTTGCTGAAATATGAAGTAGACGAGTTATTTAGACTGCTTCACCATTTCTGCCTCGAGAAAGCCCCAAAAAAACAAACGGATGTAGGGAGAATATCTGTAAGATATGACTTATCGAAAGAGGTGTCATCTAATTGGAAAGTTATACAGGATTCACTGAAACGAATTCTTATTCTATTTGAAGAAGAAGCGGAGGCATGGCTTACTTTTTATAATTATTTGTCTTCTTGTGTTCCTTCCAATTCGTTAGAATATGGTCTGCTTCATGATTTTAAAGCTGCAGCAAAAGATGCAGAACAGGTTTGTGATCAGTTATTTTCATTGTTATTGGAACATGATGAAAACTGTGTGTATTGGATGGAAATTGATAAAAAAGGAGCTGCAAACGCAGCATATTTATACGCTAGACCTGTAGACGTATCAGAACTCTTGGCTGATCAATTTTTTGCTGAAAAAGACAGTGTAGTTCTCACTTCTGCGGCACTAACTGTTGATGGATCTTTTTCTTATGTGATAAAGAAGTGGGGTCTTCAGGACTTTGCTCCCCAGACCCTTCAACTGCCTTCTCCATACGATTATAAAAATAAAGCAAAAGTGTTTGTGCCAGATGATATGGCTGCTATTAAAGACGGTGAAAAAGAGTTTATTGTTCAAACTGCAGAATTTATCTACCACACTGCCTCTATAACTGAAGGAAAAATGCTTGTTTTATTTACCTCTTTTGATATGCTGAAAAAAACGTATTACCAATTAAGAATGTGGGATGAAGCAAGTGATTTTGTTTTAATTGGTCAAGGCTTAAAAAGTGGAAGCCGTTTGAAATTAATGAAGGCTTTTAAACAATATGAAAATGCTATTTTGTTAGGAACGAGTTCTTTTTGGGAAGGTATAGACATTCCTGGAGAAGACTTGCGCTGTTTAGTTATTGTAAGACTTCCTTTTTCCCCGCCGAACGAACCTATTTCTCAAGCTAGAATGGAAAAAGTTCGGACAGAGGGAGGAAACCCTTTTCAAGAAGTTTCACTTCCACAAGCCGTATTGCGTTTTAAACAGGGTTTTGGAAGATTAATCAGGCATAAAAATGATAAAGGTGTAGTGGTGGTCCTAGACAAAAGAATTTCACAATCAGCTTATGGGAAATATTTCATCCAATCTCTTCCGAGTCTGCCTGTTGTGAAAAAGCCTACTGACTCGGTTTTAAATGATATTGCGTCTTTTCTGCATGAATAGACGGTGCAAAGAGGAGTGATGATGCTATGGATCATTTTATTCTCAACCATATAGATATAATTACTACAAATCCTGCTAATAGAGTACAAAAAGATATGTACATCATAATCAAGGGTGGGATCATACAGGAAATCGGGAAATGCCCCTTGCCGGATTCGTCAAAAACGGGTGTACCGGTTTTTGACCAGAAAGGAAAATGGCTGCTTCCCGGAATGTACAATACTCATGCTCATACACCTATGTCACTATTACGCGGGGTTGCTGACGACGTCCCCTTAAAAGCATGGCTTGAACAGGAGATTTGGCCACGTGAGAGCTTGTTAGATGAAAGAAAAGTGAAAGCTGGAACTTCTTTAGCTTTAGCAGAAATGATACGTTCTGGCACAGTAGCTTTTTTGGATATGTACCACTTACATATGAATCAGGTATTTGATATAACAGTCGATGCAGGTTTGAAAGCAGTATTAAGCCGCGGCATGATAGGGCTAGGTGCAAAATATGAGCAGAATGAAAAGCTCAAAGAAGCTTGTGAACTTGCTGATTACTGGAATGAAACAGGGAAGGGAAAAGTAAAAGGAATGCTTTTCCCGCATGCTCCCTATACCTGCCCTCCAAACTTTTTGGAAGATGTCATTTCACAAGCCCGCAGCCGTCAATTTAAAATAGGCACACATTTAGCTGAAACAAAAGAAGAGGTTAACGAACATCATAATCGGTATGGTAAGTCTCCTATCCGCCATTTGCATGATCTCGGCTTCTTTGAGCAAGAAGCTATTTTAACTCACGTTGTTCATGTTTCAGATGAAGAGCTGGAGCTGTTGAAAGGTGATCTTATTACCGTATCTCACAATCCGATGAGCAATGCAAAATTAGGTTCAGGAACAGCTCCCCTTCCTAAGATGTTAAAACAAGGGATTAAAGTATCGATAGGTACAGATAGTACGGCTTCAAACAACAATTTAGATATGTTTCAGGAAATGAGAACAGCAGCCTTAATGCAAAAGACAGTGGAGCAAAACCCAGCTAGTTTAACTGCAGATCAAATATTTGAAATGGGAACGTTACATGGGGCTGATGCGCTTGGATTTACTGGTAAAGGTCTTATTAGTCCTGGAGGACCGGCTGATTTCATTATGATGGATGCTTCTTCTTTGCATTTGCAGCCTGAGGAGAATATTTTTTCGCATTTGATTTACTCTGCGTCTGGTCATGATGTAACGGATGTTTTTGTTTCAGGAAGCCAGCTTATGAAAGACAGGGAATTACTCACACTTGATGAAGAAAAAATAATATACGAAGCGAATGAGTGCTTTAAAGGTCTGAAAAACGGTTTTTAAACAGAAAGGGAGACTGTTAATGCAGCGGATGGTGATTCGAGCTGCTGGAGTTGGTTTGATACTTATTTTGGGGATTGCAGCTATCATTTTTTTTAATGCCCGTTCTTCACTGGCAGAAGATCTGAATAACGCTGAAACTTTACTGCATGCAGAAGCGGATATCGAATCTGTTAATAATGTGAGCTATTATTTTGGTGAAGATGCGGTGTATACCGCTGAAATCACGAATACGGAAGGGGAAAACGAGTGGGTATTTATTCGGAACGAAGAAATAGAAGAAAGACTACCCGAGCAGCAAAGTTTAAAACGGTCGGAAGCAGAAGAATTGGTCAAGGAAACGTTTGATTTACAAAAAGTAAGAAGTGTAAAGCCGGGGTATGAGCAAGGTGAACCGATATACGAGATAACTTGTGAAAAAGATAACCGTCTGCACTTTTATTATATGAATTTAAAGAACGGTGAGTTTATAAAGAGGTACAGCATGAAGCAATCATGAACATCTTCAGCCTTTGTAAAGCAGAGAGTGGTTTAATAGAAAAAAGAGGAACGTTATTGCAGAAAACGAACCTTGAATTAATTCCTTCAATTTAATACACTGACTTTATTGTATAAGAAGGGAAAATGAAGAAATTTCGCCTGTCAGACATATCAGCATCGACCTAAGTATGGAACTTTATAAAACTAAGGAGGAAACAAATATGCAATTATCAAAAAGAGTATCTACCCTGACCCCCTCTTCTACTTTAGCTATCACAGCAAAGGCAAAGGCATTAAAAGCGGAAGGACATGATGTAATTGGACTGGGTGCAGGGGAACCTGATTTTAATACACCTTCATACATAATAGAAGCTGCTGCTTCTTCTATGCGAGAGGGTTATACAAAATATACTCCTTCTGGAGGGCTGCCAGCCTTAAAGGATGCTGTGATTGACAAGTTTAATAAAGACCAGGGCCTTAACTATACTCCTGATGAAATAATGGTTGGAACAGGCGCAAAACATGTATTATATACTTTGTTTCAAGCATTGCTTGATGAAGAAGACGAAGTGATTATCCCTACTCCATATTGGGTAAGCTACCCAGAACAAGTCAAGCTTGCTGGCGGTAAACCTGTCTATGTAGACGGACTGGAAGAAAATGATTTTAAAATTACTCCGGACCAGCTTGAAAATGCGGTAACCAGTAAAACGAAAGCAGTAATTATTAATTCCCCAAGTAATCCAACGGGAAGTATGTATAGTAAGGAAGAGTTAGAAAAGTTAGGAGAAGCTGCTATAAACAATAATCTTCTTGTTGTTTCAGATGAAATTTATGAAAAGCTTATTTATGGTGAGGCTGTTCATCATTCCATCGCTCAAGTATCTAATCCGTTTAAAGAACAAACAGTGGTTATTAACGGTGTTTCTAAATCTCATTCAATGACCGGCTGGAGAATTGGATATGCGGTAGGAAATAAAGAGTTAATTAAAGCAATGACAAGCTTAGCCAGTCATTCAACATCAAACCCGACAGCCAGCTCTCAATATGGTGCTATTGCAGCATACACAAAAGAGGATGGATCTGTTGAAAAAATGAGAGAAGCATTCGAAGAACGACTGAATCGTGTTTATGAAAAACTAATACAAATTCCTGGAGTGACCTGTGTCAAACCTAAAGGCGCCTTCTATCTTTTCCCTAATGTAAAAGAAGCAGCTGTAAAAGGTGGTTTTTCCTCTGTAGACGAGTGGGTGAAAGCATTATTAGAAGATGAAAAAGTTGCTGTTGTACCAGGCAGCGGCTTTGGCTCTCCGGATAATATTCGTTTATCCTATGCTACTTCTCTTGATTTGTTGGAGAAGGCGTTAGAAAGAATAGAACAATTTGTAGAGAAGCATTCCTAATAGGAAAGGAATAGCTGAGCCTTAATTGACTGTGCTTTTTCAACGACTGTATAATAGTTCTTGTCAACATAGGCCTTTAGTGAAGGAGGAATTTCTGTTGAAAACGACCATTCAGCATATTGGGGACTTTACAGGTGAAAAGGTCCGTATCGGCGGCTGGATTGCAAATAAACGCTCAAGTGGTAAAATTGCATTTTTGCAGCTGCGCGATGGAACCGGATATATACAAGGTGTTGTCGTTAAAAATGAAGTTGGTGAAGAGTTATTTCAAACAGCTAAAAACCTTCCTCAGGAAAGTTCTATTTATGTAGAAGGAACTGTACAAGAGGATGAGAGATCTCCTTCAGGCTATGAGCTGCAAGTAACTTCTTTAGAAGTTATTCATGAAGCAACAGATTACCCTATTACACCTAAAGAACACGGTACTGAATTTTTAATGGATCACAGACATTTATGGATCCGTTCTAAAAAACAGCATGCTATATTAAGAATTAGAAATGAAATTATAAATGCCACCTATGAATTTTTTAAAAAAGAAGGATTTATTAAAGTTGACTCTCCTATTTTAACGGGGAGTTCAGCAGAAGGGACTACGAATTTATTTCATACAAAATATTTTGATGAAGATGCATATTTATCTCAATCTGGACAGCTTTATATGGAAGCCGCCGCAATGGCATTTAATAGAGTCTTTTCCTTTGGTCCAACTTTCCGGGCTGAAAAGTCAAAAACAAGACGCCATTTAATTGAGTTTTGGATGATAGAACCAGAGATGGCGTTTGTGGACCATGAGGAAAGCCTGGTTATTCAAGAGCAATATGTAACCTATGTTGTTCAGTCTGTTTTAGATAGATGTCAGCTGGAATTTAAGGCATTAGGAAGAGATAGAGCTCGATTAGAAAAAGTACAGGCTCCATTTCCCCGAATAACGTATGACGAAGCCATTGAGATTCTTCAAAAAGATGGCCACGAGATTACCTGGGGAGAAGATTTTGGAGCGCCTCATGAGACAGCGATTGCAGAGAAGTTTGATAAACCAGTATTTATTACACATTATCCTTTAGAAATCAAAGCATTTTATATGAAACCAGACCCTGAACGAAAAGATGTGGCACTTTGTGCCGATTTAATTGCTCCGGAAGGCTACGGGGAAATCATTGGCGGGAGTCAGCGTATTGATGACTTAGAGTTAATGAAGCAGCGTTATAACGAGTATAATCTGTCTGAAGATGCTTACCGCTGGTATTTAGAACTGCGTAAGTATGGTTCTGTGCCTCATTCTGGTTTTGGACTTGGACTTGAAAGAACAGTCGCTTGGATAGCTGGGACAGAACACGTGAGAGAAACCATACCGTTCCCTCGCTTGCTAAATCGATTGTATCCTTAATAATATCTGAATCTCCCCCTTTTTTGGGGGTTTTTCTATTAAATTTAGAGTGCGGAGAGGAGGAAAATAATGGAGCGGTCTCAGATTGTGGCATTAATGCAGTATGGACATTCATCTATTTCCAAGTTATTGTTTGATTACTATGCCAGGCTTGGATTAAATGAAACGGAAATGATGCTTTTACTTCATATCCATCGCTTCATAGAAGACAATCATCCTTTCCCTACTCCGGCTGAATTATCAGAGCGTATGGCTGTAACAGTTAGTGAATGCTCGGAACTATTACGTTCATTAATAAAAAATGATTTTTTACGAATGGAAGAAAATCAAGATGAAAATCAGGTTATGTATGAAACGTATTCTCTTACTCCACTGTATGAAAGAATTTTACAGGAAATGTTTAGTGAAAATGAAAGCGAAAATACAAATGAAGATGGAAAACTATATGAAATATTTGAAGAAGAGTTTTCACGGCCGCTTTCTCCAATGGAATATGAAACGATCAAAGTATGGCTTGACCAGGATAAATATAAACCAGAGTTGATTAAATCAGCGTTGCGTGAAGCAGTTATATCAGGCAAACTGAACCTTCGCTATATGGACCGTATTTTACATGAATGGCATAAAAATGGGGTTAAATCACCTCAGGAAGCAAAAGTGTATGGTGAAAAATTCAGGCCATACCAAAAAGGGAAACGGCCAAACAGTAAAGGGAAGGAAGACCTGCCGCAGTATCCTAACATAAATTGGCTTGATGAAACCTAAAAAAGGAGTCAAAAGAATGTTAACAAAAACACAAGTTCAAGAAGCTCTTAAGCATATAGGAGAGATGTTTCCCGAGGCTGAATGCGAATTAACCCATTCTAATCCATTTGAACTTCTTATTGCCGTAGTGTTGTCTGCTCAATGTACAGATGCCCTTGTTAACAAGGTTACCCCTGCACTATTTGAAAAATATAAAACCCCTAAAGATTATGTGGAAGTAAGTCAGGAAGAACTTGAACAAGATATCCGATCTATCGGATTATATCGAAATAAGGCAAAAAATATAAAAAAGTTGTCTCAGTCCTTAATCGAACAATATAACGGTGAAGTCCCGCGTACACGTGAAGAGTTGATGAGTCTGGCAGGAGTTGGGCGAAAGACAGCCAATGTCGTAGCTTCTGTGGCTTTTGACACTCCTGCAATTGCTGTAGACACTCATGTTGAAAGAGTTTCAAAACGCTTGGGAATCTGCCGCTGGAAAGATAACGTCAGAGAAGTAGAAGAAACGTTAATGAAAAAAATTCCAAAGGATCAATGGGCGGTAACCCACCACAGATTAATTTTTTTTGGACGTTATCACTGTAAGGCCAAATCCCCGCAATGTCATATATGCCCACTTCTTGACATGTGCAGGGAAGGAAAAAAGAGAATGAAAAATCAGGAGGTTTATCATGGTTGAGTTGAAGCTTCCAAAAGAGTTGGCAGCGGCACCATTTTATACCTCCCAAACTACGATCACTTTAGAAGAAGAAGCTGTTGCAAAAGCTGATATTTTTGAAATTCCTTTTATGGCTGAAATATTGTGGTACAACGATAAATTAGAATCAATCCCATGGTATCATCCACTAAAATATATACCAATTATTCAAAAAGAATGGGAAAACGATAAAAAAGTGTTAAACTCTTTATATGAAGCACGCAATAGAAAAGTCGCAAGGCCTTTAATGATTAAGCATATTGCTGCGTTAATGAACGCACTTTGGTGGATGAATAGATTGAAAGTACCTGCTGTAAACTCGGAATTTTTAAAAGAAGCAGCTCACGAATTGCCAAAAGCACCTGTCAATGCAGGAGAAAGACTTGCTTTTTTAATACAAACGCCGGACCATTATCACAGCTTTGTGCAATTAAACGAATTATTTGTTGAAAATAAAAAGCAATTTGCGGTTGTGAAAATAAAGGAACAACGTAAATAAACACCTGATGAACATCTTTCAAAAAGCGAGGAAATATTATGACGGAAGTACAAACTAAAACATTGATGTCGTCACTTGAAGAACTTCCCTTTTATCCCGAGGATAAAATAAGAATAGAGCTTTTAAATAAAAAAGTAAAAGAGGCTTCTTTTGAAGTAGCTTTTTGCGGCCATTTTTCTGCGGGAAAATCAACATTGTTAAACCGTCTTTTAGGAAGCGAATTATTACCCACAAGTCCGATTCCAACCAGTGCCAACATTATAGCCATTCAGAATGGAGCAATAAAATTAGAAGTAACAAATACGAATGGGGAAGTAGAAACCTGGGAAGAAGAAATTCCCTGGGATCAAGCAAAAAGATGGGGGATGGATGGAGAAGCTATTCAAACCATTAACATTTTTGCACCGCTGCCATTTTTATCAGATCATGGAAAGATTTTCGACACTCCAGGGGTAGATTCTACTGACGATAACCATCAACTTGTAACAACAGAACAGCTTTATACTACTGATATGATTGTTTATGTAACGGATTATAATCACGTGCAATCCGAAACAAATATAGAATTCCTTAAAAAGTTAACGAGTGAAAACAAACCTATTATATTAGTCATTAATCAAATTGATAAACACAATGAAAAAGAATTAACTTTACAATCTTTTGAAAACTCGGTACGCAGTATGCTTGCTAAGTATGAAATAAAACCTGTTCAAATATTTTTCACATCTATGAAGAAAGAAGATCACCCTTTTAATCAATATAACAAGCTGGAATCTTACTTGAAGGCTGTTATCTATAATAGCAGTTCGCTCATAGATCAAAGTAAAACAATGCTTGAAAATGCTGCAGTTTATCAATTGATGGAAAAAATACAAGAAGATAAGCAAGAAGAATTTGAGCGTTGGAAAGTAGAAATAATAGAAAAGGGTATTAGTCCAGAGGATGCGAAACAAAGTGATCAGCTGGAACAAACCCTTTTAAAAATGGATCAAGAAAAGCAGGAAGCTATTCAATCCATATATAACGAAAGAAATCAAATATTTAAAAATGTTATTCTTTTTCCTTACACGACTACTGAAAAAGCGCAATCGTGGCTTGAGAGTCAGCAAAAAAACTTTAAAGTCGGTATGTTTTTTTCAAAAAGAAAAACAGAAGCTGAAAAACAAGCCCGTCTTGATGAATTACTAAATGAATTAAATGAAAAAATTAAAACACAACTATTGTTTCATATACGAAAATTGCTTTTAGATAAAGAATATTTTAAAGATGATATCAACTATGAAAAGAGCATCCAGGATCTTTCTTTTGCAGCTGACGAACTGCTTTTAAAACGTTTCGCCACTACTTCAGAAATGGACCGTAATTTTGTTTATACATTTACAAAAAATGTGACTGATGAAATAGTAAAAATAATAAAGACAAATACGGTCTCATTTTTTCAACAATATGAACAGGCAATAGATAAATATTATGACCAAAGAAAAAAAGAAATAGAAAATAAACTAAGCTCTGCTGCTTATTTAAAAGAAGAATGGGAGAAATGGGAACAAATCGAACAAACCTATGATCATAAAATCATTGAGCTTCAGGATTGGTTAGATAACAGACAAAAAAATACAAACTTTTTGGAGTTGCTTCAACAAGCTGCAGCAAAATCGTACCCCGATGACCCGGCTCCAGACATTCATATTGTCCAAGAAGAAGAAGAAAGTGTGATTGCCGAAGAGGAAACAAATTCTTCCTTACCAGAAGAACGAATTATTGTGGATGACTCATTTATTAAGGACTTGAAACAATATTTAAAGCTCTTCCAACAACGAAAAGTATTTTCAGAGGAGAAAGAGAAGCTGCATCAGCTGATGCAACAATATGAAAATAATTCGGCTGTCATTTCTTTATTTGGAGCGTTTAGTGCTGGTAAGTCAAGTTTTATTAATGCTATGCTCGGCGAAAACATTTTGCCTGTTTCACCTCATCCTACGACAGCAGCCGTGAACAGAGTAAAGAAAAGCACGGTAGAACATCCCGACCAAAGTGTGATTATTTACATTAAAGACGAAGAATTTTTAGATAGTGAAATACAAGCAGCAGCAAGAGAGCTTGCTGTTCAAACAGACTTAAATTCTATAGAGCAGTGGAAGAAACCAAAAAATTCCCTTATAAATGGGTATCAGCGGATGTATGCAGATTATCTTTATACCTTGCAGCAAAGCATAAGAAAACAAACAATAAAGCCGGGAACATCTATTGTAACAACGTTGGAAGACCTCAAAGAGTGGGTGGCCAAAGAAGAGAAAGCTTGTATGATAAAAGAGGTTGTCATCCATTATGATTGTGAATGGACAGAACAAGGATTGGAGTTAATTGATACTCCAGGAGTGAATTCGATTCATGGAAGGCATACCAATGTAGCATTTGAGCAAATAAAGCGATCCGATGCTATATTTTATTTAACTTATTATAATCATGCTTTTTCAAAAGCGGATCAAGTGTTCTTGCAGCAGCTAGGACGAGCTAATGAGAACTTTGAGTCCGATAAGCTGTTTTTCATTATCAATGCAGCTGATTTAGCTGCCACTCCATTTGAGTTAAACGGTGTTCAGCATCATGTAAAAGAACAGCTTTATAAAAATGGTATTACCAAGCCGCGTTTATTTGCCTTATCTAGTAAAGATGGATTGAAGATGAAACAGCACATCGAGTTGGAAGGTAAAACCGGCCAAGCATTTTTGGACTTTGAAGAAGCATTTACCCGTTCAACATGGGATCAATTAAAAGTATTACATCTTAAGAAAATTCGATCTCTCTGGCGAAATATTTATGGACAAACCAATGACATTTTAACTTCTTTTTCAAATGATGAGCACTCATTAAAGATACAGCTGAATGATCGTGAGAAAAAGGTAAATGTATTTGTTGAAAAACTAGATGATTTCAACTTGGATTTTTTATTGCCTTCGTTAGAAGAGGAACTACAGCAGCAATCGGCTTTTTTAAAAGAAAGGACAGCTTTTATTGTACAAGATTATTTTCCTCATGCCATTAACCCGTCTACTGTTACAGGCACAACTAAAAAACAGCAAAAAGCCCAGCTGAGAGGTGCTGTGCAAGAGCTTGAAGGGTTTGTTAGAAAATATGTTTCTCAAGAGCAAGAAACTATTCTCATTCGAATAGAAGAGCAATTGAAAAAACGCATGATGTCATACTTGCAATCCTTTTTACAAAAGGAAGCGGGGGAAGGAATGCATCTCTTGACGCCATCACTGCCAGTGGATCTAAGCGGAAAAATAACGATTTATGATGATTTTTCTTTTCAGAAAGAATTGTTATTGGATATTTATCAATCAAACAAAGATTTTTTTGAAAATAAAAAAGCATTAGTATTAAAAGAAAAAGCAATAGATCAGGTTCAAAAGGAAACGAATCGGTTAGTTAGCGAATTTGAAAGAAATGCTTACGAAAGTTTAAGAAATTATATTAAGGATCTAACAGAGTGGGGAAAAGAAGAACTGGAAAAAGAAGCGAATAAAGAAAAAGAACGAGCAGCTTGGATGCTGGATCCTTCCCGAAAGCAAGATTTAGAAGAGGAACATCAATTTATTGAAAAAGCTCTTCACGTTAACTAAAAAGAAACCACCTGCTAAAGCTGATTTTATCAGCTTGGCAGGTGGTTTTTTATACTTTTAGGGAAGGTAAGTGTAACTTTTTTATTGGTAAACAGTATAAGCGAAACTGCGGCATTCGCCATAAGGATTCGGAGATAAGCCGAGTTTTACCAATACATTAGTCACTTTCTTCATTTTAACTATCGTTATTTGTATCGGAGGTAGAGGCCTCTTCACTGTCCTGATCATCGTCTTCATTTTCATCTTCATCGTCGTCTGGCTGGGGCTCTTTCGTATCTTCTTCATTGTCTTCGTTATCACCATTTCCATTCCCATTACCATTACCATTATTGTTGCCATTCCCATTGCCATTCCCATTGCCATTACCGTTGCCATTATCGTTGCCATTGCCATTTTGGTTACCATTGTTATTACCATTTTCATCGCTTTGGCCATTGTCATTTGATGTGTCATTTTCTCCAGGCTCTTCTTCGTTTTCGCTTTCACTTTCTTCTTCCTTTTGGTCTTCGCTTTCATCTAATTCTTCTTCAGTCTCTTCAGGGTCAGGCACGTTAACCTGCACTTCTGCTGAGTCGCTTGAATCGTCAGGCCCTTCTTGGTTTATTACTGTAACTCTAAATTGATGAGTAGTACCTTTTTCAGGATTAGACAGAGAGTAAGCCATTTCACTTTGTGTACTGATGGATTGATAACTTCCGTCACTCACTCTGTGCTCTATTTCGAAAGCTCTGCCATCCAGTTCGTCTTCATCATAGTCCCAGCTTAATTGTATTTCATCTGTTTCTTCATTATAAGAAGCATTTAAGCCGCTTATTTCATTAGGTGTAGTATACTCTTTAGACACATCTTCGGGGCCAGTTCCTTTTACAAATAGTTCTGTGATGGTTTGATCAGAAGGTGTAAAAGGACTTGCGCGTTTTCCGGTGTCTTTTTCAATTTCTATTTCTTCCACAGAATCAGGTTTTTCAAAATCAGGAGTATCTACTTCTTCAGAAACTTTGCCCATGATGGTACGGAAAATATCTTTAGCAATATCACTTTCGTCATTAATGAGGTAATTTTCGCCTCTTCTTCCGCTGAACCCCGTCCAGACAGAAGCTGTATACTGAGTAGTGTAGCCTGTAAACCATACATCAGGATCCCCGCCGGAAGGTATATTAAACTGTTGATGCTCTTCATCTGTAAAGTTTGTCGTTCCTGTTTTTCCGGCAACTGGAAGCCCAGGAATGTTAGCTGCCCGACCGGTTCCTCTTTCATCAGTTAACACATCTTTTAGCATGTCAGTAATCATATAGGCTGTATAATCATTCATAGCACGAGTAGATTCCGGCTCTAAATTAATTTCCCGACCGTCTGGAAATTCAATTTTCCGTACGGCATACGGTTCCGTATAATTCCCATTATTCCCAAAGGCCGCATAAGCTCCTGCCATTTCGAGACTGGATACACCTTCACTGACTCCACCGAGTGCTGCTGCTTCGTTTACATTTTCCATAGGAATACCCAGGCCGCGGACGAATTCTCCGGCTTCCTCCAGGCCGGTTTCCTGAAGGGCTTTAACAGCTGGAATATTTAATGAACGAACAAGAGCTTCCCTAATACTAACGTTACCAGCATAATTGCCGGAATAGTTTCTGATTTCCTGTCCAGTGGAATATTCATGAGGTGCATCTTCTAATTGATGATACGTAGACCACTGGTTGTGTTCAATTGCAGGACCATAATCCAACAAAGGCTTAATAGTGGACCCTGGCTGGGCATTAGCACGAGTAGCATAATTCAGTCCTCTAGCTATATCCTGACCTTGGTGATTACCTACCATTGCTTTTATAGCTCCAGTCTCTGTATCAAGGAGAGTAAACCCAACCTGAAATTCATCACGATCCGGATAATTGCCAATATGCTGATCGGTTTGAATAACTTCTTCAGCAAAATCCTGGGCGTTTTTATCCAATGTTGTGTAAACCTTTAATCCAGCTGAATAAATGTCTGAAGATGTTATACCGTCCACATCCTCTAGTTCATTTTGGACGTGAGTTATAAAAGAATCGTAAACTACACCTTCTTCCGTAGGATTATAATCAATTTGTTCTTCAACAGATACGCTCATTGCTTGTTTAGCATCTTCTGCGGAAATGAAGTCATGCTCTTCCATTAAACTTATCACTCTGTCACGCCTATCTTGGGCTGCCTCAGGGTTTTGAGTAGGGTCATAATAACTTGGTCTTCTTGGAATAGCAGCGAGTAAAGCTGCATCTTCAATCGTTAGCTCTGAGATATCCGATTTATTAAAATAGATTTTTGAAGCTTCTCCAATACCGTAAGCTCCCTGATTAAAATAAATAAGATTTAAATACATTTCGAGTATTTGGTTCTTGCTGTATTGCTGTTCAAGACGTATGGCAAGATACTGCTCTTGAACTTTACGTGTAATGGTCTTATCGGGAGAGAGAAATGCATTTTTTACAACTTGCTGTGTAATGGTACTAGCTCCTTCTGCCCCAAAACCACCAGTGATATTTGCTGCAACGGCTCCGAATACGCGGCGGATGTCAATTCCAAAGTGATCGTAAAACCGAACGTCCTCGACTGCTACAAAAGCTGCTTTTGCATGTTCAGGCAGTTCATTTATATCAATTAAATCTCTATTTTCGCCTGCTTGCAGCCGGGTGATTTCCTCTCCATTTTGGTCATAAATCTCTGCTGCTTGGGAAAAAATAAGTTCATCCGGATCCAGCGCGGGAGCTTTGCTTATCATTGCCACCGCTGTAATCGTTCCTGCGGTAAATAAAACAAGACCTGCTATAAAAAGAGATATAAATACCTTCCGCCAAATTGATCTTTTTGGCTTGGTTTCTTTATTTGTTTTTTTATGAGTGCGCTTAGAATTTTCTTCTGCTTTGCGTCTTTCTTGTCGTGAACGGTAATTTTCGCTCATATTACGTATTCTTCCTTTCTGTAGATGCCGATTACGTATACGCCGGCTGACATGCGTATTATTAGACGACTAATTTTTAAAAAAGTTACATCTTTTAAAAATATATTTCATCAATGACAGTTAGGTAATCTAAGCGCGGCGCATACCCTTCTGAGATGAAATGACCGTTTTTTTCAATGTCGCTTTTTGGTATCGATTTGCGTTTTTTCTGTTCAAAATACCACCAAATAAAATATGAAGCATCGTAAAAATATGTTTCATTAAGTAAAGAAAAACGTATAATAACAAATGTAATGCCATCGTGCTTTATAATACTCTTCATATGTTCCGCTTGGTGGACGTGTATATTGCTAAAAGGAAACGATGTTTTATTACGGGTTTCTTTCGCTTCAAAATCAATATAACGGCCCCGGTAAACACCGTTGTAATCTGTAGTAGATGGCTGCATAAAATACGCTTCTGTTATTTTGGCAGCACTTCTTTTCGGGTAATCTACATTTACAATTTGGATAGGGGTTGGTTTTTTGTGTATAATGCATCGACCTGTTGATTGATAATATTTATTGGTTTCGTTAAGATCTTCTTCAAGTGACATACCCCTGTTCCCAAACTTTTTATTAACGGATTTTAAATTTTTATTGTAAGAAGAGACAGAGGGATACACATATTTTTTCCCGCCAGGGTATCGAAAGGTCATAGCGACACCTTCCTTTTTCTATATAACAATTGTCATCCCTATATATTAGCATATATTCATCCTTGAAAGAACAGGATGAAAGTATCAGGCTGTATATAAATTGGACAATCATGGGTAGGGTCATGTTACGATAAGAAAGGAAGAGAAAGTGAGGGATATAATGGGTGACAAGCCGGTTAATCTTGGATTTGGCAATATGATGCCTCCAGAAAGAATTGTATCTATTGTCAGCTCAGATTCAGCTCCGACGAAGCGGTTAATTCAAGAAGCTAGAGAAAGAAAAATGCTTATTGATGTAACAAACGGCAGAAAAACAAGAAGTATTATTTTGGCGGATAGTGATCATGTACTTCTTTCAGCTATTCAGCCAGAAACAGTTGCACAGCGATTACATGATAATACGGAAGAAGAAGCATAAAAAAGCTCCGGATTAATCCGGAGCTTTTTTATGTTTACGTTTAAAGATGGCCTTGACAAATACGTTAACATGTGCGGGGCTGAAAGCGGTGTTGTTTATGTTTTTGGTTCGTTAGGGCCTTTTAGTTTTTTATCTCCGTAGCCGACATTTTGCTTTGCACTTTGTTCTTTTTTCTTATCTCCGTTCTTTTTTGTCATTTCTTTCCCTCCTTGTTTTATTAATCTCTCCATTGCCGTAGACTTTATTCTCACACAGAAAAAATAGATTGTAGAAAAAAAGATAAAATCTGCTTTCTTACTCGAAACTGCACTAGTTCTGTCACAGCAGCAGGGTATTCGCCTGCTCATTAAGAAATCTTATAAACCAACTTTACGAGGAGGTTAGAAGATGAAAGAGAAACGTTACAAAACAAAAGATGTGGCTGATTTGTTAGATGTCTCTAAGGGCACTGTTTTAAAATGGGTGAAAAAATACGATGTTCCTTGCTCTGTTAATCAATATGGCCATTATTGTTTTGACGAAAAACACCTTGCTTTGTTTCTTGACATTAAAGAAAAAAACCGTCAGGTCGTATCTGCTGCTCAAAAAAAAGAACCTCCAGTATCCACGTATGTATTAACTGATAAAATAACAAATATGGAAGAGAATATAAAAATATTAGAGAGAATGGTTTCTAATAAAGCAGATGAAGTTGTAAGCTATCAGTTAATGGAACATCGAAAAGAAGTCCGCAGTTTGAACAAGCAGCTGCAAAAAATAGAAGAAAGGCTCGATCGGCTTGAAGATCAAAAACAAACATTGGAAAATACAGAATTTTCAGCGCACTATAAAAGAGACAAACGGGTTCTCGCCAGTCTTTTTTCTGCACTTAAAATAACGTAACCTTTAAAAAAGTTAACAATAAGAAAATCTAACCTTTGTGACAAGTACCGCTTAAAGGGATTGTGTTATTTGATAAGCCCCGCTGCAGCTGGTAAGATAATGAAAAAGGGGGATTATTATGCATGCAGAGTCCAAAGAAAGCCTGTATGAACGGACAGATAAATTGCGAAAATTAAACAATGAAGCACTAAATGTTTATTGCGGGATAAAAGAAAATTCGGATAATCCCCCTGACTTCTATGAAGACGTCAAACCTTTTGCTGATAAGGTGAAAGCTTGTGCCGATAAATGGAAACCATTAGCAGAACAATGGGTAGTGGAGGACAGGCCTCCTTATTTTTACCTAAAGCAAATAGAGGATACTCATGAAAATTTGTTAATTTCTTCTGTACTAGCTTTTCAAACAGATACGAAAGAAAAAAGGTTTAGAGAAATGATACAGTCGATTGATTATATACTTTCTGGGATAAAAAACGTATTAAACGAATAAGAGAGTTCGAATTTAGTTACATTTTAGGGAAGATACGGGAGGGGAATTATGCAGTATCTAGTCACATCAGATTGGGTAGAACACCAGTTGGGGAAAGAAAAAATAAGATTGGTGGACTGCCGTTTTGATTTAGGCGATCCTATGAAAGGTAGAGAACAGTATGTAGAAGAACATATTCCAGGAGCTGTGCATTTTGATTTAGAAAAAGACATGTCTAGTGAAGTATCTAATCACGGAGGGCGCCATCCTCTTCCAGATATAGATGATTTTTCAGAAAAAGTTTCCCGTGCCGGTATTGATAAGGATACAAAAGTTGTGGCATATGATGATCAAGGAGGGGCAATGGCTGCACGCTTGTGGTGGATGCTTATGTATGCGGGCCATTCCGATGTTTATGTCCTTGACCGGCCTTTCTCTTTATGGAAAGAAGAAGGAAGACCTGTGGAGCACAAAATTCCAGAATACGAACATAAAGTGTTTATTCCAAATATTGAACCGAATCTGCTTGTTCATCTAGAAGAAGTAAAACTGGCCTTACATGATGATACCGTTACTCTTATTGATGCTAGAGATGAAGATCGCTATAAAGGAAAGCAGGATATGGTAGACGGCGTAGCAGGGCATATCCCCGGGGCTCGTCATTATTTCTGGAAAGATATTCTGGATGAAAAAGGAAAATGGAAAAGTGGGGAAAAATTAAAGCAGCATTTTAAGGATCTCTCGAAAGAAGATGATATTTTCTCTTATTGTGGTTCTGGAGTCACAGCATGTGTAAACGTTCTTGCTTTAAAAGACGCTGGCTATGAAAATGCCAGACTATATGCTGGAAGCTGGAGTGATTGGATAACATATGATGACCTGCCGATTGAAAAAGAAGAAGACACTTAATAAAAGGAAAGCCGAGCTTATTACGTGCTGGCTTTCCTTTGTTAATGAGTCAGAACCTACCCGATTTAAATATGGCATATAAAAGCCAGAGAAACATTAAAAACGTAGCAATAAAGCTGATTTCGATAACAGGTAATCGGACTAAAGGAGAAGATGAATCACCGAAAGTAGAGCCAATGATCAATCCGACCATTATAATACTAAAAGCTAATAGAATAATACTAAATGAAAGCCGGTTACTGATTCGGTCTAATTTATTAAGAAAAATGTTGATTTTAGGAATTTTCATTTCTACGCCAACATGGCTTTTATTTAATTTCTCAAGGGCGTCCCGCAGTTCGCGCGGTATGTCTAGTAAGTATTCCTTTTGCTTCTGTCCTTCTTTGAGCCATTCGTATACTTTTGTTTTCGGATTTAATCTTTCTTTTGCTAGCATCCTTCCGTAAGGTTCAGCTACCTCAACGATGCTGAGCTCAGGATCTAGATGTTCAACCACACTTTCGAGAGTAATAATAGCTTTTGCCAGCATCGTGTACTCTTTATAAATTTGAATTTCATATCTGTGAGCAGTAGAAAAAATATCATTTATAGCTTCGCCGATTCTTACTTCATTAAAGGGGCGGTCATAGTATTTAAATAGTAAATATTCGACGTCTTCAGCAAATTGATCATGATCAATCGTATTAGGAATGTCTGCCATATCATAGATAGCATTAGCGACAAGATCCGGCTGCTTTTTTGTCATAGCAATGATGTAGTTGATAAATTGCTTTCTCATAGCTTTATTTAAGCGGCCTATTTGCCCAAAATCGATAAAGGCAGCTTTGTCATAACCCGTGAAAATGATGTTTCCAGGGTGGGGATCACTATGAAAAAATCCATTCACCAGCACTTGATTTAAAAAGGCATCTGTTAAAGTACGAGCAAGGCTTTTTGTATTAAATTCTTTATCTGCTGCTGAAAGCTCAGATAATTTCACACCTCTAGTAAATGACATAGTCAGCACTCGCCGGCTTGAATAATTGTCAACGACATCGGGAATCTCAATATTTGAAAAATCAGCCATATGATTTTTCATTTTTTCTGTATTTCGTGCTTCTACATAATAATCAACTTCATCGCGGATAGCGTCTACATATTCTTCTATAATATCCTGAAGCCGGTAATAACGCGCCCATTGAAACCTCTGGGTGAACAATCTTGCTAAATCTCGAAGAATATCAATATCTTTTTCAATCGTTTCCTTAATATTAGGTCTGGAAATTTTTACTGCTGCTTCTCGCCCGTCATTCAGTACAGCATAATAAACCTGGCCGATAGAAGCAGCAGCTAAGGGTTCTTCAGAAAAATGAGAAAAAACGTCATGTAATGAGCAGCTAAGATCACTTTCAATAATTTGTTTACTATACTCATAAGGGAAAGGAGGCACTTCGTCTTGAAGTTTTTCTAACTCCTCAATAATGGATGGTGGAAAGATATCTTTTCTGGTACTAATAAGCTGGCCGAGTTTTATAAACGTTGGGCCTAAATCTTCAACTACCAGACGAATTCTTTTCCCAATGGATTGGGTGTTGAAATCTTCGGAATCAGCTGCCAGTCGTTTAGGGAGGGATAAAATATGAAAAAGTCCCACTTCCTGTAATATATAGCCAAATCCATGCCGTGCTAACGTAGCGGCAATTTTTCGGTAACGATTGGCGTGTTTGAGTCCTCGGGAAATTGCCATTTTTGAAAATTCCTTTCCAGGGCTTTCAGGGTATGATAAGTGCTGAGATGCACGTATTTGTTAATTATTCATTATCTTTTTGAGAAGAATTGTTTATATGAAACTCTAATTTTTGTTCAATATCGTGAAGCTTCTGTTCAATTGCATTGATGTCTTTTTCTGTTGCCAAACCCATTTCTTTAAAAGCATCCTGCATTTTGTCTTTCGCCTGAAATGACCATTCCATTTCGGTATCACGCCCTCTTTGAATAAATTCTTCTTTCCATTGTTCTGCTTCACGCGGCGTGATTTTTCCTCTGGAAACAAGGTCGTCAACATAGTTTTGTATTTTTTCTTTACCGTACGCTGCTGCCCCTAAGCCAAGAAAAAATCCTTTTTTTAACATGTCATTCATTGAAGGACCCTCCTGTGTATAATAGTTATATTCTATGTTTATTTTACCAAAAGCCTGAAAAATAAAACATCTGAAAATGGGCCTCCCCGAAAGTCCAGCTGCTTCAGGAAAGGCCCAATAATTATCCGTTGTCTCTTAACATTAAATAAATAAAAATAAAAATGGTGATCACCGATAAGATTGTAAGTACAGTAATAAACATTGGTTCTGCATCGTTCCAGCCGTTTACTGATGCAAATGCATTAGAAGGTACGAAAGCTAAAATCAGCGCAGAAAAGAATGCGGCCATCCATTTATTCATTGCAGCCCCTCCTTTATAATCTTTTATTTTAGTATGTAACGAAAAGCATCAAAAGATTTTCCAATTTTATTATATAGGGAGACGCTGAAATTATCAATTATAGTCCGTGCCTTTTAAGCAACGGAAAAAATGTTATAATAGGTACTGTTTTAAGGATTTGAAAAAATTTTGAACTAGTAACAAAATAACATAAATGAGCTTGGAAAAAATGGAAAGGATAATGAAAATGAGTAAGATTCACATTGAAGATATTATTATAGCTAATCAAACATTAAAAGATGTTGTCACTCATACACCGCTTCAAAAGAATCAGGTATTATCAGAGCGTTATGATGCTAATGTTTATTTGAAAAGAGAGGATTTGCAAGTAGTACGTTCTTTTAAAATAAGAGGAGCATATCACTTAATGCACAGCCTGCCTAAAGAAAGAATGAAAAATGGTGTAGTGTGTGCAAGCGCGGGCAACCATGCACAAGGAGTGGCTTACTCATGTAAAGCTCTGCAAGTGAATGGAAAAATATTCATGCCGACTACGACTCCTCGTCAAAAAGTAGAGCAAGTAAAACTATTTGGCAAGGAATTTGTTGAAGTAGTACTCACAGGGGATACATTTGATGATGCTTATGCCGAAGCTAATGAATATGGCGAGAATAATGAAATGGCTTTTATACATCCATTTAATAATGAAAAAATTATTGCCGGCCAGGGAACAGTCGGAATGGAAATTATGAATGACATTGAAGAGTCCATTGATTACTTGTTTTGTTCCATTGGAGGCGGCGGTCTCATTTCGGGCATTGGGACCTATATAAAATCTATTTCACCAAATACAAAAATTATCGGAACAGAACCAGCTGGAGCGCCAGGGATGAAGGAGTCGTTAGCTCGAAACAAAGTAGTAGAACTTGAAAAAATTGATAAATTTGTTGATGGTGCAGCTGTGAAGCGGGTAGGAGATATCCCTTATGAAGTGTGTCAGTCAGTAATAGACGATATTTCGCTTGTTCCAGAAGGAAAAATATGTACGACGATCCTTGAGCTTTACAATGAGAATGCATTAGTTGCTGAGCCGGCTGGCGCCATGCCAATTTCAGCGCTCGATTTTTATAAAGATGAAATTAAAGGAAAAACGGTGGTATGTGTGGTAAGCGGTGGAAACAATGATATTGGAAGAATGGAAGAAATGAGAGAGAAATCGCTTCGCTATGAAGGATTGCAGCATTATTTTATCATTGATTTTCCTCAAAGAGCAGGTGCGTTGAGAGAATTTCTGCATGAAGTATTAGGGCCCGATGATGATATTACAAGATTTGAGTATGCTAAGAAAAATAATAAGACCAATGGACCTGCGTTAGTTGGTATCGAGTTATCAAACAATAAAGATTATCAGCCTCTGATCGACCGCATGCAGAAAAAAGGGTTTCAATACAACGAAATTAATAAGGAAGAAAGCTTATTTAATTTTCTTATTTAACCTTCCTGTGGGAAGGTTTTTATATAGATGATTTATGGGTAAGGAATAATAAGGAGGGGAGTCAAATGATTGTCAATGACCATCATTCTTATTTCGAGATGATCCCTCAGCATGAACATGCCAGGATTTCTTATGAAATAATAAAGAACTGGGGAGATACATCCATAGAAGAAAGCCCATTCTGGGATGCCCTCCTGCTAGCAGTCAGGGAACACGATAGCGCGTGGATACCGCTTGATGCCAGCCCGAAATTAAACAGAGAAAATAATAAACCTTTTTCCTTTATAGATTATCCGGAGAAAGAAAAAATGGCAGCTTATCAGCACGGCATACAAACGGTGGCTGATAAAAACCCATACAGCGGTATGCTGAACAGCTTACATTATGCATCTTTTTATAAGCATAATAAATCAAAAGAAGCTGCTGCTTTTTTACAAGAAGAAACAGCGAGGCAGGCCAAGCTGCGTAAATCCCTGCATCCTTTGCCGGAAGAGGAGTTCCACCTTAAACTTCTGCAGTTTTGTGATGATCTTTCTTTATATGTTAGTATGAATAATCCTGGTACAACGAAGGAAGAAGAAGTGAACTGGTTTAAAAACGGCTTTCGTCACACATTTGATTTTCTAGACTACCGCACCATCCAACCTCGTTTCAAATCCAAGGAACAGGTTGAACTCTGTCCGTTTCCACTTCGCTCATCGTTAGAAGTATCCATAAACGGCATTTCTGTAAGTAAAAAGAAAATTGAAGAAAAAAGTTTACTTTCAGCGTTCGAAACAGGTGAAAGTACTGAAAGAAAGTTTACTTTTGTGCCTTGATGGACGGAAGAAAATGTACGAAGATAGGAAGAGATGTAAAAAGGAAAGGGGTATACAATGCAATTAAAAGAAACACGTATTATTGCACTAGTTGATGATGATTTTGAAGATTTAGAAGTCTGGGTTCCAGTAATGCGTCTAAGAGAGGAAGGCGCTGAAGTAGTATTAACTGGGAAGGAAAAAGGAAAGACGTATTACGGGAAACACGGAGTACCAGCTGAAGCAGAAGCTGGTTTCTCAGATATCAACGCAGAAGAATATGATGGAGTTCTCGTCCCAGGCGGCTGGGCACCAGATAAACTGAGGCGGTATGAAGAAGTCATTAATATGGTAAAACATATGGATGATAACAAAAAAGTTATTGGACAAATCTGCCATGCCGGCTGGGTATTAATTTCAGCTGACATTTTACAAGGCAAAAGGGTAACGAGTACACCTGGTATAAAAGATGATATGAAAAATGCTGGATCTCATTGGGTAGATGAAGCAGTAGTAGTAGACGGGCATATCATCTCAAGCCGCCGTCCTCCTGATATTCCGGATTATGGAAGAGAGCTGGTAAAAGCTTTTCTTAATAGATAGCAAAAAGTCCTTTTCATTAATAAAGAAAGGGAAGCCAGCAATACTTGAAAAAATATCCTTTTAATAAAGACTTACCAAAAGTAGTGGAAGACATCGCTGCTTGGAACGATGAGATTAGAAATCTGTAGTTCTCTCTTTAATACCTTAAATGGAAAGTGAGGTCTGGTTCTGAAGGAATCAGACCTCCATTAGTTACTTATTTAAAGATAAGGAGCAGACATGATTGAAAAAAGTGAGAAACAAGTTTTTAATATGAAGGCAGCAGGTGAATCTTTTGTATTGTTTCTTTATTCTCCACTTTGCGGTACTTGTAAAGCAGCTGAGCAAATGCTCAACTCCATAGAGAGAGTATACGATCAGGTTTCTTTTGTAAGAGCGAATATAAATACGATGCCTGCATTGGTAAAAGCTGAAAAAATAAAAAGTATTCCATGTTTACAGGTCGTTCAGAACGGCAGTGCAATAAAAACAATATATGCCTTTCACTCTATTCCTTCATTAGTACAACGACTGCATCCTATATTTGACTCCATAAATAAATAGAAAGGATGGTATTTTTGAACGCTCCTCTTTTCGAGTTAAAAGAAATGTTTTCCGAAAAAACCGTTCGGTTATCAATGTATAAAGGAAAACCTTTAATGCTTACGTTCTGGGCGTCTTGGTGCCCGGACTCACAAAAGGATTTAGCCCAGAAACAAAGATTTTATGAACACCTGGACCAAAACCAGCTGGAGTTTTTAACGATCAATGTATCAGGGCGAGAAGGAAAAGTAGATGACGCGAAAAAACTGATGAATCAAGAAAGTTATACGTTCCCTGTACTAGTGGATAATGGAACTAAAACATACGACCGGTATCAATGCATGGGAGTGCCAACTACTTTTATCATCGATGAAAACCAGCGCATTGTAGATCGGTTTAACGATAAAGCAGCATTTGTGGATATTGTGAGAGGCATGAATAAGATTATACGTACAAAATAATGCCCGGCTTTGAATAACACAGCCGGGTTCAATTTCGTTTTATGGTTTTTTCGCCTTCTTTATCACCGTCTTCATTTGTTCACTATTTGGATAATCATTGGCATCATATTGCTTTAACACTCTTTGCAGGTCATAAGATACTCGGTGGATAGAAGCGGAAAAAGTATCATCTTCTACCTGAAGAAGGACATAAGATGGACGTGGATCTCCATCAAAAGGAAGGCCGACACTGCCAGTATTAATATAAGTTTTGTCTCCGATTTTTTTAATATAAGGTGTATGAATATGGCCGTAAACAATGACGTTTGTCTCTTTCTGAGCAGTGAGTTTTTCTTCTATTTCCTCGTCTGGTGCATCGGCAGCGACAACATCAAATAAGCTGTCAGGGGCAGCATGAAAAGCATGCATCGTTACAGAGTCACTGAATTTTTCAATAAAAGATTCAGGAAGGCGGTTCAAATAATTTATATCCTCAGATGATAATCGTTCCACCGTCCAGTCACGTTCTTGATTCATTAAAGCAAGAGCAGTATCAGGGACTTCATTTTTTAACACACCGCGAACTACCCACTCATCTGCATTTCCTTTTAATACTTTAGCTGGAGAGGAACGGACAGTTTCTAAAGCATTTTTGGGTTCAGGACCTCTGTAACACAAGTCGCCTAGAATATAGAGCTGGTCAATCTTTTTATCCTTTAGGTCATTAAGCACAGCTTTTAGAGCACGTGCATTCCCGTGTATATCTGATAATAGAGCAATTTGCACAAAGATAACCTCCCTGATTATGTACAATTTTCAACAATAGAATAAATTATTATATATTCTCCTCCATTATACAGGATAAGAGCAGCTTGAATAACCCTCTTCGCAAGAGGTTATGAAATTGGAAGATGAACTTACCGTTATGTTACAATCAATATTACTTTATAAGATTGGTAAATTTTTTACTTGAAATAATAAGAAGGGAGTTTACTATACTGCTATGAGAATAGTTTCTATAGAACCAACACCAAGTCCTAATACGATGAAATTAATTATAGATGAATCGCTGCCAGCGGGGAAAAGCAATAATTATTCAGATAAAAATATAGAGGAAGCTCCTGATTTTATTCGGCCGATTTTAGAGATTGAAGGAATAACGGGCGTCTATCATGTAGCAGACTTTATGGCTGTAGAAAGACATCCAAAATCTGATTGGAAAGTAGTTCTTCCTCAAGTACGCGCCGTTTTTGGTGAAAAGGATGTTGATGAAGCAGAACAGGCAAGTGAGCCAACAGAAGCGTATGGTGAAGTCCAAATTCAGATCCAAACCTTTAAAGGTATTCCAATGCAATTGAAAATAACTACAGCAGATGAAGAAAAAAGACAGGGATTGCCTGAAAGGTTTCAAAAAGCTGCTTTTTCGGCTCAAACGGAGAACGACAATCTAGTAATGGAACGAAAATGGGAAGACCATGGAGTACGGTATGGTAGTGATTTAGAAGCAATTGGCCAGGATGTGGCTGAGGAAATTGCTGCAGCATACCCTAAAGAAAGACTTGACCGTCTCGTAAAATTGGCCCAATCTGGAGAAGAGCAAGCTCAAAAAAATGCGAGCCGGTACATTAAAGTTACGGAAGAGATGCTCGATGATCCGGATTGGAAAAATCGTTACGCAATGTTGGAACAAATGGATCCAACTGAAGAAGACCTGCCAGTCCTGGAAAAAGCTTTGCAGGATGAAAAGCCATCTGTTCGAAGACTAGCTGTCGTCTATCTTAGTATGATCGAAAAACCAATTGTATTACCGCTCCTTCGCCAAGCCATGCAGGATAAATCTGTTACCGTAAGAAGAACAGCAGGCGACTGTTTCTCTGATATTGGAGATCCAGCTGCTATTCCTGCTATGATTGATGCTTTGAAAGATAAAAATAAGCTTGTACGCTGGAGAGCTGCTATGTTTTTATATGAAGTAGGAGATGAAACAGCAGTAGAAGCACTGCAAGAAGCTGTAAACGACCCTGAATTTGAAGTAGCTCTGCAAGCTAAAATGGCTCTTGAAAGAATTAAAGGAGGAGAAGAAGCTAAAGGCTCAGTTTGGAAACAAATGACAGAAAAAATGGCTGAAGGAAGAAAGAATCAGTAAAAAATGATTTTATCAATTTGTGTGAAGGATATGTCCTTTACTCCACGTTTTGCGGAAGTGAAACCCTGTATGTTGAAGCCAATAGTTTTAATTATATTTCTAACAGTGTCACAAAGGGACCGTCTCCGAAAAATTAATGAGGCGGTCTTTTATTAACGACAGAAGGTATCAGTTTATGGAAGGGCTTTTCACAATTGGTGACTTGGTGAAAAATCAAAAAAATGAAGGAGGCAGTTATGAATGACAAAAGATGAATTAAAAAGTGTTTTGAAAGTAAAAGAAATGGAAGAAATCCTTGAATTAATAGAGGAAGCGGAATCAGGTGAATTGGCTGAATTAGAGATTGTTGAATCATTAGGACTGCTGCGTGACGAAACTTTAAATAAAGAAGTGCTGCGTGTGCTCAAAGAAGAAGGCGTCTCTATTATTTATATATCGGGTAATGATGCTTAAAAAGAGAGGAAGAATAAAGTGCGGGGTAAACCAACATTTAGAATTTCAAAAAAAGCTTTATCTGTATGGCGGATAAAAGGAGTAATTGCGACAGCCATTTTTAGTATGGTTCCGCTGATTCTTTTTTTTATCTACTACAGGTTTCAATTGCCGTTGTTTTATGTTTGGGTAAGCGGTATTAGTGTTGCAGTCTACGGTCTGTGGCAAATAGTTATTTTGCCAAAAATAAGGTGGAATATGTGGCGCTACGAAGTATATGGGAAAGAAATTGAACTCCTCCGCGGGGTTTTCATTGCTCGTCACACATTGATTCCAATGACACGGGTACAGCATGTAGACACAGAACAAGGTCCTATATATAAAAGGTATGGGCTCACAACGGTTACCATATCTACGGCTGCTGGTGTCCATGAAATTCCTGCTCTGTCAGAACAAGTTGGCAGCAGGCTGCGAGATCAAATTGCATATTTAGCAGGAACGGAGGAAGACGATGAATAATTGGCACAAATTACATGCCGCCTCCATATTATTTATGTTTGCTTCAAAAGTTAAAGATTTCCTTATTCCTTTATTATTAACTTTATTTGCTGGTGGTACAGGGCAGGGATCTCAATTTACACAGTATCTTTTTCCTATACTGATGGCTGTTATTTTATTTTATAGTGTTTTTTACTGGTTTTCTTTCCGATATCAATTGGATGAAAATGAACTGCAGATAAAACAAGGGATTTTCATAAAAAAAAACCGCTACATTAGAAGAAACAGAGTCCAGTCTGTAGATATAACTTCGGGTTTATTTTACAGGCTGTGGAGTGTAGAGAAAGTGAAGATTGAAACAGCAGGAGGCGGGCTGGAGCCTGAGGTAGAATTAGCTGCTGTGAAGCAAGAAGAGGCAGAGAATATAAGGAAACAGCTTAGAAGCGACCAGACATCAAGTCAATTGGACGAAGGACCACAAGGGCCGTCCAGCAAGGATAAAAGTATTCACTATGATGTACCTTTAAAATCTATTATTCTTACTGGATTAACTTCAGGAAAGGTAGGACTTGTTTTTTCAGCAGCAGCAGCTTTAATTTCCCAAATAGACCAGTTTCTTCCCGCTGGGTTTTATGAAGATTCTTTCGGCATACTGATTTCTATGGGTGCTTTGTTTTTGACAGTTCTTTTATTATTAGCAGCGTTAGTTGCCTGGGTAGTTTCTATTTTAATCACAATTATTCAATATGGTATGTTTAAAATATATAAAAATGATAAGGAATTAACTATATCAAGAGGTCTTTTGGAAAAAAGGAAGCTGACTCTGCAAATAGACAGGATTACAAGCGTTCGCTATGTTTGCAACCCCCTAAGGCAATGGCTTGGTTTATGGAGTATATATATTGACAGTGCTGGAGGAGGTTCAAATGAGGAACAGCTTTCTACTTTACTTTTGCCGCTTGGAAACAAAGAAGAAATACATACTTTAATGAAGGACATTCTGCCTCAAGCGCAATTGCCGGATAGTATAGAGTTTTTGCCTAAAAGGGCAGCTTTTCGTTATATTATCCGCACCTCCATTATTTGGTGGCTGGTCGCTATTCCGGTTCTTTATTTTATTCCAAATGGATGGATTTTTATGGTGATTCCATTTTTCTTTTCTTGCCTCGGCTGGCAAAGATATAAAGACAGCGGAATTAAGCTTGAGAAAGAGTACTGTATCGTTCAAACCAGAACTTTTAATTTATCATGTAATATACTTCCGAGACAACAGATTCAATCCATCACTTTTCAACAATCTATATTTCAGCAAAAAAGAAAGCTTTACACTTTGTCTGCAGATATTTTAACATCCAATGGCGGACGAACTTTTCATTTAAAAGATATTGAAACAGACGAGAATCATAATATATTTGAATGGTATCGTAGAAAATACAGCATATAAAAACTGCAGGGCATGTATAACGTCCCTGCAGTTTTTTTCATTTATGATTCATGGTCTTTGCTGTAGGCATTAGTATATGTTGATATACTTCTTTCTCCATTGTCAGTAGTGCATTCAAATCGGTCGAACACATAATCAGGAGAATCGGTGTGTAATGTTCGTTCGTAATGGTGCTGAATAAGCAAAGTTTTACCTGGCTTTCGAAAAGTAAGGAAATTTACTCCTTTGAAAGAAGAAGTGCCTTCAGATTGCAAAAGTTCATATAGTAAACGATTGTGGCAGTCCACTAAATTATTTTGATTAAATCCAAAAGAGCGGATTCTGTTTAAGAGACTTTTGCGGGCAGGGTGTTCTAATTCATTTAATAGGATAGTAAATGGCTGAAATTGTTCTTTATGGATTCGCACCCAATTGTCTTTTTTGGCTCGGTGCTCTTTTCCTTTATTATCTTGAAAAGTGTAATATTGCTTATAGGTTACTGGAATCCATGTACTGCCAGCCTTTTGAATTTCAAGCTCAAATGGGCATCCGTCTAAATCCAGTTTATCTCCATTTACGGATTCTGTAAGGTATAGGGACCCATCTTTTTCTTGAATTTGATAATATACATATGGGTCGTCATCTTTTTGATTTTCTTTCTTATTTATTGGTGGAGACGGAAAAGAAATATCTCCATAAATTAAGCCGATTTCTTGCCATTTTTCAGCAGCTTGCAATTGTTGGTTTGAAGTATGGAACAATTCATTAATGGTGGATTGAATAGCCTGCACAACCGATTCATTAAAAGATAAGTTCCATTCCATATCAGGCAAATGGATTTTTGAACCAGGAACAGTGACGTAAACATTCTTTTTTTCATCTATCGTATCAGCTGCCTCGAGTTCAGGAGCTTTAGCCAGTCCCAGGATGAACACTTTTCCAGACCAGGTTTTTTTGGGAGGAGTAAATACTTCCTCTAAACGGCCATAAAAAACACCTTCTATTCCTTTATCAACGAGTACGGTGCTGCCTTTATATTTAGTAGCTTCATTTCGATTCATGGAAACCCTCGCTTTAAATTTAGTTTATTTCTCTCGGTGCACATTTTCCATCAGCCGCTAAGGTAGATGGGAAAGACCGAAGTTATTACACACTGTATAAGAACTGTGACAATTGATTCAAAATAAGAGTGTCGAATCATACACTATTATGTGCTGATTTAAAAGTATCGTTTATTACTACCTGCATAGCAAATATACAAACGATTATATGTGCAGACAGGTTCACTTCATTATACGAAAAAAAAGGGTCTTCCGGCAAGAAGACCATTATAAGTCATTTGGAAAGATAATCAAAAATGCCCATAGCTGAAACAGCTGCATCTATTTTGATAATAGTGATAAATGGGTGATTCTCATCCAGATGCTGCAAAGAATAGTGGCTTAAAACTTCTTGGACTAACTGATCAGCTAAAGACCCAATCGCTAAACCTTCCTCTTTCAGCAATTTGCCTTTTTGCACAAATTGCGGCAGCCAAAATGTTATCTGCTTTTCAATTTCATCGAAATTTTGAGAAGGGCCGTAATGCCCAAAAAATATATAGGAAGGTTTGTAAGAACGAATGAGTGCAAGAGATGCTTCCATTTTAGCAGGATCAAATTGATTAGGTGAGGTGGAAGGTAAATATATTTCTTTTTGAAACTCTTTTGCATCCGTATACTGAATTCCTATAGTATCTCCGGTAAATATCCCCTTACTCTTAGAATCTACAATGCTAAAATGATGAGCTGCATGGCCTGGAGTGTCAAGAAAAGTTAGTCTTCTGTATGAAGATACAGATAGAATTTCTTGATGATCTTTTACAATAACTTTTTCTTCCTCTATAGGAACAACTGGATCAAATAAAGAGTCAAATTGGTCTCCATAAACAGCACGAGCCCCTTTTACAAGACGGGAAGGTTCCATTAAGTGTCTGGCGCCGCGAGGGTGTACGACGACTTTAGCATTTGGACAATCTTTTAATAACAGGCCTACACCTCCAGCGTGATCGAGATGCACATGCGTAACAATAATATATGTAACGTCATGCAGACTTCTCTTTAAATAGTCAAGGCTTTTTTTGATTCGTGGTATAGAAAGGCTCGGGCCTGTGTCAATTAATGTTAAGTTTTCTTCGTTAATAATATAAGTGCCGGTCCGGTTAGGTAAATGAAGATCAAATCCATCTGACATCCAAATATTATCAGTTAATAGTTCTGGTTCTTTCCACTTCACAATATCAAGCCTCCTTGTAAGGGTTTACTATAATGTAGAGAAAAACGATGCAATACTGCCCATTTTACTAGTAATATTTAAAAAAAGTTTTGCTTTAAAAAAATTCTAATCAAACATATTTTTATTTTTGGCTGCTGGGTATCGTTTTTCATATAATTTCAAAAGCTGTTCCATTTTTTCTACTTTTGTGTATTCTGCCTTTTCTCTCATCGCACGGATGTTGATTTCCATTTTTGTTAGTGTTTCATATAGTTGTTCTGTTCGTGCGTTTTTATAATCTGAAGAAAGTGATAAATATGTTTTGATTAATGAAGGAATATCTTTTTGCAGAAGCCGTTTAATAGTATATTTCTCTTCGATTTCAAGTAGCTCATATATTTTCCCTGTTCGTTCGATTTCTTCAATTAGCCTCTTTAGTCGATTTTCTAATAAATTTCCCAGGATTTTGTATTGGGGCTCTAAAAAACTTTCAAGCTCTTTAATAAAAGAAAAAGGTTCTTCAGATGATTGAATAAATTCTTTATCTTCTTTTGGAGCAGAGGAAAAAGAATGTGCAGTTTGATGATTTGATGTCGATTTTTCCATTAACCCTCCGAGCAGCACTTCATCAAGCAGTTCACATTTATAAAATATCCCCTGAAAAAAATTAGATTTTTGAATACTGCGTACAAACGTTTGTCCGTTTTTAATATATTGCACTGTAGCTTCCTTAAAGCGGTTTTGACGACTTTTGGGAAGGTGGGCTTTGCGAATGTATTCTATAATAATTCTCTTCTTAATCGCAGCCTCTGATTTAGGTGTTTCATAGCTTAGTAATTTCATTCGCTTTTGATTTATTTTTAAGCGAAAATGAAATGTCTTTCCGTTTTTTTTGAATGTTTGTGCTGTTTTTACTTGCTTGCCGTGCTGAATCAACCGGTCCAGCGCTGCTTCTGTATCGTGAACAAGATCTAAGCCGTGTGCATCTGAGAAAATATGATCATCTACCGGACGTAAATGGTCAGGTAAGAATTTTTCAAGCCAGGGGTGTGTAAGCCAGTCTTTTGTCAATGCGACCACCTTCTTAAGCGAGGTTCAAGGTTATTTTTTAAACCTTATTCTAATAATTTTGTTTTCATTTGTTCATTTAATTGATCAAGTTCGGTAATAAATTTTTTCCCTGATTGTACAATACGCTCATTAGACTGTTCTGTCATTTGAATTGCTGAATAGACATCTTCATATGCTTTTCTAAATGTTTCGATTGCAACAGCAGGTTCCTCTAATGTTTTTAATGTATCTTCGGTATTGTTTTTCAGCATTTCAGCATTGCTTAATATCATATTTTCGGTGGCATCATTAACACTTTGAATTGCATTAATGACTTTACGCTGGTTACCAAGTGCAAGCTGAATAGAAGCAGTTACGGTAATAATATTTTTTGTCATTGTTATAGCGTTGAAAATAGCTTCTTCTAATTTTTCATTGTTATCTAAAATTAAATCTACCGATGCGAGCGACTGCTGTAATACCATGACGGCCTGGGTCATATTTTTGATTCTCGAGACTACTTTCTGCTGCCCTTTTTGAAGAGTGCTGGGGTTGTGCCGCCATTCCTCTTTTGTCATCTCACTTTCAAGCATTTCATTTAATGTTTTACCTGTCTGGATTTGCTCTTCTAGGTCAGCGATTCGAAGTTTTGCCGTTTCTTTTAACTGTTCTAGCATGACATTGTCTTCTTGCAGCTTATCGCGGCCGGCGAGCAAACCTTCTATTATATTTTCCACCTGGGCTTCTACTGTTTCATACTTTTTGGCATATTGCTCCATTGGGTTTCTCCGCAATATTTTGTTCAACGTTTTCTGCCATTTTCCCTCTTTTAAATAATCGGGTTCAAGTTCACCTACCATCCCTTTTAATTCATGAAGCTTTTCTGGAAGTTCGTTATCTTTTTGATTCATCATTTCTCGTACAGGTCTTTTTAAAGCATCTAAAGAGTCGCCAGCTTTTTGTTGTTCTGCCTCCCCTAAGCCTCCAAGAGCTGTGACTAAATCCTTTGAACTGTCAGCTTCTTTAAACTGCTCTAAAAAATTTTCTGCTTTTTGTCTCGCATCACTTGTTTCATATTCATCATTATGGTTGTTTTGTTCTTGAGTCATTCAGGCTTCCCCTTTCTAAAACCTTTTCATATATAAAAGCGGACACAACGCTTATTAGTTTTGCGTATTATAGGATTATTATATCATTTATTGTCAGGTTTCGTAGTTAATCCCTTTTCTTTCTTATATGAATTAGGTACGATGTAATCTACTAAGAAGTTTCGGGCACTGATCATTTTTTGCAGGCAAGGAATCGCTATATTTACAATAAAAGGAGTGTTTGAAATGTTTAAAAAATATTTCACGCTTCAAGAAGCGAATAAACTGCTTCCTGCTGTCAGGGAAGAATTGGCTCATCTTCAGTATTTGCAGCGGGAATTTCAAGCGGTTTATTATCAACTTCAGGCTGTTAAAAAAGCGGAGTTAGAAGGGAAAACTAAAGACACGGATGACATTTTTATGCTTGAATCAACTATTGATTTTTTAGAAATCCAAGCTCAATGTTATGTTCGTCAATTAGAACAGGCAGGTATCTTTATAAAAAGCATTGATGAAGGGCTCGTTGATTTTCCTGCAAAGGTAGAAGGGCAGTCAGTACTTCTTTGCTGGAAGCAGGGAGAAGAATTTATTACGCATTATCATCATTTGTTTGAATCTTTTAAAAAAAGAAAGAAAATTTATAGTACAGATGATGAAATAGAGGGAGGTTTATAATGTGTCTTATCGTTTTTGGCTACAGGGTGCATAAAGAATTCCCATTGATTGTTGCAGCAAACCGTGATGAGTTTTATTCGAGACCGACAGAGCCTATCCATTGCTGGCCCGGCTCTTCAATCATTGCTGGAAAAGATAAAGAGAAAGGCGGAACGTGGATGGGGGCTACAAAAAGCGGGCGATTTGCTGCAATAACCAATGTGAGAGCTTCAAGGCAGCAAACTGCAAAATATTCTAGAGGAGAAATTGTAAAAGGTTTTTTAGAAACGAACAGTCCGCATTGTTATTTAGAAGAATGTAATTCTAGGAATGAAGATTTTGATGGTTACAATTTAATATGCGGAAACAGTCAAAAATTATATTATGCGACAAATCAGGACAAGCAGGTGAAAAAGCAGTTACAGCCCGGGGTGTATGGGCTGAGTAACGCCTCCTTAAACACCCCCTGGCCTAAAGTTAGGAAAGCAAGAAACCAATTTACTGAAATTATAGAGTCTCAAGCAAATTTCCTTTCACCCAAACTTTTTTTTGATCTCCTTTCTGACACTAAGGAAGCAAAAGAGCAAGACCTGCCGGATACCGGAGTCAACAAAAACCTTGAAAGAAAACTGTCCCCGATGTTTATAATCATGGAAAATTATGGAACGAGATCACAAACTGTATTATTTTTTAAGAATGATGGCAAAGCGATAATGGAAGAGAAGACTTATGACAAAAAAGGAGAGAGAATAAACCAAAAGAGTTTAAAATGGAAGTTGGAAATAAGTGAATAGTTATGCTTTATAACGCATAAATATTTAAAAACTATATTTTTTCATAAATAAATATTAAAAAAAATAAGTGAAAAAAACGCCGTAGAAAGCGTTTTCATTGAGTTTTCTTTATGTGAAATAATTTGCCGAAATGTCAGAAAAATGATATGCTTTCGTATATTAGATAAAACTCCAGGGATTTAATTTGGTAAGATAGTTTTGAGAGAGGTGGAGAGGGCAATGATATATCCTTACATTTCACAGAGAGAAGGCCTTTACGATTCTGATTTTGAGCATGATAACTGTGGAATCGGGTTTTTGGCCAATATTAAAGGGAAGAGATCACATGACATCGTGAAAAAAGCCCTTGACATTTTGGTTAACCTTGAACACCGCGGTGGTCAAGGGGATGAACCAAACACTGGTGATGGTGCCGGTATTTTGTTACAGCTGCCGCATCGTTTTTTCAAAAATAACGAAAAACAATTAGGCTTTGAGATTCCTCAAGAAGGATTTTACGGAGTGGGAATGGTTTTTCTTCCTTCGGACGACCAAAAAAGACAACAATGTGAAAAAGAAATAGCTCAGGTTATAGAAGAAGAAGGTCAGACCGTTTTAGGTTGGAGAGAAGTCCCAGTAGATGACTCTATGATCGGAAAAGCCGCCCTTAAAACTAAACCTGCTGTATACCAAGTGTTTATTGGCCGAAACGAAAAAGTAGCTTCGAGAGAAGAGTTTGAGAGAAAGCTGTATGTCATTCGAAAGCGTGCCGAACATGAAGCGGGGAACAATTTAGAAAATGGCGATTCTTTCTACTTTGCCAGTTTGTCTTCCAGAACCATCGTTTATAAAGGAATGCTAACAACGGAGCAGGTACCTCAATTTTATAAAGATGTAAATGATAAAGATTTTGAAACGGCTGTGGCACTTGTTCACTCCCGCTTTTCAACGAATACTTTCCCAAGCTGGGAACGAGCGCATCCAAACCGTTATCTCATTCACAATGGAGAAATTAACACGATAAAAGGGAATGTGAACTGGATGCATGCTCGCGAGGCTGTATTTCGTTCTGAATTATTTGAAGGCGACTTGGAAAAAGTGCATCCAATCATTGACCATCACGGCAGTGACTCATCTATGTTCGATAACACGTTCGAATTTTTAACATTAGCTGGCCGTTCTATGCCGCACGCAGCAATGATGATGATCCCGGAGCCTTGGCAGAATGATCCTTTAATGAATGAAGAAAAGAAAGCTTTTTATCAGTTTCACAGCTGTTTAATGGAGCCCTGGGATGGTCCGACTGCCATTGCTTATACAGACGGGAGAAAAGTTGGGGCTTGTTTAGATAGAAACGGCTTGCGTCCAGCTAGATATTACGTAACAAAAGATGATCATATTTTGATGTCTTCAGAAGTAGGCGTTTTAGATATTGACCCAGAAGATGTGCTGTACAAAGAACGCCTTCACCCAGGTCATATGCTTTTAGTCGACATGGAAGAAGGACGTATAGTACCTGATGAAGAAATTAAACATTCTATAGCTTCGGAAAAGCCATATAAAGAGTGGATCGATAATTATATGGCTGATTTAGAAAATGTTATGGAAAGCCAGGATGTTTATAATACAGAATTTGATAAATTAGAACAAAGACAGTTAGCTTTCGGCTATACGTATGAAGAGCTTGGGAAAATGGTGAAACCAATGGCTGTAGAAGGCGTAGACCCGGTTGGCTCTATGGGTTATGACTCACCATTGGCTGTATTATCTAAAAAGCCGCAGCTTCTGTATAATTACTTTAAGCAATTGTTTGCCCAGGTAACTAATCCTTCCATCGATGCCATTAGGGAAGAACTGGTGACAGCTATAGGCACGACGATTGGTAAAGAAGGCAACCTTCTTCATCCAGAACCTGAAAGTGCCCGACAGCTTTTCTTAAAGACGCCGATTTTAAACAATGAAGACTTTGCAAAACTTCGTGCTAATAAAAAAGCAGGTTTTCAATCAGTAACCCTTCCTATGGTATTCGAGGCTTCAAAAGGGAAGGAAGAATTAAAGCCTGCGCTGGATCAATTATTCGCTTCTGCAGATCAAGCAGTGGAAAATGGAGCTACTGTGATTATTTTAAGCGACAGAAATGTGGACAGTCAGTATGCACCTATTCCTGCACTTCTAGCTGTTGCCGGACTGCATCACCATTTTATCCGCAATGGTATGAGGACCCGTGTGAGCCTGGCAGTTGAAACGGCTGAACCTAGAGAAGTACACCACTTTGCAGTACTGCTTGGTTACGGTGCAGAAGCAATCAATCCTTATCTTGTTTTTGATTCAATAGACGGGATGATTAAAGATCAATTAATTGAAGGCACTTCTTATGTAGAAGCAGTACAGAAATATATTAAAGCAGCAACGAAAGGCATCATGAAAGTTCTTTCTAAAATGGGAATCTCTACCATTCAAAGTTATCGTGGTGCGCAAATATTCGAAGCTGTAGGCATTGATTTGAAAGTAGTTGATGAATATTTCACATGGACTCCATCGAGAATAGGCGGAGTAACACTGGATATTATTGCAGAAGAAGTGCTGATTAGACATAACCGGGCTTTTACAGAACAAGAAGGTCAAGATAAAATATTAGACCCCGGTGATGATTTACAGTGGAGAAGAAATGGAGAACCGCATCAATATAACCCCCACACGATCCACATGCTTCAGCATGCAGCGAGAAAAAATGACTACGAATTGTATAAAAAATATTCTACTGCTATCAACGAACAAGAAAAGGAACAAACATCGTTACGTGGATTACTTGCTTTTGATAAAAAGAAAACAACTCCTGTGTCTATAAATGAAGTAGAACCAGCCTCAGAAATTGTGAAACGCTTTAAAACAGGAGCCATGTCATTTGGTTCCATTTCCAAGGAGGCCCACGAAGCACTTGCTATTGCAATGAACCGAATTGGCGGTCGTTCCAACACAGGAGAAGGCGGTGAAGACCCAGACCGCTTTAAACGAGATGCAAATGGCGACTTGCGCAGAAGTTCCATTAAACAGGTTGCTTCCGGCCGTTTTGGGGTAACCAGCCATTATTTAGTGAACGCAGATGAAATCCAAATAAAAATCGCTCAAGGTGCTAAGCCTGGAGAAGGCGGTCAATTACCTGGCAATAAAGTATACCCATGGGTTGCAGAGGTCCGCGGAACAACAGCGGGAGTAGGATTGATTTCGCCTCCTCCTCATCATGACATTTATTCGATCGAGGATTTAGCTGAGTTAATTCATGACCTTAAGAATGCTAACCCATCTGCACGAGTCAGTGTGAAACTCGTATCCGGAACCGGCGTTGGAACAATTGCTGCCGGGGTAGCTAAAGGCCGGGCTGATGGACTTGTAATAAGCGGCTATGACGGCGGAACGGGAGCGGCAGCTAGAACTAGTATTAAGCACGCCGGCCTGCCATGGGAAATTGGTCTGGCTGAAACACATCAAACACTCGTGCTTAATAACCTTAGGAACCGTATAAAAGTAGAAACAGATGGGAAACTCATGACAGGCCGTGATGTAGCAATTGCCGCACTTTTAGGTGCTGAAGAATATGCGTTTTCCACTGCTCCGCTTGTGGTTTTAGGCTGTGTTATTATGCGTGTCTGCCATTTAGATACTTGTCCGGTAGGGATAGCAACGCAAAACCCTGAATTGCGTAAAAAATTCATGGGCACTCCGGATCATGTAGTAAACTTTATGTATTTTATTGCAGAGGAAATGCGTGAACTGATGGCAGAATTAGGATTTAAAACTGTTAACGAAATGATAGGAAGAACAGACGTCCTAGAACAGAAAAAAGGTGTCGACAACTGGAAAGCAAATACTATTGATTTGACAAACCTTTTATATAGACCTAATAAGTTAGATCAATCTAACCATTTTGGCCACCTTGAGCAGGATCATATGCTGGAAAAGTCCTTAGATCACACTACTTTATTAAAAGCAGCTAACCAGGCTATTACTAATAAAGAAGCTGTTTTTGGCGAATTCTCTGTTAAAAATACGGACCGTGTTATCGGTACAATTGTTGGCAGTGAAGTAACGAAACATCATGGAAGCGAAGGTCTGGAAGAAGACACTATCCGTTTTACTTTCAGAGGTTCAGCTGGGCAAAGTTTTGGAGCTTTCCTTCCTAAAGGAATTACTCAAACATTAATTGGGGATGCCAATGATTATTTAGGTAAAGGTCTTTCAGGCGGTAAAATTGTTGCATACCCTCCTGAAACTTCTACTTTTGCTCCAGAAGAAAGTATATTAATAGGTAATACAACTTTCTATGGCGCAACATCGGGAGAAGCATATATTCGCGGAGTTGCCGGAGAGCGTTTTTGTGTCCGGAACAGCGGTGTCAATGTTGTAGTTGAAGGGGTTGGCGACCATGGCTGTGAATATATGACTGGAGGTACAGTAGTAAATCTTGGAGGAACCGGCAGAAACTTTGCAGCAGGTATGTCCGGCGGAATTGCTTATGTGCTGGATAGAGACGGAAATTTCGCTGACTACTGCAATCAGGAAATGGTTTATTTAGAGGCATTAGAAGATGCAGAAGATATTAAACATCTGAAAAGCTTAATTGAAAAACATGCCTACTATACGGAAAGTTCTCTTGCGGAGAGCATCTTACAGCAATGGAAAAACTCTGTCTCTAAATTTGTCAAAGTAATTCCAAAAGACTATAAACAAATGATGGAATCTATTGAAATGGCCAAAAAAGAAGGCTTATCCGAGCAAGAAGCTATCATGAGTGCCTTTAATGAAACGAAAACAAGTAAGGCAAGAGTTGGCGGCAAGTAATTAAATAATATGAAGCAGCGGTAAAAGGAGCAGGAAATTTTGAAAAGAAAAAATTTCTTTCATTAACCGCTGTAACAAACACCAAGATTTAGAATGTCTGGAGTGAGAGATGTGGGGAAACCAACAGGTTTTATGGAGTATACAAGAGAAGCTCCTCCTAAAAAAAACCCGCTTGCCAGAGTGAAAAACTGGCAGGAGTTTCAAATAATAATGCCTGAAGAAAAACTGCAAAAGCAGGGAGCGCGTTGTATGGATTGTGCAGTTCCTTTTTGTCAGGCAGGTACTGCAATGGACGGTTCAGGTGAGATTGGCTGTCCGGTTTATAACCTTATTCCTGAATGGAATGATCTTGTGTACCGTGGTAAATGGAAAGAAGCATTAGAACGCCTTCATAAGACAAATAACTTTCCTGAATTTACGGGGCGCGTTTGCCCGGCACCTTGTGAAGGGTCGTGTACGGTGGCTTTAAATGACGAACCGGTTACTATTAAATCGATTGAATTTCACATTGTGGAAAAAGGTTTTAAAGAAGGCTGGATTAAAGCATCACCTCCTAAAAAACGTTCCGGTAAAAAAGTAGCAGTAATAGGCTCAGGACCAGCTGGGTTAGCTGCAGCTGCTCAGTTGAATAAAGCAGGGCATTATGTTACGGTATATGAAAAAGATGACAGAATCGGCGGGCTGCTCACTTACGGTATACCGGATGTGAAGCTTCCTTATCATATTGTAGAGCGCCGTTTAACGCTTTTAGAAGAAGAGGGAGTAGAATTTGTAACAAATACAGAAATTGGAAAAGATTACTCCACAGAAGACTTAAATAAAAACTTTGATTCCGTTATTCTTTGTACTGGTGTGCAAGTTCACCGCGATGTTCCTGCTGAAGGAAGAGGACTTGAAGGCATTCATTATGCAATGGACTTTTTACGTCCGAATACAAAATCTTTATTAGACTCTGAGCATAGAGATGGAAATTATATCACTGCTGAGGGCAAGAATGTAATTGTAATCGGCGGCGGTGATACTGGCGTTGACTGTATTACTACCTCTTTAAGACATGGATGCAATTCACTTGTTCAGTTTGATATTCATCCGGAGAAAGACAGCACACGGGATGAAGACAATCCATGGCCGCTATATCCACAAGTATACACTCAAGAAGAGGGTCACAAGGAAGCAGAAGCAGTCTTTGGAAAAGATCCTCGTGCCTATAAAGTGATGACCAAAAAGTTCGTAGGGGATAAAAACGGCCGCGTGAAAGAACTTCATACTATTGAAGTCGATACCGTATATGAAAATGGGAAAAAGATTAGAAAAGAAATTCCTGGAACAGAACGAGTATGGAAAGCAGACCTTGTACTGCTTGCCATTGGATTTACAGGACCTGAACAGGAATTGCTGGAGCAAATGGAAATTGAAACGGATGAGAGAAGTAACGTGAAAGCAGAATACGGAAAATATACTACCAACCAAGAAGGTATTTTTGCTGCTGGCGACAGCAGAAGAGGACAAAGTTTAGTAGTTTGGGCAATTCATGAAGGAAGAGAAGCCGCAAGAGAATGTGACAAGTATCTAAAAGGCTCAACTAATTTACCATAAATTCTTCTACATCCCCAGTCTAACAGGCTGGGGATGTAAATTACTTAAAAATTTGGCTCTATTATAATTGTTGGGGTATGAAAAAATTTAGACATAAAAAAACACGCAAGCTCCAAAATCCTTTACACTTGAATTGTCCAAGAAACAAGAAAAAGATTGGAGTTGCGTGTAGATGCATTTTAACATGAAGTGGCCTGGATTAGAAGACGTAGTGGTTACCAAAACGGAAGAGATAGGGGAGGCATTTTATCTCCACGTGGAGGTACCCCGTAAATCCCATCGGTGTCCAGCATGCGGGGAAAGAACAAGCCGAGTCCATGATTACCGTATCCAAAAGATCCAGCACCTTAAAGTATTTGAACGAACGTCTTATTTATTTTATC
>NZ_JBHFQG010000059.1:0-11957 GCF_041949975.1 Alteribacillus sp. JSM 102045 | reverse complement strand
AAATGCATCTACACGCAACTCCAATCTTTTTCTTGTTTCTTGGACAATTCAAGTGTAAAGGATTTTGGAGCTTGCGTGTTTTTTTATGTCTAAATTTTTTCATACCCCAACAATTATAATAGAGCCACTTTCTTACCTTATTAAAAAGAGCTGTTCCGAGGATATCGGAACAGCTCTTTTTAATCGTGGTACTGTTGACTATCTAAAAAAATGGTGCAAAAAGTACAGTCATAGCAATGGAAAAAGCACCAAGACCGATAGACCAATACCCTAAAGCTCTTGCTCCTCTTCTAGCCGCAAAAATACCAAGTACAATACCTGCACCACCTGTAATAACAGGTAAAAAGAATAAAGAGCAAATGCTTAAAATCAACGCTGTAATCCCCAGGCCTTTTCCTAAAGATTCGTCGTTAACATTTGCTTCCATTGTCGCATCCTGCTCTTCTTCTTCTCGTTCAGGCTCTGCTAAATTAGCTCTATTTCCAACACCAGGAGCTGCAACCTCGGAGGCTGTTTCGATGTCATAGTCTGTCTTATCCAGGTTGTCCTCTGGATAATCTTCTTCATTTGCGAGAAGATCTGCCTCTTTTTCGAGCTCATCATTTTGTTTATTTTCGTCCATACTGCTGCCCCCCTCCCTGCTCTTTTTTTATTCAACATAAAGTGCTAAAAAAAGAGCATTCTTATTATCCCCGAGGGCATCTCTTTAAAACTTCCAATTTAAAACATCCCTGCCACCGTCTTATTTTTGAACACTAAGCATTTGGCAGTCCGTACAATACCCATAAATTTCAAATTTATGGCTTGTAACTTCAAAATCACCTTCTACACTCTCTTCAATCCAATCCATCGGGCAGGAATGAATTTGTCTCGTTTTCCCGCATTCAAGACAAATTAAATGGTGATGGTGCTCTGTCGTTGAACAACTAAAACGAAAACGTTTTTCTCCTTCTAACTCTGTCATCTCCAAAATACCCATTTCTTCAAATAATGCTAAATTACGGTACACTGTATCAAAACTAACACCAGGATACATTTTCTGCATCGCAGCTAATACTTCTTTAGCCGACAAATAACGCTTCTCTTCAGCAAAAAGGTGAAGAAGCTGCTCTCTTTTACCAGTAAATTTAAATCCTTCTTTTTTTAATCTATTTAACGCTTGCTGTACGTTCATCATTTATTCCTCCCGTCAAAAGCGTACAGGTATTTTTGTTTTAATAAAATGATGATCAATAACACAGAAGAAGTAACAACAATCATTCCTCCGGTTGCAATATCATAATGATACGAAAAATATATTCCTGCTAAAACAGCGGCTTCTCCTAAAATTACCCCCCATATTAGTAACTGCTTAAAACTTTTCGCAATCTGTAAAGAAGCGGCAACAGGAAGAGAAATTAGCGCCCCAACTAACAAAATGCCTACGACTTTCATGGATATGGATATTACTAAAGCGATAAGAAGAGAAAAAAGAAAATTGATGTATTTTACGGAAACGCCTGAAACTTTAGCATATTCCTGGTCAAACGAGACAGAAATAAATTCTTTATAAAATAAACCTAATAAAAAAATGACAAATAATGCAGTCAGAACAATAAAAATTAAGTCTTCGTTTGTCACTGACACAATAGAACCAAATAAATAATCATACCACTCACTATATCCAGCTCGAGCAGCACTCATGATTACAGCACTAATTCCAATTCCAGCAGATAAAATAATTGGAGCAGCGAGCTCCTGGAAGTGATGATACGTCTGCCTTAATTTTTCGATTACTAACGATCCAATAAGGGAAAAAATAAAACCGATGTACAATGGATTAACTTCAGTAAAATTTACAGTTTGTCCAAGCAGGACTCCTGCAGAAATTCCCGTTAAAGTGACATGCGAAAGCGAGTCAGATATAATCGAAGACCGGCGAACAGCTAATAGTGATCCTACAAGTGGTGCGATCAAGCCAATAAGTATTGCTGCTATCACACCGCGTTCAATAAATGTAAATTCCATTCCTATCATCTCATTTTGTGTGATTACAATACATTTTACAAGATAATCTTCTGCTTACACAATCTACACACACTGTCCTTTATTTCGAAAGGTCTGAAGTGGCAGACCAGCTAATTTTCTGCCTGTTAGTACAAGTGATAAAAGAACTAAAGCAATAATAACTATCATGCCGCCAGGGGCAAGATCTAAATAAAAGGCTGATATAAGACCTGCAACTACAGCAGCTTCTCCAATTAAAACAGCATATAAAAACATTTGTTTAAAGCTTCTAGCCAATTGAATTGCTGCTGCAACAGGAAGAATCATTAAAGAAGAAACTAAGAGTATGCCGACAATCCTCATCGATGAAGCTATTACCAGCGCCGTCATAATGATAAAAATACCATTTATCCATTTTCCTGGCAGTCCGCTTACTTTTGCCTGTTCTTCATCAAATGATAAGAAAAGTAATTCTTTATATAATAATAAGAGAACCATAGTTATGATGGCGGTAATTATGCCAATTGTCCACAGATCATCTCTTGTTACTGCAATTACGCTGCCAAATAAATAATTAAAAAGATCATTATTAAACCCATCTGCTAAGGAAATAAAAACCACACCAAGCCCGATGCCTGAAGAGAGAATAATTGGTATAGCAAGCTCTTGGTACGCGGTGTAAATATGCCTTAGTTTTTCCATAAAAAGTGAACCGGCAACAGAAAAACCCATCCCCATATATAAAGGATTGATAGGCTGCAGATAAGTAAAGCTTTGCGCGAGAAGTAAATGAAAAGCGATTCCCGTTAATGTAATATGAGACAATGCATCGGTAATTAATGCCAGCTTTCGAACGACAATAAAAACACCTAACACGGGTGCTAAAAAACCAATCATAAGACCTACAAAGAAAGCATTTTGAAGGAATTCATACTTCAAAAAAATATCTAACATATTAGTCCGCACCTCCGTGGTCATGGGTGATAACTTGTACATCATGACCATATAAAGAAGACAAATCACTTTCTTTAAAGTCCTGGGAAGACCCATGAAAATGGAGGTTTTTATTTAAACAGGCAACATCCGTTACAAAGCTAGTCATAGCCCCTATATCATGCGTAACAAGCAGAAGCGTAATATTCTTTTTTACATTCAGCTTTGTCAGAAGTTCATAAAAATGTTGAACAGAAGCAGCGTCAACTCCAACGGTTGGTTCGTCTAGAATCAAAAAATCTGGATCACTGACAAGTGCCCGTGCAATAAATACCCGCTGCTGCTGTCCACCTGATAATTCTCCGATGTTTCGACTTTTGTATTCATCCATTCCAACTTTTTCAAGAGCTTCATGGATTTGATTTTTGTGTTTTCTGTTAAGAAAACGCAGTAAGCCTACTTTTCCATACAGCCCCATTGAAACGACTTCATATACGGTAACTGGAAATCCAGTGTTGAAACTATTTGCTTTTTGAGAAACATAACCAATTTTTTCCCAGGCTTTAAACTTATTAATTGGAGTATCAAAAACTCGTATCTGTCCTTTATTAGGTTTTTCTAATCCAAGTAGAATTTTTATTAAAGTCGATTTACCAGAACCATTTGGCCCTACTAAACCTAAAAAAGACCCTTTTTTAATGGAAAGATTTATATCTTCCAATATTGGCTGGGTACCATATTGAAAAGAAACATTATTTATTTGAACTATTGGTGTTTCTTGGTTACTCTTGTCCATGAGCTCACCCCTATTGCAATATCATACTGATAAGAATGATTACGATTTTTGCCTTATTGAGTATACAGGATTGAGAATTGATTGTAAATCTAAGTGCACCTTGCTCTTGCCTCAATCAGCATTTATGATGTTAGAATATTTATTATTTATACTGGGAGGTCATCCAATGCCTCAACAAAAAGAACACATTGCAGTTATCGACATAGGTTCTAACTCTATTCGGCTTGTTATTCATCAGCTGGATGAAAAACGAGGAGCAAGAGAAATACATAACCTTAAAAAAACAGCTCGTTTAAGTAATCATATTGACGATAAGAACAAACTAACTGACGAAGGATTTGCTATATTAAAACATTCTCTCCAACAATTAGAAGAAATTATTTATTATCATAACGTAAACAAAGTGCAAGCGATAGCTACTGCTGCTATTCGAAATGCGTCAAATCGTGAAGCAATCCTTTCTTTTATTCATCAAGAAACTTCTTTGAATGTGAGAGTTTTGTCCGGCGAAGATGAAGCTTACTATGGCTATCTTGCTGTAGTAAATTCCACATACCTCTCTGATGGCATCACTATTGATATTGGAGGTGGAAGCACAGAGATCACTCTTTTTCAAAATAAAGATCTCGTTCGCTCACACAGCTTTCCATTTGGTGCTTTAACGTTAAAAAACCAGTTTTTTCCCGATAATGAACCAGATAAAGATGATTTAGAAAAATTAGCAGATTTTATTAAAGCACAATTTTCTACCCTTCCTTGGTTGAAACAATCCCAGAACCTGCCTGTTATCGGTATCGGAGGAAGTGCTCGTAATATGTCTCTTATCCACCAGGGACAAATCAATTATCCTCTGGCCGGTCTTCATCAATACAAGATGGAATCTAATGATGTAAAGACTACGCTGGCATTATTAAAAAATTCTTCATTAAAAGATAGAGAAAACATGGAAGGGTTATCTAAAGATAGAGCAGATATTATTATCCCTGCTGTCACAGTGATTTTTGTACTAATGGAATATGCAGCGGCTGATATTTTTATTATGAGTAATAAAGGACTCCGAGATGGCCTCTTATTCGAGGAAATGTTAAAGAATAATTCTATGGATTACTTTCCTGTTGTTTCCAAAGAAAGCTTTTTTCAATTAAGCCGTGAATTTGATATAAACGAAGACTATGTATTTGAAGTTGGTAGAATTGCATGCCAGCTTTATACAGCCCTTGAGCCCTATATTCCTGCACTATTTATAAACGTTAAAAATCTTTATTTACTGCAGCAAAGTGCAAGAGTTCTATATATGGGCGAATTTATCAGCCATGAAGCGAGTAGTCAGCATACTTTTTATGTATTAACCAACCGTTCCATCGACGGCATATCCCATACAGACAGGCTTGCTATGGCTTGTATAGCTTCATTTAAGTCCAAATCCTGGTATAAACGATTTATTCGTCCATTTAAACCATTAATCACTAAAGAAGAACAAAAACGTTATGAACTATTGGGAAGTATTTTAAAACTTGCTTATTCTTTAGACCGAACCAAACGAAAGGTAGTACAGGACCTTGCTGTAAAAAAAACAGGAAGAACTCTTCACTTCTATATATACTGCCGCAAGGATATAAATAATTATTTTGAGCAGGTTAAAAGCAATAAATATAAAAAGCACTTAGAAAAAGTGCTGAAAAGGCCAGTACACCTGCATTTTATATCTAATAATAAATTAACAAAAAATTAAAATATTGTTAGCAAAATAGTACTGCAATTTTGAAATGGTTTTGTATGTAGAAAGGTGTTTGATAGTAATGGTCTGCAATTTAAACAACGCTGCTTACTATAATAACCGTGAACTAAGCTGGCTTGCTTTTAACGAAAGAGTACTAGAAGAATCCTTAGACGAAAACAATCCTCTTCTTGAACGACTAAAGTTTTTAGGTATATTTAGTTCGAACTTAGATGAATTTTTTATGGTCAGGGTTGCTGGTTTGAAGGATCAGGTTATAGCAGGATATAACAAGCCTGAAAACAAAGCCGGGCTGACGCCAAAGCAGCAATTAAGCGCCATTACTAAGATAAACCGTGAGTTAGTGAGTTTACAGGACAAACTTTATGTAGAAACACTACTTTCTCTTCTCTATAAGGAAGGCATTGAGTTTCTTACAATAAAAGAATTAAACAAGGAGCAGCTTCAATATTTAAAATTTCATTTTAAACAATACATCTTCCCGGTCCTAACTCCAATGGCTGTAGATGCTTATCGTCCATTTCCCATGCTGTTAAACAAATCCATAAACCTGGCTGTTCTACTGCATAAAAAAAGTATACCTGCAAAAAAAAGCTTAGCTATCGTGCAGGTGCCATCTGTATTAAACCGTGTGGTGGAACTTCCTGATACACCTTACTCTCACAAGTGCTTTATTATGCTAGAAGAAGTAATCAGCGAGTTTATTGGGGAACTTTTCGAAGGATATGAAGTAATGTCTGTATCTCCCTTCCGTATTACTAGAAATGCTGATTTAACTATTCATGAAGAAGGAGCCCGTGATTTACTCAGCGAGATTGAAAAGGAACTTAAAAAAAGAAAATGGGGGGCTGCTGTCCGCCTTGAATATCAAAAGGAACTGATGGACCCCGAAATGCTCCAATATTTAACATTCGAATTAGAACTTCATGAAAAAGACGTGTATTCTTTTAAAGGACCCCTGGATTTGACTTTTTTAATGTCATTGCGAAATAAATTACGAGAATATGATCATCTCATAGATGAGACCATTATTCCTCAGACGCCTCAAGATTTAGCCGGGGAAGATGATATCTTTTCAGCTATTTCACAAAGAGATATTTTGCTTCATCATCCATATGAATCATTCCAGCCTGTTATTGAGTTTATTAGTAAAGCTGCCCAAGACCCGGAAGTATTAGCTATTAAACAGACCTTGTATCGTGTCAGCGGCGATTCTCCAATCATTAAAGCTCTTGCTGAAGCAGCTGGTAATGGAAAACAAGTAACTGTATTGGTTGAATTAAAAGCTCGTTTCGATGAGGAAAATAACATTCAATGGGCAAAGAAATTAGAAAAATCAGGAGTACATGTTATTTACGGCATAACCGGTTTGAAAACGCACAGTAAGATAACTCTCATTGTTAAAAAACAAAACGGAAAAATTAAACGCTTTGTACATCTTGGGACTGGCAATTACAATGATTCGACTGCAAAGCTTTACACAGATATGGGCTTATTTACTGTTAAACAAGAGTTCGGAGAAGATGCTACAAATTTCTTTAATTATCTCAGTGGTTATAGTAATAAGCCTGTTTGGAATCGTTTTAGTACATCACCCGGTGAAACACGAAATCATTTATTACAGTATATAGACGACGAAATAGCTTTTCATAAAAAACATGGAAACGGAAAAATCATTGCAAAAATGAATTCACTAACAGATAAACCGATTATCGTAAAACTTTACAAAGCCTCAATAGCTGGAGTTTTTATAGACCTTGTTGTGCGTGGTATTTGCTGTCTCCGGCCTGGTATAAACGGAATAAGTGAAAATATTCGTGTCCGCAGTATTATCGGACGCTTTCTAGAACACAGCCGTATTTTTTATTTCCATCATGATGGTGATGATAAACTTTTCTTATCTTCTGCTGATTGGATGACCCGCAATATGGAAAAGCGTATTGAGATAATGTTCCCAATATTGGATTTCATGGTGAAAGAACGTTTGTTAAATGTACTATACCTTACTTTAAAAGATAACATTAAAACACGGTTTCAAGATAAAGTAGGAAACTATCATTATGCAAAATTTTCAGAAGAAGAGCCATTCAACTCTCAGCTAATATTTTATAAAATGGCATCTCAACCAAATGAAATGTACCATGAATAAATATCAAAACAGTAAGTATTAAGGGGGGACAATCAGCTTCACAGCTATGTAAAATAAATCCAGGGTATGGTGCGAAAAGGGCACGTCTCGCATACGAAAGAAGGAGCTGTTCAGTTTTTAAGACAGCCCCTTCCTCTAGTTTAATTATTTGCTAGTGATTCTTCTTTTTTGTCCGCTTTTTCTTGAATTTCTTCAGCATACCAGCTCTTAGCATTTCCGTGTTTGTCTTCATAAGCTTTTAATCCGCCTACTCCTCTATGATAAGCAGTAAGGGCTTTATCCCAATTGTCGTATTTTTCATAGAGATAATCTAAATATTCAATAGATAGTTGTATAGAATAAAATGGGTCAAACAGCAAAGAATGACTATAAGGCATGTCCGCTTTTTTTGCAATCCACGGTCCTGTGTTTTTCATAAATTGTGCCATTCCATAAGCTTTTCCATATTTGGTTGGCGGGCCTACTAATTCAGGATCAAATTTTCCTCCTGTTTCTACATTTAAGAGTTCAAAAACTAGAGCGGGATTAATATTTTTCTTTTTAGCTTGATGAATTAAATAGGTCCCCCAATCCAGTTCAAATCTTCCATCGCTTTCTTTCTTTAATGCTTCTGCCTGTTCTCTAGCGTCTGCCCATTCATGATACTCAATATCCCATTCTATCTCATTCGTTTCATCCAAATAACCGATTTTCTTTTCAAAATCTTTTGCTTTCTCTAATTCCTCGCTTTTATCTTCAAGCCTTTCCATATGCTCTTCTATATGCGCTTTTTCAAAAGCAGTCATTAAAAATAATGCAAAAAATATAATTCCTATTAAAAAATACAGTTTCCTATTCAAACTTACACCTCCGGCCAAACTCTAAAAGGAAAGAAAACAGGATTTCAGCAATAACAGCTATCTGTTTATGGCAAAGGTGCTATGTAGGTTTTGGCAATCATGATCATGCAATAGTTTTGTATAAAAATAACTTTACATGGAGAAAGTGGCCATGATAGGCTACCTTGCCAAGCAGATCCTGTGCCCTCTTGCCTTTTATCTTGGCCACAGAGGCTCCATGTCAAGTTTCCTGGGTGTGGATTTATATACCGTTATTTAAATAATTAAGATTGCCATTACCTACAAAAAACGATTGCCAAATACACTATCTACCCCAATAAGTTCGTATCAAAACTTTCAGATATACAAACCACTACGATATATGGTTTTACCAAAACAATTATTAAGGGTCAATATTTCCGGATGAATTACAAAAAAACACAAAAATCTGCCCGATCTTTACAAATCAGGCAGACTTTAAAACATATTCATCATACAATTTTTTATACTTACTAATTATATATTACACATTTTCTTTAAAGGAAAAGTAAGCGTTATGATTGTTCCTTCATCCACTTTACTCTCTATTTTAAATGTTCCATTGTGTTCTTCCATAATTTTCTTGCACAATGGAATACCAACCCCTGTGCCTTTATCCTTTGTAGTGAAGAAAGGTTTTCCGAGATTCATTAATACTTCGTTTGGAATACCTCCTCCATTATCACTTAACTTAATAATTAAAGAGCCATTTTCAGCAAAGCTTTGCAGAGTAAATACATTCTTTTTACTGTCTTCTGGAAAGGCTTCAATGGAGTTTCTCAGAGCATTTAAAATAATCTGCTTGAACGATGATTCATTAACCTCCACCTTATCCTCTACAGGCTCTACATTGTAATGAAAATGAATTCCTTGCATTAAACATTCAGATCTTATAATATCTATTACACTTTCTAGTAAATATTTAGGTGTGCGTGTTTCTTTCTTGGCTTTTTTTCTTGCTACCGATAAAAAATTGTCAATTATCTCATTCATTCTTTCTGTTTCCGATAGAATCGTATTAGAGTATTTATCAAAACTATCAGTTAATGCAGATAATTGTAAAAAACCTTTGATAACAGATAAGGGATTTCTTAGTTCATGCGCCACTCCAGCAGATAAGTAAGAAACAGACTCCATTTGATCCTGGTAAGTCAGCAGGTGAGTATATTTTCTTTCATAGGACAAGTCATAAATCATTAACAGTACACTATTTTTCTCCTGTAAGTAGATCCCTTTTAAATTAAGCCATTCCCCGCTATGGTCATTTTTAACCTCTAATTGAAGGGGGGTTTTTTTTTCAAGTACATCTTTAACTAATCGTGATGCTACTTTAAGTCCTTCACTGTTAGTTGATAAAAATTTAATATTCATATTATTGCCATATTTGTTTTTATCGTCTTCACAAAAGTATTGACAAAATGCCTCATTGCTTTGCTCAATATCAAGCGTTCTGTTTACAATAGCATAAGCGTGCTCAAAATGAGATAATAGATCATTTAGATCTAATGATGGTGGCGAAGTAACCATTTCTCTTCCAGTAAGTAAAATATAACCATTTTTTATTGCACCGCTGTATTGCATATAAGATTCTTTATCACAAAAGCGGTGGAGCAGTGAAAAGTTAGAGTACGATCCCTTTTCACATATTTGTCTTATATAATAAAGCGCTTGTTCTGCATAATAAGAGGTAAAATAATCATAAAAATAACGGCTGTCGTTAAAGAGTTCTTTGCCTATACTATTCAGTGAAATAATATGACCTTCTTTACTAAGAATTAACTCAGCATCAGCCTTTAAATTTTCGAACTCATTTTTAAAATCAATTGTATTTAATGTACGTAATGATTCGTACATAGAACCCCTCCTTGATCTAACCAAACCCCCGTTAAGTATTGCTGCTTGTCCACAGCATTTTTATTATGATTAATCAGATTAATAATAGCTTTTTTCAATTCCAATTCTTGCCTCCATTTGATTATACTAAATTTTTCAAAAAATGCCTACTTTTTTTGCATGTTTATTTACTTTTATTTTTAGACTTAATTCCCAGAGTTTCTCACTTATTCACGATACATACATATGATGAAAAAGATATTTCATTCGTAGTTATCGACATTTTTTGGATAAAGGAGCGATATATATGAATCGTTTTAAAGATCAATATATTAAATATAAAATTTCTGAACTGCACCCGAAAGACCTCGTTCATTATGGAGCTTTATACGGCGTCACCGTATCAGATGATGAAGCCGCTGCTCTTTTAAAACTTGTTAAATCGAGTAACTGGTCTACAGACAATAAACAATCCATGACAAATCTTTTGCATGAAGCAAAAGAAATTGTTTCTCCAAAAACTTATGTCGTATTAGAACAATTATTCAAAGATTTTATTGGAGAAATATAATTTAAAAACGTACATGGAAACTGGAAATCGAGTAGGAGGAGGTGATTAACCTCCGTCCTCTCACACCACCGTACGTACGGATCCGCATACGGCGGTTTCTCTCTATGATTGACGTAAGAATTGATATCTAGGAAACAGATCACGCAACCCTAAACGGCTCCAGTAGGAGTTGTTTAGGGTTCTTTGTAGTATTGGACTGGCTGAAATTCTCCAATAGGCCTTCCTGGAATTCGCCCATTCATGCGCTTTCCCTTTGGGAACTCCAAGGCGAATCAAGTTCTTCTTACGTGTACGCGGCCATTTCCATTCTTTCCATAGACACATCCTCAATCGTCTTCGTATCCATTCATCAAGCGCCTTGAACGTGCTCCTCGCGTCGGCTAAGGCGAAGTACCCGCACAACCCAACTAGGAACTGGTTCAGTTTGTACAGGCGGCATTCCATACTCCACGCCTTCTGCCACAATGCCCGATTTCAGGAATCGTTTGATGAGACGAAGGAGGGATTGATCCTCCATTCTTTTCGCTAGTAGTCCCATCAGTTTATCATGGTTGACCTTGTCAAAGAATTTCTCCAGGTCCATGTCGACGACCCAGCGTTTCCCTTCTCGAATATATGCTTTCGACTGGCGGACGGCTTGGTGTCCGTTCCGATTCGGGCGGACACCATAGCTGTATTCCGAGAACGTGGGATCATAGACCTTGGACAATACTTGCGCAATCGCCTGTTGGATGAAACGATCCACCACAGTAGGGATGCCTAGAAACCGGACTCCTCCATCTGGTTTCGGGATTTCGACTCGACGGACGGGAGACGGTTCATAGGTTCCCGTCTCTCTGAGCTCGTAAGGTTTCCCAGTGTTCCGATACATGATGTCGCAGGTCTTTTACGGTCATGCCATCCACACCGTGGCTTCCTTTATTGAATGTGATTCATCAAAGCGATTCTCTCCTTACGCGAGCGATGGACTTCGTTCTCTTCCTCTCCTGTTCCACCCTCTCAAGGTCCCCCGTGGACTTCACCACTTCCTCCCTTAAGCAGGCTCCGTTCTGGAGTTGTCTGTGTCTTCACAGGAGTCGGCTCCCCGAAGGATC
>NZ_JBHFQG010000058.1:0-12143 GCF_041949975.1 Alteribacillus sp. JSM 102045 | reverse complement strand
AAGTGGCGGCGGCGAAACGCCGCCAAAAGAAGCAAGCAGCATAAACATCTACAAAAAAAGCCATGGTCACCATCTTCTTGGATGGCGTCCCATGGCTTTTCAGTTTAGAGGCTTTTGATACAGCCCCTTATAATACGATAGGGGGCGATTGATAGGGAGGGTTGCCGTCCATCATCTCTGACTAAAATAACTTAGTTTCCAAATGTAATTACTACTGCAATCAACTTGTTACAAGTTAAGGTCAAGAAATACTTCAAATGACCATTAAAAAAGGAAACAAGATCACTGTTCTTTTATTTTCCAACCATTTTTCTAAAGAAACACGAAAAGAAGCCATGTAGATCGCAACAAAAAGCCTTATCTCGTTAAGATTGGCATGGTATAAAGTCTGTCCCCGATTGTTGGCTCAGATTCCAATAGGGCGATAGAGAAACATTGAAGGGATAGAAGAGGTTTCCATGGCCGCTTTAAAACGAATCTGAAGATTGGATCGCTCCTGCTGATGCTGACTGGCCAGATATCCTAAGAGCTCTCTAATGATCAAGTAAACAAATTCCATCCCTTAAACTTCAAATGGATCTCACTCTTTCTAGATTAGATTTCAATAAAAACGTATAAGGATGCTTTCAACTTTTAAAAGGCCAGTCTATTTTTTATTCTGCTTCTTATCCAGGATGGACCTTAGTTCTTTAATATCTTCTTCAGACAGGTCTTCGTCCTGAATGAATTGAACGAGCATTGACTTTAAGGTGCCGTCATAGAATCGTTTTACAAAGGATTTTGTTTTATCACGTTGGCATTCGTCCTGGGAGTAAAGCGGATAAAATGCATAAACTCTCTGATTTTTATGGACGCCGACGACTTCTTTTTTAGTGAGCCTATCCAACAGTGTCCGTACGGTTTTCGGGTTCCAGTCCGTATATGCCGGCAAGGAGGAATTGATATCACTTGCTGTTTGCGGCCCTTTTTCCCAAAGCACCTTTAAGACTACCCATTCCGACTCTGAAATAGTCGGTATTTTTTTCGTCATGTGAATCCCTGCCTTTACCTTTTAATAGATGCCTTTATTGTTCAAAATGGATTTCGTAATGTCAGCAGCTATACTGCCGCTGGCATGATTGTCGTTTTCGATATTCGTTGTAAAGAAATATGTGTTGGTATTTGTTTCTACAAACCCAATGAACCAGCCATTTACATTTTTCCGGTTAATCGTTCCTGTGCCGGTTTGCCATAAAGGGTTTGAACTATCTTTAGTCTCCAGTTTGATGGCATTCTTTACGAATTGAATATCTTTTCATCGAATCCAAAGTGATTTGTATAAAATTTTTTGAGTGTCTGCACCTGTTCGATCGGTGAAATTTTCAAGGAAGATTCAAGCCAATAGTCTTCGATTCCACCTGCCAGATTATGATTACCGTACTGTATCCTTTCCGTGTAGGTTTCAATATTTTTCTTTTGTACCATTTTGTCCATCTGCTGGAAATACCACGTTACAGAGTTTTCCATCGCCGTATACAAATTTTGATTATGGTTCCAGCTTCGATAAGGATACGATTGCCCATTCCACTTCATGAAGTTGTCATTTCGTGTGATAACTTCGGACTCCAATGCAAATAATGCACTGTAAATTTTGTACGTGGAATTTGGCGAAACCCGCAATGTGCTTTTGTCTTTATTATAGATATTGTATTGCTTCTCCCGTAAATCGTACAATACAAAGCTACCTTCATAACCATTGAAGAAAGCGCTTAAATCCTCATATACTGTTTGCTTATTGTCAAAATCAATGTGGTCATCATAAGGCATAGCAGAAACAATCGGTATTTGAATCATGACAAATCCGGCAAAAAGTATAAAAATCAGGATACTTTTCACTTTTACCAGCTTTGTTTCAGATGCAAAGGCTGCAATACGTTCAATTCGTTTTTTTATTTGCTTTTTTGAACTAGCAATCTGGTTAACCATTGCGAAATGCCTTGGAAGATAAGATTTATCCGCAAACTTAATAATCGTGTTTCCATATGCTGCGTGCTGATGTTGATTCAATGTATGTAGCACAGCACTGTCACACGCGATTTCCCTGTCCAGCCGCATTTCCTTGAACGCCATCCAGATAAATGGATTAAACCAGTATAAAATCTGGAATATGACGATCAGGTAATTTGTGGCAACGTCTTTGTTTTTATAGTGATGTAATTCATGCTGCAAAATGTATTTTATTTCATCCGTGGACAGCCAAACTTCAGCATGACGCGGCAGGATGATGCAGGGTTGAATATCCCGAACATCAGTGGGGATTTGATGAGTTGTGATTCCATCAATACTAGTGGATGCGATACATTCAGCCTTTGTTTGCACTGTTCGAATAATGATAGAACCTCGTTATTCGTAAGCGCATTTGCGGACTTTTTTATTTGCCACAGTTTTATCCATGAGTGCATGGCAATAATAATCATCACGAGCATGCCTGCTATCCATATTATGGTTAAAACAGGATCCAGAACTGTAAAATTAAACCGATTAACGGATGTTGAAAAATCGTGCATCCAATTTCCATTATTTGATTGAGGGTTTTCGGTTGTGATGCCGGCTTGCGCTTGATTACTGTTTTGGTTCCCATTCCCCGTGAACTTACCCCCGAAGCTTAATAATTGCGTTGGAAGATAAGGAATTAACAAAGCGATTAATAACAGAAACCAGAGATTATATTTCCATTTGGAAGACAATTGATTCTTAAAAATCTTTCGGATCAACATGATAACAATGACCATGATAGAAGATATGAACAAGCTAACAGCTAGATGGAGAGCGGTCATTTATTCATCTCCTTAATCGCTATATTACACCTCATTCTTACATATGGCGTTTGTTATGAAGGACGGGTTTATGCCATTTTGGTGTATATAAACGGGTGGGTTAAGGGTCACACATGCCGTCCGACATGTGTGAGCACAGGTTTCTTATTTTAAAGCATCCAGTGTGATTTTGGCAGCCTTTGCAACCAGCGCATCATCATATTCGGCATTCTTTGTATCGTACCGGGACATAACTGCTATGACGATTGGTTCTCTGTTCGGCGGCCATACAACGGCGATATCATTTCTTGTTCCGTAGCTGCCAGCTCCGCTTTTATCATCAACTGTCCATCCTTGAGGGGCTCCGGCACGTATCAATGTATCTCCTGTTTCATTTCCTTTCATCCAGTCGATAAGCAATTCACGCTTATCATCTGGAAGAAAGTCATCAAGGGCTACTTTCTTTAGATTAGTGGCCATAGCTCTCGATGTGCTGGTATCACGCTTATTCCCCGGCGTGAATTCATTTAATTCGGTTTCGTATCGTTCGGGCTTCGTAACGTCATCGCCAATGTCGTGTAAGGCTTGCTTAAATTGATCAGGCCCACCGATCGCCTCAAGTAGAAGGTTCCCAGCGGTGTTGTCGCTTTTCCGGATAGCCGCCTCACTGATTTCCAACAGTGTCAGTCCGGTATCCACGTGTTTCTCGGTAACCGGAGAATAGGTAACTAAGTCATCCTTGGTGTATGTAACGATTTTTTTTAGTTTTTCTATGTCGTTTTGCTTCAGCAGGATCGCTGAAGCCAAAACTTTAAAGGTAGATGAATAGGCATAATGTTCATCCGGTCTATATTCGACAGTTTGATTCGTACCTGTATCAATTGCATAGACACCTATTCGGGCATCAAATTCTGTTTCAAGCTGTGTAAATTCTTTATCCTTATTGATCATTTTCTCTGATTCGTTCTCCTTGTCGGATGATGCGTCGGTTTGATTGTCTGCATTTGTGCATGCGGTAAGTATTGTGAGTAACAGTAATGTTATGGACAGTGTAACCAAACGAATGCCAACTTTGTATGAATTTGTTTTTTTCACATGGATACCCTCTTTTTATTAGATTGTTGTACTCAAACTTCCACCGTTTGTTGTAAGGATTTTATACGCCCTCCACTTACAGTTGTAGTCAAAAAGCTGTCAAGTCGAAATTTTAAATATAGTATCAAACAATCTCTTAGGGCTTTTCTTTGAAAGTAGTATGTGGGCAAGTTTGTCACAATGGAATGGGTGGAGGGTGGTTAGTGAAACATACTTTCAAAAATAGTGGAATTTTTAAAAGACTACTAAGATATCTCAATTTCAAGTCTTCCAGTTTAGGGGGCAATCCTTCAACAAACAATACGTGTTTCAACAGCCACTATACAAAACAAAGTCCAATACTGCCCGAATCCCTTACAGTAAATCCAGCACCTACATGGGAGGAAAGTGGTTAGACTTACCCGGGGAGGTCTTAACAGGGTTCCCGACAAGAGGGAAGGAATTTCCCACAGGAACAATCATACCAGTGATGGTGTGATGAATGTTAAGAAGTCAGCAGAAGCCATAGTAATCCAAAAGGATGAAGGGCTGAACGATAGTAATCCTGGAAACAGTGGAGGTGAGAGAAATACGAAAATCTACAAGAGAATAGGATGGAATCCGAAGGTACAGTAGAAGCGTGTAGTATTTCTCACGGTGAAACTGAAAAAAGGGATGGTGTGCCTAACCTCATCGACAAAGTCGTAAGCCGGGACAATCTCAATCTAGCATACGGAAGAGTCAAAGCCAATAAAGGCTCCGCTGGATCGATGAGGGTTTCGCCCCCATCAAAAGTCTAAAAAGAACCTTGAGAAGAAGCTAACACAGCGGACCAAACGAAACCGAAGTGGGAACATCCGTGACATTATCAAGGAAGTCAACGAAGTCACGACCGAATGGATAAACTACTATGGGATTAGTTATATGAAGGGATATATTCGGCGCATAGATCAATGGATCAGACGCAGAATAAGGCAAATCATATGGAAACGCTGGAAGAAAGTGAAGACAAAGTATAAGAGTCTGATAAAACTTAAAGTTCCTAAACCAAAGGCTTGGGAGTGGGCAAACACACGGAAAGAGTACTGGCGTATCGCATGTAGTTATGTTCTACACAGAGCCATTTCAAATGAGATTCTCGAAAAAGTCGGTTTAAAAAATCTAAACCGACTTTTCGAGTAAGCACAATCAAACTATTGAACCGCCGTATATGGAACCGTACGTACAGTGGTGTGAGAGGACGGGGTTAACCACCCCTTCTACTCGATTTTAAGAAATTTTTGGGTGATACCATCAATATGTAGAGTGTTTTTATAAAATTAAGTTTCTCTAAATACTATAAAAGAATACAGTGATAAAATGGAATTGCATCATAAAATAACCAAAAAGGAGTGGAGCTTATTGTCTGAAAAAAAGCTAAAGAGGTTTTAAGTGCCTGGTTGAAAAAGCGAAACGAGTGGGAAAAGCATCTTTGGAACAAAAGTTTAACTACTGAAATGGGAGAAGAAATAGATGATATCCTTCTCTTTATTTCTCTATGAAAATGGTCTGGATGAAGACTTTCAAGGTATTTGGGGAGAAGGTTGATATTGATGAAATATTGGATGTACCAGTTCAAAATCATGAGACAGATAAGAACTTTACGATAAATAAAGATTTCTGATATGAATAATGTTAATGCTCTTTCACAAAATCAAAGTATTACTTTTTCACCTAATTTAACATTAGTATACGGAGAGAACGGTAGTGGAAAATCCGGTTTTTCTAGATTGTTAAGTACTGGTTGTGTGTCTAGAGTTTTGCCTAATCTTAAAGGAGATTCTGAATCAAATCCCAGTGCAAAAATATTAATTGGAAAAGGTAATGAAGATTTCACAATTGATTTTTGAAGTAGGAAGTAAAAATAATGATTTGAAAAATTTTTATGTTTTCGATAGTAAAAGTATCAGTACACACGCGTAAGTGAAGCTTCAGGTGTTACTATCAATCCCCCTATATTGGAAGTGTTTAGTGAAGTTATTGAAGGTTTAGATAAAATTCAAGATAAACAAAATTATGAAAAAGAAATAATGAATGTCGAAAACCCTACAAAAGCAAAAGCAATTTTTGAGAATTGAAGTACAAATTCGGACTTTTGTCTAAATCTCAATTCACAGAGTACTATTAAAGAAGTAAACGTACAATAACTTTCACGCCTGATGATGAGGAAACATTAAGAGATTTGAACTCAACATTGAAAGAAAAAACCACACTAAATATTGATTATGAAAATAAAAAAATAATGCAGGAAAAACAACAAGGGATAATTGATTTAAAGCGAATCTAGACAAGTATCTTTTTGGGATAAACCCCTATTAATAAAGAAAATTGAAATATATAATGGGAAAAAGAAGTTAGCTAATATGGTAAGTTTGGAACAATTCAGGAAGGAAGATGTTGATTAGATCGGTAGTAAAGAATGGAAAACATTAGTAGAGACGGCAGTCATTCTCTTAGAAAAAACTGATGAGGGGATAGATAATGTAAATAATTATCCGTTGTGTAACCAAATATTAGATATAAAAAACAAAGCGATCTTGTTTTACAGCTTTTCTGATTTATTTTTTTTTAGAGAGTAAGACTGCTCCATAGTTGAATCGACTGTCTTATTTAGATGCTTGACAATTAACTCGATTTTTCCATGATTAATTGTGTGCTTTGTGTTGTTCGTGAGGTTAATATTAAATTCAATTGTTTCTCCGGGGTTGTACATTGACTTATCTGTTGAAACAGCCTGGATAATATCTTTTCCAGATTCCTCAGCACTTACATGGGAAGGAGAATGGAGAATGCTAGTCAATAATAATAGGACAATTAAAATTTTTCCTGTTTTGTAACTAAAGCCTTTCAAATTAACCACTCCTTAGTTTAATTTATAGAGTAAAGGTAGGTCAATTTTACCGTTTGTGACAGAAACAGCTGAATCATCAGCCCAAACCATCATTGCTGAAAGTGAAAGAAAAATACTTGCAGCATGATCAAAAGGGTGAAGCTTTTTTTGGTCATTTTGTTCCTCCTTTTGATCTAATGGTCATAGATGGGACTACTTGATACACCCCTTCCTCTCCCGGCTTTAGGATAACGCTTTCATGAATCTTAACATGGAAACTCGTTCAATATTTCCTTTATTTTCTTAAAGTAGAATTTTTATCTGATTGACCGGGCAATACGTGATGGCTCTATAAAATTAATGAATGTCATTTTTTTCTGGATCTATTTTTTTCTTACTTAACAGGGGATACAATTGATAAAAACAACCCCAAAAACTTAATAAGAGACTGTCAAATCTATGTTTATGTCCCAGAGTGCCATATTTTTGACGCCAGTTTCTAATCCCTGAGTAGTGTCTATCTATGGATGTTAGGGAATGCTCTCTTACTATTCAGTTATCTCCGACTCATATCAGTAAAAAATTGACAGTCTATATCTGAACATGATATTATTAATATTCAGATTTTTTAATATATTCCAAGGAGATGGTGAAACCTGTGAAAAACCAAGCGTTAAAGAGTGCTCTAAAAGATTCTCTTGACAAAGTTCTGGATCATGCAGTAGGTAAGCCTGGAGGCGTTCCCGGAGTGGTTGCCATGATAACTGACTGCGAGGGCAACATCTATGAGGGTGCAGCAGGGGTACGCGAGCTTGGAAAGGAAACACCGATGACCACCGACACAGTGTGTGCTCTTTTCTCGACCACTAAGGCCATCACCGGAACAGCATTGATGCAATTGGTCGAAGAAGGAAAAGTTAGGCTCGACGATCCGGTCAAGAAGTATGTGCCTGAGATTTCCGAGATTAAAGTTGTTGAGGGGTTTGACTCAGATGGGCAGCCCAAATTAAGAGAACCCAGGACCGACATTACGATCAATATGCTGATGCTTCATACTGCTGGCTTTGGATATGATTTCTTCAGTAATGAGGATCGAAGATATCGTGAGGCTAGGGACATACCATCTATACTCACTAGTACCTTTGACTCGATTAAGAATGTGCTGTTATTCGAGCCAGGTGAACGCTGGAACTATGGCGTCAACATCGACTGGGTTGGCAAGGTTGTCGAAGCTGTACGCGGCAAGCGGTTGAGCGAAGTGATGACTGAACATATTTTTGCCCCCTTGGATATGACTGATATCCGGTTTACGTTAACACCGTCGATGATGGAACGCCGCGCAACTATCCACAATCGTGCTCAGGACGGCAGTATTACTCCACTACCTGATCTCATGCTCCCGCAATCTCCCGAAATGGATATGGGGGGACACGGTTTGTATGCTAGTATTGGTGAGTACATGAAGTTTATTCGGATGATCCTGAATGATGGTGCGGGCGTACTTGAACCAGAAACCGTTGCGCAAATGTCTCAGAACGGGCTTGGAGCATTGAGAAGCGGCGGATGGATCTCGTCAGATCCATCGCTGGCAAATGACGGTGAGTTCTACCCAGGTGTGGAAAAGTCGTGGGCTTATACATTCCAAGTAAATGAGGATCCAACCCCAACGGGTCGCCCAGCAGGCCAACTGATGTGGGCTGGTCTGGCCAATCTGTTCTACTGGATCGATCGCGAGAACGGCATTGGTGGATTATTTGCTTCTCAAATACTCCCTTTTCATGATCCGGCTTCGTACCTGGGCTTCATTGAATTAGAGTCAGCAGTCTACCATACGTTGAGGAGATTAGGAGCGGACCGTCGTCAAAAAGTGCAGATTGACGGTTAGATTTTATGGTTCTGGTGTAAAAAGAATGAGGCAGACAAACCGTTATGATCATTATCTACTCTATGGGCAATTTTTATTCGGAATAAAAAAATAATATCGAATTTTCATAGTGTAAAAACCGGAAATATTCGGTATTAATCTTATATTTTTACTTACATTTTGACAAAAATCCGAGGTTTGCACCAGAACCGTTAGATTTAGCTTATTGAAATCTAAATATTAATACCAAATGTAAGTTATAAAAGAGCAAAGGAGAAGAATTCAATGAAACCGATATTTACTAAAGTCCTTCAAGTAGGTGTTGTAGTAAAGGATTTGGATCAGACCATGAAAGTATATGCAGATAAGTATAGAATTGGACCTTGGGCAGTATATGAATTTAATCAGGATACAGTGGCGGATATGAGTGTAGGCGGCAAGCGAATGGATTATGCTATGCGGCTAGCTGTTGCAGATATAGGAGGTGTCCAATGGGAACTAATTGAACCTTTGGATGAAATCAGTGATTATGCACGATTTTTAAAAGAGTATGGGGAAGGAATCCATCATGTGGCATTGGATACGGTATCCTATGAAAGTGCGCTAGAATTCTGCAAGAAAAATGGTTTAGGTCCGGTACAGTACGGTTACTGGGGAAAGAACTTCCACTATGACTACAGGGATACTCGTGATGATATGAAGTGTATTGTTGAGCTGTACGGTCCTGAAGAAAGCTTTAAATGGCCGGAGCCAGTAGCTGTCTATCCGGAAAAGCCTATGCAAGGAAAAACAATATTTACTAAAGTCCTTCAAGTAGGTGTCGTAGTAAAGGATTTGGATCAGGCCATGAAAGTATATGCAGATAAATATGAAATTGGGCCTTGGGCAGTATATGAATTTAATCAGGATACAGTGGCGGATATGAGTGTAGGTGGCAAGCGAATGGATTATGCTATGCGGCTAGCTGTTGCAGATATAGGAGGTGTCCAATGGGAACTAATTGAACCTTTGGATGAAATCAGTGATTATGCACGATTTTTAAAAGAGTATGGGGAAGGAATCCATCATGTGGCATTGGATACGGTATCCTATGAAAGCGCGCTAGAATTCTGCAAGAAAAATGGTTTAGGTCTGGTACAGTACGGTTACTGGGGAAAGAACTTCCACTATGACTACAGGGATACTCGTGATGATATGAAGTGTATTGTTGAGCTGTACGGTCCTGAAGAAAGCTTTAAATGGCCGGAGCCAGTAGCTGTCTATCCGAACTAGTTAGGCGAATATATGAAGGTTGAAATTCAAGAAGTGTAAATCCTCAACCTAATAATGAATGACTTAGATATCTATGAAAGTGAATCTAACATAGTATTTTTTTCGGGGTCTTTAATTTTAATAACAGTTTTTCCTATATTTAATTTTGTGTGCCAATTCAAAATGTCCCGGATTGCCGCTGCGTTTCGCTACTGTAAATGCACCTGACTCATAACCAAACAGTTCAGATTCCAGCAAGTTTTCCGGAAGCGCACCGCAATTCACCTTAATGGTTTATCTTTTCTGGAACTAAACTCGTGTGTTGCCCTCGCTAATACATCTTTCCTTGTCCCCGATTCTTCGGTAATTAAAATATAGAATTGACGTTTGAAATTCGTTCAATCAGAGCCATAACATGTTTCATTTTTTCACTGGTGTCAATAACGCGATTTTTGTTTGGTTTTTCTTTAATTTCAACAATTCGCTTTCGTACTTTTTTACCTTTTCTCATTTTGCTTTACCCATTGTTTTAATTGTGTTACATTCCGTGATATCTCTCGAATTGCAAATGACCGCACGATTTCCTTTCTTCTCATTGAAAATCGGATTACCGGTTGCCATCTTGACTTTTTCTACCCGTGTTTCCTGATATACGGTTACCCGTTTTTTATCCAAATCATTTAAAGGAAGTTTTATCAATAACTATATGGGTGCGTTTACACTGTCGTAATGCACCCATATCATGTTTCTATAGGGATTGACCTATCCATAAATCTTTTACCGTTATTTTTTATGAACAGAACAGAAGCATCGTAAATCGTATCTGCAGCATAATTGCCTCATTGAATTCTTCATCAGACTGATTGGCATTTAAGCCACCGGCCAACGCTCGGGAGAAGCTCGCAATGAGACCGTCATTTATCTTTCAACTTCTCATTCGCTTCATCACGGGAATAGCCGCCTCAAAGAGCGACAAGACGTATAACGCGCTGATGCTCAACCAACTCTTTATAGGCATTAGCCTTCGTTGGTATCGTGAGCTTCAGCATCATGTTTTCTTCTGATAAATCATTCAGATGTTTGATGATTTCCTCACGCAGAATTTCTTCTCACTTTTCTTTATTCTCACTGTGAATATTGACTTCAGGTTCGATGATAGGGACGAGGTCGGAAGCAATGTTTGGCGACTTCGTCTAGAGGGCTAATCCGGGACAACGTTTCTTATTCGTTGCCTTTCAAGTTCGTCGAGCTTTTTTTCGAAATCTAACTCAGCTTCTAAATAGGCGATGAGAGCTTCCGCCTTTTTCAGCTTTTCCTCCAATTTACAAGGATTTTATGTAAGATGAAAGCAAAATGCTAACATTTTGATAACACTGAAGATATTATTGGAGGCTTCTCATAAGTTGACCAAACTTTTGAGAAGCCTCTTTTTTCATTTCTTTTGTTACGTGGAGGTAAATATTTTTCGTAGTATAGTATCTTCATCTTGATGATCTAATTGTTTCCTGATTTGAGGTAGGCTTACTCCCGCTTCTGCGAGTAGTGAAGTATGGGCGTGACGTAATGAATGCGGAGTGATTTTTGGATTTAAATCAGCTAACTTCAACAAACGTTTCATTCAATTTTATATCCTATTAATATAAAGTGGATAGCCTGGAGTTTTATCATCCATGTGATTTAAGATAAACTCTTGATTGTGATACTTATCACGCTGTTTATTTCATTAATCACAGTCTCATCGAGATCTATTTTACGTACAGAGGTAATTGTTTTTGGAGTTAGTAACTTGTACTCCTTTTTATTGTTGCTTGGATTATAGTAGGGTTTAGTGACGCTTATAGTTTTTTCTTCCGTATCTGTAATTGTCAACTGAAAATTCCCCCACATAGTCATTTAAAACTCCCCCACCTAAAATTTCCATTTAAGGGAATATTTATTTAAGATAGGGGGATACTGATGAGATTCCCGTTCTTCTTACACAGACTGCTGATCTTGGAGCCACTGTTTTGTTTCTTTCATGCGATACGAGTTTCCATTCATATTTACGATATACGCCTGATGAGTTAAACGATCAATCATTGCTGCTGTCATCACAGGGTCTTGAAAAATCTCCCCCCAACGTTCAAAGCGCTTGTAGTTCTTCTGTGCATCCTCCGGCAACTTTTTAACAGACAAGTCTTCGATGTATTTTTTGTATGGAAATTCGGCTCGTCGAATGCGATTATACCTTGCGGTTTCTTGTCTCGTGTCCATTTCTCTTTCCAGCAGTAAAGCCAAAAATTCTTCATAG
>NZ_JBHFQG010000057.1:0-12842 GCF_041949975.1 Alteribacillus sp. JSM 102045 | reverse complement strand
CAAGAACAGAAACTGGAAGCCCTATAATAAGATAAGCAGGAAAAGTAAACACTAAGACGACACCAAACATAACCATCCAGTTTGACTGTGGCTGCATAATAAGGTGGGCTATACCAAATATCACTCCAAGCTCCTTGGACATCCTCATGTGTTGGATACCGTAAAAGAAGATGCTTACAGAATTGCCTTGAAATTGCCTCGTCACATGAATAAAGATCATTGGAACAGCTTAGACCATACCCTGATAGACTTTGCTTACATCGAAGGGGAGAAGAGTACTCCTCAATACTTCAAATCTATCTTCGAAGATAGATATAACCAGTATGCTCAGGTGCGGAAAGAGAAAGAAAGGGAAAAACAACTTCCTGTATACCCTAATATAGATTGGTTAGGGGTCAGTAAGGAATGATGCTCCCATTCTTAAGGGCAATCCCGCCTCTTAAAGAAATAGAAGCAGCCAGGAAAGCCCCCTTCCTTTCTCTTTATTAATACAACGAATATTGTATTAATAAGCTACTTGTGTTGTGTTAAAGGGATGTTGGCATGTAAAAGAAGAAATCAAGGAGCAGTCTTTCTCGTTGAATCCAGAAGGCAAACCATTCATTTTGTGCTTTGGAATGTTCAAGGAATCTGGGAAGCTATGTGAAATGGGTATGCTATCATAAACAACTGAGTTCTCTTACATAGAAAAAGAGGAACAGGCTACTAATGGCCAGTTATATAACGAAATGGAGGTAGAGTAGAATGGCTAAAAATAAAAATAAACAGGTGTACGGTTATGAATCAAAAATTGGGGAAGAAGTTGCTATTTATTTTTTGGACGGGAAAGTACTGCGAGGGAAGTTAATAAAGGTGTTTCAGTACGATATGTTGCTAGAAGTAACGAAAGAAGATCAACCTATAGAAGTGAACGTGTTTAAGGGTTCTGTGAAATATATTATTTAAAAAGACACGGACGACCCCCCGGGGTGATTTCGTGTTTAGCTCCTCTCTAAAAAAAGTAGTAGCTAAACAACACCATTCCATTTATGTATCTTTTATTAATACAACAATCATTGTATAATGAAAACAATAATTGTTGTATTAAAGGGTGTGTTGGCATGAAAATGTATAGCGTGGAAGAGGCTTTTGACGTATTAAAATCCTATAAAATCACGACACACATCGAGAGTGTACGACGATGGCTGCGTAATGGGACCATTCAAGGGGAACCACCTCGTTCACGTAAAGAAGGATGGCGGATTAGCGAGGAGGATCTTTACGCCTTTATCCGAGATAGGTCTCCAGACCAGATTTTTGGATCTAGTAAAACAACAAATGTTGCAAAAAAGGAGATCAAGGAGCAGGCTCGCGCGGAAATGTGGTGGGAAGTGATTCAAAGGAATATATTTGAGGATTTTATTGAGCTGAAAAAGACACGCATCCAGGAATGTGTGCAGCACAGAGGGTATTCCAAATCCTTTGAAAAGCATGTATGGGAAGAAGTCTCTCAGCACAAACGAGGATACAAGACTCCGCGTATCCCGTATTTACTGGATGCCTTCCTTTACAATGGGGAGCGCATCCTTATGGACCAGGATTTTGAAGATAAAGAGGAGCGCATTTTATTTGCATTAATCGAACACGTAAGAAAAAAGAGGGTTCAAAATTAAACGGAACGGATGGAATATTGGCTGAACAATTGTGGGATGTTTCTAAGAATGAAGAAGCCTGAAGGCTGGCTTATTTTGCTGAAGCAAAATAATGCAGATAGCCATAAGAGTTTTAATAAAACATTTGTTGTGTTGATATTTCATTTTCCTCTCAACATAAAGGTTTCTTTCATGGTTTCTTTTAAGGGCCAGATGATGGTTTTGTTGTCTATTGGCCTGATTGGGTCTCCCTACCTCACGATTGGATAAACGTGATGGGTGCTGCATGCCGTGACCGTCCTGGCGAATGATCACGGCAGTCCAGGTATTCCTCCCGTGATCATTCGCCAGGACTAGAGGTATATAATCCACGTACCGGTACGAAATGGAACATAACAAGTGAGGTAGGGGTGGGTAGGTAGTGAAGCATTAGGTAGGATTAGTGTGAGTGTGGGTGCGGGGAGGGTAGAGTGTAAGTAGTAGATAGAGTTAGATAGGTGGATATATAGTGGGAGAGATTATTTAAGGGTGGAGTATTAAGTTAGAATTAGCTGTTGAATTTTATTGAAAGCAGGATATAGGTAGGTTTATATGAAGGGCTAGGACTTAAAGAATCCGATTTATTAGGGTTACCGGGGGAAAGCAATTGCAAAAAATTGTAACCATTAACGTAATGGCATAATTATGTTGAGAGACATATGCTTCTCTTACAATAAAATCGTGCGTAGGAGGAATTAACGTGGAGGAAGTTATTTCATATTTAAGAACATCTCAATAAAAAAGGTGAGCAGTGGAAAAACAGTAAAGATAAAGAACTGATGCGTGATTGTCTCGCGTTAGTCGAAGCAATAAATACAACACTTAAAAAGGAGTATATGGAAAACAAATAACCAGATATTACTTACGTTCTTTGATGCACATTTCGAATTTTACACTTAAATAGAAGAAAAGATACTTTGTTCAACAAACGGGGTCTCGATGGAAATCTATACTTGGGATGACGATTATCAAGGAAAAATCATGGTTGAGGATGTTGCCAGTTGTTTCATCCAAATAGGGGTAGAACCAGCAACTGTCGGTTAACCCGCAAAGTAGTTTACTTAAATTGGAAGTGTGATTTTCCGGACTTTGTACTGGAAAATCATCAATCACCTGATTATAGCCATCCTGTGTCTCTGTAATCGCCAATTTTGAGTAAACCTCAAGAGATTGACGGTTGCTGTGACCGGAGTACGGTTGGATGAGCGCATCGTCTATGCCTTTTTTCTTCAGCCAGGTAAAAAGAAAAAGGCGAAGTTTATGCGGGGAAATCGATTGTTCCATTTTAACTAGATCCGAGTATTTTTTTCCATGAGGACTGAACAAATAGGTAGCCCCACGGAACGTCACCATTGGCATACCTGTAAAGTATAAAGTTGTTGTGTACTTTTTTATTTAACATAAAACAATTTTATCAATTATTCAAAAACTTATCACTTTTTAATATTTTCCTTTTTATGGATATGTGTTACCGTTTTAGTGAGAGCTTTATAAGGAGGTGTAGATTATGAGGAATAGCCATCATGAATATCGTTAATATACACATAGGGTAAATGAAGCAGCCGCTATCTTTTTATAGGATGGCGGCTGTAGAAAAGAGGAGGAATGTTTGTGAAGTCTTTAAATATAGTAGCACTAGAAATACTTGAAGGGTGTAATCTATTCTGTGATTTTTGTGTTAGAAACGCTTTAAATAATTTAACTAATAAAGTATCTACGGAGAACTTTGAAAAATTTTTAAATATGTTAAAAGAATTTCCTGAAAAACCAGACATAGCTTTGACTGGTGGAGAACCATTTCTTCAAAAGGGACTACAAGATATTATCAAAAAGGCAGATGAACATGGTTTTGGATTTTCCATAACAACTAATGCAACAATTAAAAATAAAGAGGTTATTAACTTCTGTAAAGAATCTGATTACTTTAAGCACTTTATTATTTCTATAGATAGCTGTAAACCTGATGTTCATGACAGTATTCGAGGGCCTAAAGCGTTCGCCAGATCCATGAATTTTATAGATTATATTAAAGATGAAGGCGTGCCTTTTGGGATCAATATGACTGTAAGTGATACAAACTGTTATGATGTTGATGAAACAATAAAATTTGCACACGATATTGGTGCCAAAGATATTTCCGTGGCTACCGTTAAACCTAACGGCCGGGGCGAAGCAACTTTTAACCTTGATAAACTTAACTTCGTATCAAAACAAATATTAGATAATAAAGGTTTAATTAGTGATAACTTTAAGCTTTGGGCTACTGAAGTAACTTTTTTTCTTTACGATATGGAAACATATAGAGAGGACATAGATAATGGATCAACAGGTAGTTGCTCATTTGCTAGTTCCACCCTGCACGTTCGAGCAAATGGCGATATTTTAGGTTGTACCGCATGCGAAGATATAATACTAGGAAATGTTTTTGACAATGAAGATTCAAATTATTTAAAGGATATTTGGGAAAATAGTAATATTTTAAACGATGTTAGGTCAAAAGAAAAATTAAATGGGATTTGTCAGACATGTGATTTTAAAGATTTTTGTGGAGGATGCAGATGTAGGGCTCATGGAGTTAACGGAGATTTATTTGGTGATGATCCGTATTGTCCTATAGTTATAAAAAAAGAACTTGTAACATCATGAAAAGAATGTTAGGTTTTGTAACACCCGTATGGCTAGCAATGATGGTAAACTCTTTGCAAGGGATAACTGATTTTACTTTTTTGAATACAATATCTAATGATTATCTAACAGTTGTTGGGGTAGCTTATATTCCTTTTACACTAATTATTTCTTTAATCATTGGATTAGGTATAGAATCTAATAGAAACCAAGCCAATAATTCTCCTTTAAACTTTTGGTACATAACTTCCTTCGCCTTAGCGTCAGCATTTATCTTAGTATTAATAGCTCAGTTATTTGCTGACCTATTTTTATTTTTTGCATTGGAAAGTCCATTATACCCACAAATTAAAACGTATTTTCAAATTATATGTTTTTCGATTATACCTACATCTTTATTATTTATTTGTACTGGGATTTTAAGAGGAAATGGACTTACGAAGAAAACTTTAAAGTTTAGTATAATGGCTGTCGTATTCAACTTGATTTTTGATTACCTTTTTATAACCGTGAATCTTTTTGGAAATCCATTATTGGGTTGTGGAATCGCTACTGTTTTGGCAGACTCTTTAGTTGCACTAATTTATATACTATATTTTATGAAAAATAAATTAATCCAAGTAGAACATATGAACATTTTAAAATTTATAAATAATGCCACCACTAATTCACTAGAAAAACTCTTATCTTCTTCAACTTTACAGTTGATATCGAGTATTTTCATTGTGAAATTGAGTGTTTCCTCAGCTACTATTTTTTTCGTACTTGAAAGATATTTTGCACCTCTCTTGCTTTTTTCTCATGGTTACTTTGAGTGGATAGTTTATTCTCGATCAAAGGGTATTAAAAGTAAAATAACTATTTATCCGCTATATTTTTTATTGCTTTTAATTTACGGAAGTATTATAGTGAAAATTTTAGATTTTAATCAATTAGGTATAAATTATGCTTTTGTATATATAATTTATCTCACTTCATTTTTGTTGGAACGCTCAGTAGTAGCAAATTTTTTTGCTAGTGAGATGGGTAAAATCGTAAACTACGTAGTGTTTGCGAAAAACCTAATATTTGTATTATCACTTTTTTTACTCACCTTTATAGACAAATTAACGCTTCTATCTTTCGGCTACGCAAACTTAATTTTTACATTGATAGAAGTTATTATTTTATCTGCTATCTTAAGATATGGGGAAGCAAGTGAGTACAAAAAAGCGTCTTAGCTCTACAGTGTCTAAATCATTGTTTATGGGGGTAATCAAACACGTGTAAAAATGGGACTTATTAAAGTAAACCGGATTAACCCCTGAATTTGGACACAAGCTCTCTTTTACTAGGATATTCAAACTTTTTCTCTTCTTTTGCCATGAGATAGGGAGGATACCATATGTTGGCTTATTATCCCCCTAACACATTGGACACGAAAGATTGCTTTATATGGAGAAGCATGATAGGCTACTGACCCACGGCAAATCGTACTAGTTCTTTCTCAAAATTTGCGTCTTGGCCGTTACTTCATGCTTAACGGAGGCTCCATATCAAGCAGCTGTAGTTAATTTAATGTATCCAAACAAAGGGGTTAATCCGTTAGGATAAAAAAGATAAAGTTGTTTACTTTTTAAAATGTTCTTTATCATTATTCACTAACGGGGCTACTAACCTAAAGCAAAGTTTAATGAAAGGAATTGGGCAATGAATATAGTCGAACTTAAAAATGGGTCAAAAGCTGTTATTCGTGAAGCGATTCCGGATGATGCTCTCCAATTACTAGATATTCAATTCTCTATAGCGGGAGAAAATCGTTACATGGTGACCCAATCTAATGAATTTAATTTGACGACTACAGAGGAGAAACAACGAATTCAAGAGGATCTTAATAGACCTGGAAATATGTTATTAGTTGCTGAAATCAACGATGAAATCATCGGTTTTGTTAGTATCAGGAACGAATCAAAAAAGCGGAAAGCTCATGTCGGAGCACTGGGTATTTTTATTCAAAAGGAATGGCGCGAAACAAGTGTGGGCAGTACGTTAATGGATGTAATTCTCAAATGGGCAAAAAACAATCCATTAATTGAAAAAGTTGGGCTTGCTGTTTTTTCGAATAATGAGCGTGCAATTCATTTGTACAAAAAACTTGGGTTCGTCGAGGAAGGGCGTCGGATAAAAGAATTGAAATTTAATAAAGAGGAGTACATCGATGAAATTTTAATGTACAAGTTTGTCTAAAAAAGTTGCACTATTCTTGGACTATTGGGTGCCTTTAGTAGAACTTTATTTTTACTTAACACCATACCGAGGAAAAAAAGAGAGCACGGAACGATCTAATTCATCGGGGAAGGTTGGGGCTTTACGTTAAAAAAACTTTATTTGTAATGAACACAAGTAATTACGGACGCTTTCGCGCACGGTGACGGGGTTGCATCCTATATCCTGGAGTTACTCCAACAGCAATTTTTTAATAAAATACCACCACAGTATTGGTTCATAATCTTGGGGTTCCTCTAATTCTCCAGTGAAATAGATTAGTATTTTCCAATTTAGTAATCCACTCTGCTGGTTATGGGAAAGTTGCTGGTTCTACCCCAAATAGAAATTAGATTCTTATATTTGAAGAAGTTTATGTTCATCATCCCTCATGATTGGAACGTTTTTTCTTAACAAAAAGGTTTTCCCAATCGATGGAAGCCATTTTTTCCTCTACGTAAGCTCTTTGTTCTGGGGTTTCCTCTTTTTTTATCATGAAATGATTTACGACTGTGGTAAAAGCTTTGGCCATCTCGTCAGGCACGCCGTATTCTGTCCTTTTTATTTCCGGAGGATGTGGTGGGTGAAACTGAGCAAGAAGCTCACGTGCTAATTCTTTTGCTTCTCGGCGTGCATGGGGGTGCTTTTGAATCTTTTTTAAAGCAGTAAACACTTCTCTCTTCCACTGGACCATTTCTGCAGCATATTGGCCTCTCGTTTCATCATCCGCAGCGAGCAAGTACCACACCAGGTAATTTCGTACACGACGGTCTGTTTTTGCTAACTGTATTAATTTGTCTACATCTGTTTCATCATAAGCCAGGAAGACGCTTTGGTAAAACATTGCTTCACGAAAGCTGGATAGATCCATCCTATTCCTCTCCTATTCATTAGCATAAATGTAGCAAAGTGCTGGTGTTCCTGCTGTGGGATGCCTTTAAGATGCCGCAAGTGATGATAAAGTTTGCCTTTATAAAAATTATTCCGACGAATTCCTCAACATAAGATCAGCTGAACGTTGCGCGGTCTCTATTTGATGTTTAGCTCGTTTGGAATAACGTTCTAGGACGGTATGGGCTGCTTCTTGGATGGAGCATTGCTGGAGCCTCGCCATGTTTTCTAGTGTTCTTGCCGTTTCTTTGGATACTTCGATTTCTATTTTCATTTCTTTCTTCTCCTCCATTTGATCGTTGCTTTCGTTTTTTTTCAAAGTTTGAAGCCTTCCAGACTTTCCTGAATCTCATCCTGAGTGATTCCAATGTATCGTTTGGTGATGCTTGGGGCGGAATGATTCAGAATATCGGCCAGTTTCATAATGTCTTTTGTGCGCCGGTAGTAGTGATACCCAAAGGTTTTCCGCATCGTATGGGTACCGATATCCTGGCGTCCGATCCAGTCGCCGGCATCCCTGAGCATTCTGTAAACCTGTGTGGTTGTCATTGGTTTATTCCCTTTTTGAGAAAGAAACAAATACTCCCCGTTGTCTTTTCCCTCCACGTAACGATCGATTTCTTCTTTTAGTCCGGACAGTATCACTTTTCGGGGTTTGTCGGTTTTCCCTTCCCGAATGAGCATCATATCTTTTCCTTTTACGTCTCTGACTGTTAATTGGACGATATCGGAAACCCGAAGCCCGGTATTAATCCCAAAGGTAAACAGAAATAGATCCCGTTCGGCTAAGACCAATCGTTTTGGCTTGGCTTTATTTCCGCGTTTAATGGCCAGTTTCATTTCTTTGATTTCCTCTGTGGTCCGGAGAGGTTCCACTTGAATAATCCCTTCTTGTTGGGAGGTTTTCATCGGATGTCACGCCCTTTTTAAAATGTACGGTTATGTATGATAGGCGGCAGAACAATACATTTTACACTCATTATAATAGAAAACCCCTGATAAAACAACAAAATAAATGTACGCTTTTATCCAAAAGCGTATATTTTAACATTATAAAATCCTTTCTATTCTTTGAGATCCTTCTTTAAATTTTTCATCTCTTCTCTGTCTTGTTTAATTTCCTCTACGAGATTGTTATTGTTGTCGTAAACTTCAACTATATATTCGTCAGATTCAACGTTATCATCTTTGGTGAAATTTTATAAAACTTTTCAATCGAGGTCCAATTAAAAAAATGGTCCCGATGATTAAGCACGAAGTTAATAAAATCTTCCCCCCAATTGTGGAGCTATTTAAAAATAATATACAAACCGCAAAATAAAAAAGCCCCAGGATACCTCTTATAATTTTTCCAAGTTTCAAAGAGTTCCTATTTATAAGGAAGGTTACCAAAAACAAGATATATGCTAGACTAAACGTCATTAAAAGTGGAAAAATAGGCTTAAATTTTGCAGCATATACAAAATGGTCTAACACATGTATGTCGTCTTTGCTTCTAATTACATTTCCATTTAGGTTAGAGAAAAATGTAGATCGGTTCCATTCAAAAGTCTTATAAAATATCTCGCTTCCCTCATACCAGGCACAAATTGTAGCAAATATAAAAAGGACAGAGGCCAGTGCAAGCTGTACGATCATGCTTATAGACATAGATGCCCCCTTATCTTTGATAATATCAGAAATTCAAAGACATAAATCACTTATTAGTATATAGAGATCTTTTGTAGTATTGGAAATATATGAAGAGGTTTCATGTATAATGAAAGCCCCCTTCTTTATTAGAAGAGAGCTTCTTTCTTGTTAATAATTGTAATATACGCTACCTCCGACGAGCTCTACCGTGCCAGCCCCTTCATTAATAAATCTAAATTTATGTTGGGTATCGGGTTTAGCTAATCGGTCCACTGGAAATGTTACCCACCCTGCTACATCTTCCACCATTATTTTGCCAAGGTATTCATCATCCCAAGTGTAAACTTCTATACCGAAGCGCTCGGCTCGTGTTCTTGATTCCGCATCTAGAGCCACGGATTATAAAAGAGTTTCCCACTGTCTATCCATACATAATTGCTAAATATAGTTTCGCCGTATGTATATGTTGATTGTAAGGTTGATTCGGTTGATAATTGGTTGCTAAACTCTTCCTTCTGCTTTTTCATTTCTTCCCTATTTTGTTTGATTTCCTCTATGAAATTATCATTTTGATCGTAGACTTCCACTATGTACTCGTCAGATTCAGCAGTGTTATCCTCTTGGGCATGCAGCGTCGAACTAAAAAACAAAAGAGTAGTCGCGAATAGGAAACTTAACATAACCTTAAATCTCATAATAACCCTCCTACGAAAAAATAAAAGATTAATAGAATAACATGTGGGAGCTGTCTAATAAGCCGAATCTCTCCTCTTTTATAGAAACATAATACCATTACATACAAAAGTTTTCAAATATGTAAATAATTTGAAAATTGATTTGCTGGGGCGACTTTGTTTTATGTTTATTTATCCTTCTCCTTCTCCTTCTCCTTTACATTTTTTTGCAACAAGCAGAGGACGCGAAATGCATGAACTCCGTTACCTGTATGCTCAAATGGATTCGCGCGGTATCCATGGAAAAAACATTGTTTGCTGAAGTGAAAATGATCATTAATCGTATACATAGTGACTGAGAAACTGCTTCGATCATTGGGATCTAGTGCATATCTACGTATGGCTGAAGTTATTTCCAAAACTCATACCATTTTTTCCTGTTCTGGTTATGGTCTTGAATAACTTGACGAACGTCTTCAATAGACAGGGTACTCCATTCACGGTCGTTCATGCTGTTTACCTTATTTGTGACGGTTTCCATACTAGTGTGAACAGATTCTAATTCCTTTCTCGTGGCTGCAACTTCATGAGATGTACTAGTAGTAATCTCGTTTAGGTCAGTTAATTTAGACCTCAACCGGATATTTTCTTCTTTTGTTTCGCTAAGTTCTTGCTGAACAGATTCTAGTTTGCTGTTCATCTCATTGATAGATTCCATGAACGCTGCGCGCATCTCATGAAGGGCTGTAGCAACATCTACACTCTGCCTTGATTTCGTCTGTTCATCGACAACATCAATAGTCATGACTGATATGTGGGCTAGTTCCTCGTCCACTTCATCACGACTGTAATTCTCATGATATAAGCGTCTTATCTCACTTAAGATAGGCAGTGATTCACGATGTGTGCGGTAAGAATTCCCTTGTTTTTTAAATTTTAAGTAATGGCCGTGTATGCGTAAGTATCGATTAACTGTGTTCAAAGGGATATCTGTTCGTTTACTTACTTCTTGGGAAGAGAGCCATTCTTTTTGCATTATTTCACCTCTAACCAGCCTGTTTATTTATTGTTCATTCGCTAACTATTTATATTTATTTCTTCTCTTACAGGGTTTTCACCTTTTTTCTCATGAACAGTTTACATTACAATTCATGTAAAGTTCATGTTTGAATAGGTTAGGCACCGGCACCCAGTAAATAATCAAGCAAGTCATTTTAATTGGGGGGGCTTGTCCAATAAAAAAAGAGTCACTTCTTTATTAAGAAAGAGACTCTTTCTATAATCCTAAATACCGTTTTAATTCTGGATAAAAGTTTTCCCTTGTTCCGATCATGACTACTAATATCAACTCTCCGTTTTCATCCTCTTCTAAGGTGTAACAAATTCTATAACTCGTCCTCACATGCTTCACATCTAAACAGGAGTATCCTTTCAAATCCCCTTTTTTTGCTTCTCCAATTAGAGGGTCTTCCTGCAGGCTATAAATGGCATCATTTATTCTTTCGTACAATGTTTTATCCGATTTTCTGATTTTTCTCAGGTCTTTTCTAGCTTTTTTACTGAGTTTCAGGGGCAAAAGGTCACTCATCTTCGTCTTCGTCCTCCAAAGCGTCTAAATATTCGTCGAGACTTCCTGTAACAGTAGGTTGCTCCATGGTTTCCTGTTTCAAATAATCAAGCGCTTTCGGTATATTTGACTTTATTCTTGTAAATTCCTCTATTAATTGATTTCCTTCATACCCCTGACTGATGAGGTCCCTTAAAATATCTTCGGAGAAATCAATGACTTCGGGATCGGCGGGGCGAATGATGATCTCTTTTCCCGTAAACTCCAAGAATGCTTCATCCTCTAAATTCAACGCTTCGTGGTACTCCTTCGGAATGTTAATCTGTCTTTGTCTTGACACTTTTACGCGGCGCACTGATTTACCATTTTTCATGGAAAATCTTCCCTTCTCCATTGTAGTTACCATTAAGTTATGCCCTCCTCACATAAAAGTATTCTTTATTTCTTTAAAAATTTATTTCTTTATTATTTTGTCATTTTCATTGTACCACCTGGTTGGAATTTGTAAACAATGGAGGGGTGGTTTTAACGAATAATGCTAGTTATTATTGAAAAGGATTGTCCGAAAAGATAGAATAATAGACAAAAAGAAAAGAGGAAAGTGCTACCAACACTTTCCTCCGGGGTTTCTCACTTCTCAAGAACAACCAATCCACAAAGTGAAAAACCATTTGTATTGAATATTGAAAACCTAGTTGAGCCTAGTATATAAAAAATCGTTGGGCTTATCAATACATATGGTGCATCTTTTTAGAAACGAGAAGTGAAAAACCCCTACCTACCATGCAGGAAGGGGTTTTTATGTTGTTTTTAATTGTAGATCAAAAGTTTAGACAGGTTCAATCCATAAAAGCACTAGACATGACAGTAAGAGAAAGAAGAGAAATGAAAGATGATTTTGTTACCAGAATAAAGGAAACGGTGGCGATAAGATGGGGCAGGGCGAAGAAACTATTATCTGTGATTGATGAAATCATTTATATGGCAACCGATAGAGGGTACAGTTTCAATGGCAGGGAAACACTGGCTAAGAAATTAGATGTGTCCCTTGCAACAGTTGATAAGGCCCTAATGGTATTAAAGCAGTCAGGGGAGGTCTTTGTAGCTTATAGGCACAACCCTCACTCGAATGGATACAAGACACCTGTCATTTTCCTAAAAAGACATAAGCATTTTACATATTGGAAAGAGTTGTTAGGAATGGCAGAAAACAAAGTAGAAAACAAAGTAGAAAACAAGCAGAATGACTGGGGCAGTAAGGATGAAGATGTAAAAAAAGTTTCCACCTTATATTTACCTCAAAAACATATAAAACAAGATATATATAATAAGTCTTTCTTTCAAAAAGCACTGGAAGTAACGAAAGAGATGTTAAATAGAAAGAGCTTTATGAGTAGGGATCAGGAAACCGCCAAAAGGAGACAAAACAGCGGAAAAAAGTTTCGTACCGAAGGACATGGAATTTCCCCTCCTTTTTACTGCCCTTTTCATGATTAATATAGCCATGCAGTAATCGCGTCCATAGCTTAATTACATACC
>NZ_JBHFQG010000056.1:0-17218 GCF_041949975.1 Alteribacillus sp. JSM 102045 | reverse complement strand
ACAATCAAACAAAGGTGATTAAACGAAACGCTTTTGGCTTCAAGCGTTATGATCGTTTAAGGTTACGTGTCTTATTACATCACCAATATAAAATAACGGAATTTCAAGTAGGATAAAGGAGTAGGAGCAAGGCACTCCTACCCCAACATTTGACATAGAACCTTTATTTTATGTGGCTAGAAAAGTTTAACTTTGAAGCAGAAAAGGAAGGTAAAAATTAAGTCTCCTCTTAAGCTGAAATTTACCAGTTATGAAAGCTAAAAGATTGAAAAAAAGCTAATCAGAAAGGGGTAAACTTATGAGCCGTTTAGCAACTTCTCCGAAAGATGGAAGACAAATTGGTAATTATAGTGAAACAGTACCTCATGAAGTAAACGAAATCTATGAAAACAGCCGCAATGCATTTGAAAGTTGGTCTAAATTACCGTTACAAAAACGGCTTTCTTATTTAACGCAGCTCCGTGATATTATTGTTGATCTACAAAATGAAATCACAGATATCATTGCTGCTTCAACTGGAAAAACAAAGACTGATGCACTATTAACAGAAGTAATGGCAGCAGCAGAAGCCATAAGGCATATTGAAAAAGAAGCTCCCACCATTCTTGCAAAAGAAAAAGTAAAAACTCCCGTGCATTTTATGGGGAAAAGTTCTTATATTGTAAGAAAACCCCGGGGAAGCGTACTTATTATTTCACCATGGAATTTCCCTTTTCAATTAGCAATTTCTCCCATTGTTGAAGCATTGGTATCCGGCAATACCGTTATAATAAAACCTTCCGAAGAAACTTCCATGGTAGGGGTTCTGCTCCAGCACCTGATGAACCTTTTCCCTGAAAACGTAGTACAAGTTGTCTTAGGCGGAAAAGAACTCGGTCAGTCATTAACAAAAGGAAAGCCGGACTACATCCATTTTACAGGCTCTGAAGACACAGGGAAGAGTATTCAAGCCCAAGCTTCAAAAAATCTTACCCCTACTACTTTAGAGCTTGGCGGAAAAGATGCCATGATCGTATACGAAGATGCTAACCTCAACCGGGCAGCAAAAGCTGCAGTATGGGGAGCGTTTAACAACAGCGGTCAAATTTGTCTTTCGATAGAAAGAGTCTATGTGCAGGCTGGTATATATAATCAATTTCTGCAAAAGGTAAAACAAGAAACTGCTAAGATAAGACAAGGCCATAGCGATGATGCAGATGTAGGAGCTATGACAACAAAACGTCAGGTTAATAAAGTAAAAAAACAAGTTCAAGAAGCATTAGATGAAGGTGCTGTTTTAGAAACAGGGAAAGCTCCTGGAGATTCAGAAGAAAACTCTTCTTTTATTGAACCTGTTATCCTGACCGGAATAAGAGAAGACATGAAAATAATGAAAGAAGAAACATTTGGCCCAGTTATGCCAATAGCTGTATTCGATACAGAAGAAGAAGCAGTCGATTTGGCTAATAATACAAAATATGGATTAGGGGCAAGTGTATTTACCCAGGATTTGAATAAAGGAGAACGCGCAGCAAGTCAATTAATAACGGGCTCTGTTTCGATTAATGATGTGATGACAACCGTCGCTAACTTTTACCTTCCGTATGGTGGAGTAAAACAAAGCGGAATAGGTAAATATCATGGAAGCGAAGGAATACGGTCTTTTTGTATCGAAACTTCTGTTATGGCAAACAAAGGAACATCAGACAATGAAATAAATTGGTTCCCCATAGGAAAGTATTCGATATTTAAAGATCTTGTAGAAAGCTATTGGGGAAAACAGCGTAACTGGAAAATTTTTGTCCAATCATATATGAATTTAATTAAAAAATAAGAAAAAGCGGTTCCTGAATGTTGTCGGGAACCGCTTTTGTGGCATCAGTCCATGTCAACAGCACCTTCTTCACGTACTTTTATGATTCCGTAAAGGGTCTCAATTACCGGCAGCGTCACGTTGTGTTTAGATGCAATACGAAGCGCACCGCCATGTATATGTTCTACTTCCAATGGGTATCCTTTTCTCAAATCTTGATGCATAGAAGAGGTAGCATCCGCTGGAAAGCTTTTTAATTGTGTAAATGCTTGTTCCACATCCTTATCTGTTAAGCTTACTCCTTCTTTAATAGATAAATCCTTCATTTCTTGAAGAGATTTTTTGGCCGTTTTTAAAGAAGCCTTTGACTTCATAATCGGACCTATTGGGGCTTGTACCGTTGATGTAATCCCTGAAAAAGCAGTAATAAACATATACTTTTTCCATATTTGTGTTAATATATCCTCTTTTTTAAAGCTGTTCGAATTGATATTTTTACTTGTTTTTTCTAATTTTTCACATATTTCATGCTGGCTTTCATGCAGCGGACCAAAAAGAATGTCATGCTGTTTGCTCGTATGCTTAACGTGGCCTTTCTCGTTCAGGGTAGCAATAATAAAAGCAAGTCCACCGAGCACTCTTTCTTTCCCAGCAGCTTCTTGTAATCTATTAATATGCTCCACACCATTCATAAGAGGTAAAATAAAAGCCCGGGTTCTTTTAGAAATTTCTTTTATTTGAGAGACAGCTTGTTCTAGATGATAGCCCTTAACAGCTAATAATATTATATCAGCATTATTAATTGTTTCTGGAGCTGTATGTATTGATATATCCTTCTGCTCGTAATTCCCCTTAACGCTGTTAATTTTCAAGCCTTCTTTTTGCAGCTGTTCTGCACGTTTTTCCCTGACAAAAAAGGAAACATGATGGCCGGCTTCAAGGAACCGTCCTCCGAAATATATTCCTAAAGCCCTGCTCCATACACGACAATATGCATAGTTAACCTCCTCTGTATCTATTTGTCTCGTATGTTATCATAATAAATGCAAATATCCCATGAGTACCTCAATTCTAGCATTCCTTAGGAGAGTAAATATGAATATGAAATTTAATTTTCGTTCCCTGCATCCAAAGGTATTGTTTGATAAATGGTATAAGCGCTGGTTCGCCGCAGCAGCAAAAGCTGATCCAATGGACGCGCTCAGCCGGATGGAACGAAGAAGACAGGTAAAAGAATCTAAAATGGATAATAGACTTTACCGTGCTTCATTAATTGCTTTTGCGGTCATTTGCGCCGTATTAACCCTCATGCCTTTTGTTTATTTCCTTCCGTGGGAGCAAGTGGCGGAATGGTTTATTTTTTTCCTTTTAGGTGCGTTATTTATATCTTTTACTCTGTCGGCAGTCACCATAAAAAAACAGTCTAAATATGTGAAACTGCCTTATATGTGGGGAATTATGATTTTTTCTATTTTATTATTAGTTTTTTACCTTTTTATATTAATATATTTTCGTTTTTTACTTTAAAGAGGATTGTACAAGGTTTTATTATTCCTTCCATACCTTTGCTCATATAATTTATATTTAGAGCCTGGATACTCCACATCATTTCCATGACATATGGAAGCAAGCCGGGGTGCCAGGCTTTTTACTATTCTTCCGCTCTCTACTGCTTGCTCCATATCAGCTGTAAAAGCTTTAATTGGAGGAGAAAGCTCTCCTTTTTTGGAAGTAAATAAATCTCCGCATAAGAGCACATCATCCTGGTCATGATAGAAAACTGTGTGACCTGGTGAATGTCCTGGCGTAAAATAAGGAGTCAGCCCCATCATCGTATGTAAATTACCTGCTTCATCTGAAGGAATCCTTTTTACCACTCCCTTTTTAACCAAATATTCCGGCTTTTTTCTTCTGGGATAGATAAGATCTCCTTCCATATATAGAATTTCTTGTTCATGAGCATATACGGGTACTTTATCTTTTTTTAGTATAGATGAAATACCGTTTGTGTGATCCATATGACCGTGAGTCAATAAAATCATTTGAAGCGGTCCATACTCTTTAGCCAATTTGAGTAAGGAAGAAGTCATAAAATTCATCCCTGTATCCACTAAAATAGAACCTTTATCGGTTTTCACTGCCCATGCACTTATTTTCACACCAAACCAAGCTTCCACTTTATATATGTGATCTGAGATTTGCTTAACCTTCAACTTAAACGCTCCTTCCTTTTTCTTTTTATTTCGTGTTCCTTACGGGTTTTACCTTCTCTTTTCAAGCACATAAAAACAGGGTCTGGAAACTCATACGTCCCAAACCCCATAGATAAAACAACTTTATTATCTATCTTTTGTGGATGCCTGTTTTAAAAGTGTAAGTGCCATGACAACACTTGAAAAAATTAACCCGAATGCTAAACCAATAATAGCTACCAGTTCAACGACCATCTTGAATCCCTCCTGCTCAAAATTTGTCAGGGTGTGGTCCTCTAGTGTTGGTTAAATATATGTTCCCTGTTATGGAAATATTCAAACTGTATCTTGGTTTAAGTATACAAAAATTCAGAATAATTAGTCAAATGTTTTTTTATAGTACTGTTGACCAGTCATGTTTTGTTTCGTAACAGTATGAAAAATTCTATTGACGCTTCGTCATTTCCATAGTATCATTTTTACTGATAATGAGAATCTTTTTCAATAAAATAAAGGGTGGTATCATATGAAAAAAAGTTACATACTTATCTTAAGCATGCTGCTTATGCTTGTTATTATCGGTTGCAGCCAAGAAGATTCTGAAGATGGTAATTCCGAAGAAAATAATAATGAAGAGCAGAAATCTGCAGAAAATGAAACAATTACTGTAGAAGATGCTCGCGGTGAACAGGAAATTGAGGAAACACCTGAAAACATTGTTGTGCTAGAATGGGTGTATGCAGAAGATCTGCTGGCTTTAGGAGTAGAACCAACTGGTGTGGCAGACATAGAGGGATATAATCAATGGGTTAATATTGAACCAGAACTTTCCGAAAATGTTACCGATGTTGGGACACGGCAAGAACCCAGCTTAGAAGAAATTGCACAGTTAGAACCAGACCTTATTATTACAGCGCAATACAGACATGAAGCCATTAGTGACGAGCTTAATGAAATTGCTCCTACTCTCATGTTTGAGCCTTATCCTGAGGAAGGAGAAGGTGATCAATATGAAGAAATGGAGACGACGTTTAAAGAAATTGCAAAAGCTGTAGATAAAGAAGAGGAAGCTGATAAAGTGCTTGCTGATTTAGATGAATCTTATGAAGAAATTGCATCCCAATTAAGTGAAGAAGGGTTGGATGGCACAGAGCTCGTCTTATCTCAAGCTTTCAGTGCGAATGAAAATGCTTCTCTTCGTCTATTTACAGATAACTCTATGGCTATAAAAATATTAAATAATATCGGATTAGAAAATGCTTATGATGACGAAGAATTTGAAGTATATGGTTACACAGAAACTAGTGTAGAAAGCCTGGAGCCTTATCAAGATGCTGAGTTTATGTATATTGTTCAAGAGGACGATAATGTTTTTGAGAATCAGCTTAGCGGTAATCCAGTATGGGAGAACTTAAACTTCGTAAAAGAAGACCGTACCCATGCATTACCTGGAGACACTTGGACTTTTGGCGGGCCGTTAGCCGCTGAAGTATTTGCAGAACAAGCTGCGGAGGCTCTTATAGGAGAGTAATTTATGAAATCTTTATCTGACAAACAGAAGGCTGTCCTTATATTCGGTGGAGGGACAGCCCTCTTGCTTTTTCTTATTGCCTTTCATTTAATGCAAAGCTCCCGCGATATACCTTTTCACATTGTGTGGGAAGCGATATGGAATAAGGGAGACTCCCTTCAGCATAATATTGTTCAATCTATATACTTACCTAGGATAGTCATTGGAATAATAGCCGGTTCTGCTTTGGCAGCAGCCGGTGTTATCTTTCAAACCTTAACAAAAAACCCGCTCGCCTCTCCGAGCACACTTGGAGTACATTCAGGTGCCTATTTTTTCGTTGTAGCCGGTACTATATTTGGACCTTCATGGCTTGGCGGAAGCGGATTTTTGTTAGCATTTTTAGGCGGAACGTTTGCAGCCGTGCTCGTTTTTCTATTAGCTGGAGGCCATACTGCAACTCCTGTTCGAATGGCTTTAGCAGGTATGGTGCTTACGTTGATGTTTACTTCATTCACTTCTACCTTGCAAATATTTTTTGAATACGAAACAGCCGGACTTTTCCTTTGGGGAAACGGTACATTAGTGCAGCAGGACTGGAATGGAGTCACTTTTTCTCTCCCATGGGTAGCTTTCATATCACTAGTCGTCCTATGGATTGGAAAAAAGATGGATCTGCTGCTGCTCGGAGAAGATCAAGCTAAGACACTAGGTGAAAGGGTAAGACTTGTTCAGGTTCTAATGTTTTTTTCTGCTGTAGGATTGACAGCTCTTGTAGTAAGTGTAGTGGGTCCAATTGCTTTTATCGGACTTATTGCCCCTCATTTAATGAAATTGGCAGGTTATCAGCTTCATGGTATGTTGATTCCTGCTTCTATGCTTTGGGGTGCTAATATTTTAATAGGAGCAGATGTGCTGGGCCGCTATCTTGACCCTTCCCTTACCGAACTTCCAGTTGGATCAATCACTGCACTTATTGGAGCGCCGTGGCTTATTTGGCTGATTTTAAAGAACAGAAATCGCTTTTTAGGAACTGGCAGAAAAGATTCATTATCTCCTAGCAGCTTGTTATTCAATCTCCCCTATTCCAGCGTGGTAATTGGGGCGTTGCTGCTGCTTATTATTTCATTTTTTAGCGGGCTCGCTGGGGGCGGAGATGGTTTTGAATTCATCTCTACATGGAATGCTCTTTTTTCAGATGAATCTTCCGGTCAGAAATTTATTGTTTTTGATCTCCGCTTAGGAAGAGTGCTTGCGGCGATGTTGGCTGGCATGCTTCTTGCCTTAAGTGGTCTGCTTTTTCAGGGAATTTTACGTAATCCGCTAGCTGATCCTTCTATTATTGGGGTTACTTCCGGTGCTGGGGTAGGGGCACTCGCCGTTATGTTCTTATTGTCAGGATTTTCTGCTGCATGGATACCAATTGGCGCCATTGCAGGTGCATTTGTAACAGTAGGAATTGTTTTGTTTTTTTCCTGGAAAACACAATTTCAACCGGCTGTTCTGGCTCTTATGGGAATCGGTGTTTCGGCAGCCGGAGGTGCTATTACGCAGATTTTAATCACACGATCAAACATGAATGCAGCTTCTGCTTTAACATGGTTATCTGGCAGCACGTATGCATCCGGTTTTTCCGAATTGCAGCAGTTTCTACTTTGGCCGGTAATAATACTGCTTCCTTTAAGTGCTATATTTATGAATAAACTAAACATACTGTCTCTTGGCGATCAAACTGCTATCGGACTAGGAGTGCGAACGATTACAGTTCGATGGTTTGCAGCCCTGCTCGCTACTTTTTCTGCTTCTATGGCTGTGGCAGCTGTAGGCACCATCGGCTTCATCGGCCTGGTTGCTCCACACCTGGCCCGTTTATTAACTGGTCACGATCATCGAAAAATACTGCCGGTATCTCTATTGCTCGGAGCCGTTCTTTTAGTAATCGCTGATACAGCTGGGCGTATGGTGTTAGCTCCAAAAGAAATTCCTTCCGGCCTTGTTGCAGCTGTCATCGGTGCTCCATTTTTTCTATGGCTTATGAGTAAAACACCTAAGAAATCATAAAGCCATTTGAGGAGATCATTCTTACCGGAAGTAAGTGAATCCCAAGAGAAGAGCCAAGCGGATTTTGAGCTAAAAAATTAAAATAGGACCTTCCATTGTAATATTGTATGACATATTTAGGAAGGTCCTGTATTAATCTTGTGAAATTTGTTGATCTGACATAACATTAGTTTACGAGAATAAAGGTAGATAGGAAGGTGGATATGCTAATAAAACCTCGATATACGTCTAGAGAACTAAAGATTTTAAACAATTAAATGCACGAACGAATTTATCAGATAAGAACAAACAGTACTATTGGAATGCGGTAAAGGGGTTTGAAGGTGAATAAAAATTTGATGGGTGGCTAGAAAAGCTTTCTGATGACTGGCTTATTTTAAATGATTTGTTGCTGGAAGTTAATAATACGATATTTCAAATTGATTCACTATTAATCTCTCAAAATACTGTTTACCTTTTCGAAGTAAAAAACTATGCAGGCGATTTTTATATTGATGGTGATCAGTGGCATAGCATTTCTGGTGCCGAAATAAAGAATCCTTTACTTCAAATGAAGCGCAGCGCCTCCTTACTCAGAACATTATTTCAAAGCCTCAGATCAAATCTCCCCTTAAAAGCATATCTTATTTTTATCAATAGTGAGTTCACGTTATATCAAGCTTCCCCAACTTTACCTATAATCTTCCCAACTCAAATTAATAAATTTATAAAGTTACACTTAGAACTATAAATAAAAGTCGTAAACATCTCGCTGAAAAATTATTATTCCGTCACATAGATGTTTATCCATTCACTCGCCTAACTCGTTATGATTATCAACAACTTAGAAAGGAATCCTTTGTGCATCTTGCTCTTCTTTTCTCACTTACACTCCCAAAAAATTATTATGTCAAGCATGTGGCCGAACAGAAACCATGGGGACTGCTATTTTAAGGAACGTGTTGGTATTCAAGCTGCTTTTTCCGAATTCAAAAGTTACAACTAATGCTATTTATGAGTGGTGTAATATTATTCGGTCAAAAAACAATTAGAAGATCGTTATCGAATAAATACAAACGCTGTGGTTATGGTCAGCATTCATATTATATTGATAAATAAATGTGAGTCGTAGATCCCCTTTTTTATTACATCGTGTTTGACTTTCTTTCCCTCTTGGTGACAATACTACCTCGCTTTTCGGCTTTTCGTGGCTCTAACGCACACTCTTGGCGACCGGCGACCGATCCCTCCTCTAAAAGAGGATTTTTCTTTCTTGTATTATCCATAAAAATAAGAGCGGATCGAAAGATAAACACTTTCGAGTCTGCTCTTATTTTTTCTTTTGTTCATATAATTCCTGACGCTGTGCTGGTTTCATTCTTGGACAGCGGTAACAATAGCAGTCGGAAGCTTTAAAAGCTAAACAGCATGTTGGCTTTGTATACATCGGTTTATCATCCGCCGGGTTGGGAATAGGGATAACTTTATACTGAAACGGAAACTTTATTTCCCGAAAAATAAATGGTGATGCTTCCTTTGTAATAAAATACCAATCATCGTTTAAACGGCTTTGTATGTCTGGTGATTCTGTTACTTTGGACAAGTCAATAAAATACGGTACGGCGTGGTATACCTGTCCCCACAGCTCACGTGTCCGCAAACCGGCCGCCGCTGCAAATGAATGTACTAATGGCGCAGCGTGATTTCGATAAAAAGCCGAAAGTCTTTCTTGTCTGCTATTTCTATTTTTGCATTTATTTTCTTCTTCAAAAGCGGAATAAAATTCAAAGGCTGGTTCTGTTCTGTCGGGACGTACCAAGAAATAGACTTTCAATTTTTCCAAGGAGGTCTCTACGTCCCAGCCCTTGACGATCGCCCAATGAACAAAAGCAATATAACGACTATAACGGTTGGCCCAAAATGTCGCTGTCATATCAGGGGTTGGCGCTTGAATGAACGTGCCATAATTATTAATAAAGTGAGTTAAAGAATGCGGCTGCAGCCACTCCGCTGGTGTATAAACCATTTCATAGGCGGCCGGCTCGTGTTGTCTTACGGAAAACGTGTCGTATATTCTTGACTTGGATTCTTTCGTAAGTACTATAGCCATTTTTTAAACCCTCGCTATTTGAGTTTGGATATCTGAATTAGGTACAGATTCTAAATGACGATCGACCAGATCATAAGTCATACAAAGAGGCTTTCCTGTACGAGGGTCTGTTACCACGTATGCATCAATACCAAACACGCGGCGAAGAACGGGTTTGCTGATCACTTCAGCAGGAGAACCAATATGCTGTACTTCCCCTTTTTTCATAGCAATTAAATGATCAGAAAAACGTGCTGCATGATTCAAGTCATGAATAACCATGACAATGGTGCGTTTTTCTTTTTCATTTAATTCTTGAAGCAGCTCTAAAATTTCTAATTGATGTGCCATATCCAAATATGTGGTTGGTTCATCCAAAAGAAGCACTTCGGTTTCTTGAGCCAAAGCCATGGAGATCCAGGCTCTTTGTCTCTGGCCGCCCGATAATGCTTCAAGAGGCCTATCTTTATAGTCACTCATTCCCGTATCATCAATAGCCTGCTCGATAGCTTCTTTATCACTTGCAGTCAACCGGCCGGTCCCGCGGCGGTGTGGATATCGGCCAAACGCCACAAGCTGAGACACTGTCAAAGTTTGAGGAATATCCGGGGTTTGGGCAAGGATAGCCATTTCTTTTGCAACTGCTTTTGTTTTCATTTCATGGATGCTTCGTCCATTCAAATAAACTGCTCCTTGGTCCGGTTTCAAAATTCGAGCCATTGTTTTTAAAAGGGTAGACTTTCCGCAGCCATTTGGCCCGATAATAGATGTAATCATTCCTTCTGGTACTTCTATGTTCATATCTTTTAGAATCGTATTTTCGTTATAGGAGACGGCTATATGTTGTGTGGTAAGTTTTGACACGTCTCAAACCCCTTTCGCTGTCTCTCGTGTACTCATCTATGATAACATTGATAATCATTTTCATTTAAAATTATAAAGGGTTTGAGAATAAATATCAATATCATATATGAAGTTTTTTGAAAATTTTTTCCTCATAAATAAAATTGAAAATTCATTTGAGAAAGTAAAGCATGTATGATACCTTTCCCTTAATGAATAATCAGAAGAGGTGAAAATATGGACCATGCCGAAATGGAAAGTAAATTACAAATGTTAAAAGCGGATTATGTGCGGGTTCAAGGAGATATTGAGAAGTTAGAGTCAGTTGGCGGCAATGCAGCAGCTGCTTCAAATGAGCTTGAAGCAATTGAAAAAGAAATTCAAACTATTAATCAACAACTGGCAGTAAAGGGGAAGATTTGATTTACATAGAAATATAGAATGGAGCTGTTCAAAAGTCTCGGAGCGGCTCCTTTTAGTGTTGCGATAAAGACAGAGAAGTAACTAAGGTACCTCTGTCTAACTTACCGTGTACTATTTTAAACGAGGAGCCATTGAGACCTTTTTCCGATATTTTTTGCTTTATAGCTCATAAGACATTTCAATTAATGTGAAAGAATAATCCCAAAAGAATAATTATTTGCATTCTCATTTAAATAGATGATTACAAAAATAGTGGCGATCATTATTAAACAGGCAACTAAAAATCTTTGAAACACAATACTTCTCTCCTCATATTTTTATATTATAAAATTGATAATTTCACTAAAAAATCTCTCCTTTGTTATTTTCTATACCAGCTTATCTTATGTCAATCACTTTTCTATTATTTGTGAAAGTTTTATAGAATGGGATGAAAAAGAATGAACTTAACTAAAATAAATCGAGCACTCATACCAATAAGTATTCTGTTTTTGGCTGTATCTTGGGGGTACTCTTGGTCTCTTATGAAGATAGGTCTTCAACATATGGGACCTTTCACTTTTTCCTTTCTGCGATTTGCTATTGGAGGTGTGTTTCTTCTTTTATTTCTTTTTGTTTTTAAAAAAGGAACGTGGAAAAGCTTATACACTTTAAAATGGAGACATATTATTATATTAGGGATTCTCCAAACTTTTGCTGTTTTTGGATTAATTACATACGCTATGTTATTCGTAGATGCTGGAAAAACTTCCATTATTTTATATACCATGCCGATTTGGTCTAGTGTTCTTGCAGCTCTTTTCTTAAAAGAAACCGTAACGAGAAAAAATGTTTCCGGGTTATTACTCGGTATTTCCGGATTATCTTTTATCATTGGAGCAGATCTTTTTGAGCAGGCAACATGGCAGAACACAATTGGAATTCTTCTTATTTTAGCAGCTTCTCTTTGCTGGGCAGCAGCGAACATTTATTTTCGATTAAACCTTGCTGGCTCGAACCAATTATCTGTGACTGCCTTTCAAATGATAATAGGTTCACTAGGCTTAGCATGCACCGCATTTATATTTGAAAGTGGACAAACCGTTCAGTGGAATGGAGAAAGTATTTTTTCGCTTCTTTTCACAGGGGTGATTGCTTCTTCCTTATGTTTTTCTATTTGGTATTACCTATTAAGTGTAATTAATACCGTCACCGTAACTATCTCTACATTACTTGTTCCTGTCTTTGGTGTACTGTTTGGTCATTTTCTGTTAGCAGAAGAGCTAACCTTATCTATGATTGTAGGTGCTTTCTTTATTTTAATGGGTATTTTCATAAGCCAGGCTGGTATTAAACGACTTCGCTTTTCTAAAGGATTGAAAGAACATAAAGCAGTTAAATGAAAAATGCACATATCAAGTTTTTTTAAGACTTGCCTATGTGCATTTCATTCGTTATATGTCTGGTTCAAGAAACTTTCCCACTAAATTGCTGTTCCCAGCTGGATTTTCAGGTTTTCTAATTACTTCTATTCCGAATAGACCATGTTCATTAAAATCGAGCATACACTCTTGTTGTCTCATTTTATACACAGGAGTATCTTTATCAAATTTTATTTCAATATAATCTTTTCCGTCTTCAATACTTGCATTAAAAATCGGATAATCGATTTTTCGTATTTTTGGAATAGAAACAGGAACCTGATTTTTGCCTTGTACAGTTCGAAACATACGGTAGCCAAGCCAGTGTCCTTTTTGGTCATAAAGTAAATACCCATTAACATCCGGATATGTGCCAATGGGCAGAGATGCTGATGCTTTTGCTTGAAAATAAAAATAAATTAATTCGTCCTCCATGGTGATCAACATAGGCCTCCTCCTTTTTCTCTAAGAAGCGTCACAGGCTGTTAAAAGACCTATACCACATTTTCTGATTATAGACCATAATTACTCTTTACTATTATAGTCAGAGAAATGGCGTTTATCACTAAAATCGGTGAAGGAATGCATTGTTTTATTCATTATCTTTATTTTTCACCATACTGAGACCTGTGAAACCGTATATAGTTACAATTACAGGGCCTAAAAGGCAGAAAAACGCGTATGGAAGATATTGCAAAACGTCCACTTCAAGAACGCTTGTCATAAATACCCCGCTTACTCCGTAAGGAATTAATGGGTTAATAAGTGTTCCTGCATTCTCTAGTACTCTTGATAAATTTTTTCTGGCCAGTCCTATTTGTTGATATTTTTGTTCAAAGGCTTCTCCGGTTAATATAACAGACATATATTGCTCGCCAAGGGATATATTTATCCCAATTCCCGTTAAAGCTGTGGAAAGAACAAGCCTGCCTGTTGTCTTTACTAAGGATGAAATCGCCTCTAAAACCTTTTCAATAATGCCAAGCTTAGAAAGCAGACCACCCATGCTTAACGTTAGAATTAATAAGGATACAGGCCACATCATTTCTTGAATGCCTCCGCGGCTTAACATCTCATCGAGCTGTTCATTTCCAGACTTAGATGTAAATCCATCCTGCATAAACACCATATAATCGCCAATTCCAAATCCAGGCTGCATAATTACCGCTACTGCAATGCCAGATACAATACCAGCAATCATTGCTGGTATAGCCGATACTTTTCGAAGAGCTAAAAACACAATAATGGCTGCAGGCAAAAGCGTGAGCGGATGAACAGAATAATATCCGTATAATTCATTCATTAAACCAATAATGGTATCCGTTTGTGCGTCAGATGAAGTGTGGCCGATTGCAAAATAAACAATGAGAGAAATGACAAACATCGGTATAGTTGTCCACATCATATGGCGGATATGCTCGAACAAATCTACTTTCGACACGGAGGATGCCAGGTTTGTCGTATCGGATAATGGGGACATTTTGTCTCCTAATAAAGCCCCGGACACTACAGCTCCGGCAGTCATCGCCGGATTCATACCGAGCAGTCCGCCAAGCGCCATAAAGGAAACTCCAATTGTAGAAGCTGTAGTAAAGGAACTTCCAATACATACACCAATAACTGCGGTTACGACAAATACACTTGGCAGGAAAAATTCAGTTGAAATCAGTTGAAAGCTGTAGTAAATCAATGTAGGTATAGTACCTGCAGTAATCCAGATACTAATAAGGACACCTATCAAAATAAAAATAAGAATTGGAATAATTCCAGAAGTCACTCCATCGACAATTCCTTTTTCTGTAAATTTCCAGCTGACTTTTTTTATAAATGAGTAACCAACTAGTAAAATAATCGAGATAAATATAGGGATATGCGGGGGTGCTTCAAAACGAATCAAACTTACCCCGATGATAAGTAAAATACTTACTAATACAATCATCGCTTCTATCTTCGAAATGGCAGGTTTAATATACTTCTCCTCCATAAAGGTTCCTCCTAGATGAAATAAAAAAATAAAATATATTGATATAACTCAAACGCACTTAATCGCTTGAACGCTTTTTAGTAATAAAGTAAAAGCTTCACTTTGTTTAAGGTAATCGTAAATGGTTCCATTGTCAATAAGAAAAGCACACAAGGCCCTTTTTTAAATGATGTTCGACTAAGTTCCCACGTCCTGTGACAATGCCGAACTGACTCCCCTCCTTGGAAGCCCTCGTAGGTAAATGTTCTTCAGGCAATAAAGGCGCTTTTTGCCTTTATTTCCCTGGAGGTTATTTAACCCCGAGAGGCTCGGCGCTGAAGCTGGACATTGAAACGCAAAATTATATACTTTCTTTTCAAAGCCTGCTTCTAACATATTTTTTCCGAAAACTTTTTCTTTACAAAAGATTTGTTCAGCGTTAGGATAATAGAGGTTTTGGGAATAATACTTCATCGTAGAAGAACAGCTGGAGGTCATCAAAATTGAAACAAATAAATAGAAAAGATACATTTTTCATTGGATTAATGCTTTTTGCGTTATTCTTTGGAGCCGGAAATTTAATTTTCCCTCCTTTTCTAGGGCAAGAAGCCGGGACAAATTACTGGATAGCTATTATTGGTTTTGTCATCACAGGTGTGGGGCTTCCTGTACTTGGAGTGATAGCCATTGCTCTTAGCGGCAGCAGCTTTGAAACGATTGCAAAACGTGTCAGCTCTCCTTTTGCCCTTATTTTCACTTTTATTTTATATCTTGCTATCGGTCCATTTTTTGGCATTCCAAGAGCAATGAATGTTTCGTTTGAAATGGGAGCCATGCCGTTTCTTTCCGAACATGTCTATGATACGGCTTTATTTATGTATTCCATTTTGTTTTTTATTATTGTGTACTGGCTTAGTCTTAATCCATCTAAACTAGTAAAGCGAATTGGTAATGTCATTACACCTGTTCTGCTTATTGCCATCGTTTTGTTAGTTGCTGGCAGTGCATTGAGCGGCTTTGTTACTGGAGGTCAAGCACCAGGAGAAGAGTATACTAATAATGCATTAACAAGCGGAATTTTAGAGGGATACCTTACAATGGATGCTATTGCTGCGTTAGCCTTTGGCCTTGTTATTGTCTCTGCTGTTAAAGAACGGGGTATAAATAATAAAACATTGATTCTTCGAACAGCTTCTGCAGCTGGAATAATTGCTGGAATCGGTCTGGCAGCCGTTTATGTATCCATTGGCTGGTTAGGTGTGCAAAGTGCCCCGGAGCAAATGTTTGAGAATGGAAGTGAAATTCTTACGTTTGCTGCAGACCAAACTTTTGGTATGACTGGAGCACTGCTGTTGGGAGTCATTGTCACTCTTGCTTGTTTAACGACGTGTGTAGGCCTGGTAACGGCTTGCGGACAATATTTTCACCGTACTTTTCCTAATACGCGTTATAATGTAGTGACTTTAGTCATTACTATGGCTAGCTTTGCTGTTGCTAACTTAGGACTGAATGCTATCATTTCTATTTCAGTTCCTGTTCTTGTAGCTATCTATCCTATTGCCATCATTCTTATATTACTGTCTTTAATAGAAAGTAAGGTATCTCTGCACAAATCTCACTACAGAGGAGCCGTTATAGGTGCTGCCATTATCAGTCTGTATGATGGGTTACGAGAATTAGGAATTGAATATAATTCATTAAATAATCTATTTCTTTATTTGCCATTATTCGATCACGGACTTGGCTGGATATGGCCTGCCATTTTAGGAGTCATAATTAGTAATTTTATTCCACAAAAAAATGCCCGGACAGATTAATTTCTGCTGGGCATTTTTGTAATTATGCCAAATTATTAACCATGGTTCCCGTTTTCGCTTCTTCCCATAAATTTGTACCTTGATAATTTTTTCGCGCGTTTTTCTAAATTATTTATTTGCTTCTTTATATATTGAAAGGAGAAATAAGCCTAAATATTTCTCATCAATGTGCAGCTCACATACATTGTTCTTTAAGTAAATCAGTTTAATCGTCCGACCATAAAGAAAAGTATAATAAATCCCTCCTGCAGCCTTACCATGTTAATCAACCTTCCTTATTCATTATATTTCCCTTGAACAATCAAACTGTGAGTAAGGTTTTTCATAGGAGTGCACGTAATAAGTGTTACAATTGATTCCCCATTTGTATCTTGACTTAAAACAGATGTATCATTAGGAGAAACTATTGTTTTATTAAAAACCGAAAACGTTTTTTCTCCCGTCTCACTCACTATTACAATCTCTTCTCCAGCCTCTATTTCTTCGAGTCTATTAAACATGCGTCCGTGTGTATGGCTTCGATGCGCCGCAATAACACTGTTTCCCTCTTTTCCTAATGAAGCTGTGCCTGGCAAATACCCAGCAGCTGTCCGTAAATTTTCTTCCGATGCCCCTTCTACAATCGGAAATTCTGCCTCTATGGCAGGGATTCACAATACACCAATTGTTGAGAAAGTGATAGATCATTTTTTTCTTGGGTTTCATCAGTATCTTCTTCTGATGAAGAGATTTCCTCTCTTTTCTCGAAAAAGAATATATTAAATATGAAAAATGGAGCAGACATAAAAGAGAAAAAAGATGAAAAAGATAATATTAATTAAAAGGGGAAGAGGGAAGTCTTTCATGAGTGAGAAAAATCACGATATGAAACTTGATGAGGAGTGGGTAGGGCTTATATCTGAAGCCAAAGAAATAGGATTAACACCAGAGGAGGTCCATACTTTTTTATTAGTAGAACAGGAAAAAAAGTAATTGCTTTCTCAGTCTCTATTTATCTCTTTTTTCTACATTTCTTATTTTCGCGGATTAACCCCCTGAATTTGGACAGATACTCTCTTTTTCTAGGATGATCAAACTTTTTCCTCTTCTTTTGTCTTGAGATAGGATCGCCCATTTGCTGCGTTTGTCAAGGAACGCTTTCGCTCTCCC
>NZ_JBHFQG010000055.1:0-18203 GCF_041949975.1 Alteribacillus sp. JSM 102045 | reverse complement strand
ATCATCACCAAATATTTCTTTTGGCATGCAGTAGGAACAGCGAAAATTGCAGCGATCTATGACAGAAATACGCAAGTCGCGCAAAGGACGGTCGAGCGTATCTGTAATGAAGTGTTTTTCCATTATTCCCCTCCTAATAGGATAAAAATATTTAGGATCTATTCTAAGCATTATTCTCTCTATATTCTAACATGTCTGCTCTTCTGTTTTTATTTGTAGATATGTTGACATGGTTTCATAGTTATTAACATTTATACCTTAAAGAGAAGTTTACCAAAAATAATGAGGGAAAAAAATGACATAGCTCACAAGATGCTGAAAGTGGTTCATAAATATTGGGAAGTGCAGCATACTGGAGAGGAGTAGTGCATATATCCAGAGTAGCGGTTGATAAAAGAGCCAATTGCAGCTCCCACCATGATCCATTCGTGAAGAATGCATAACTTGCTAAAAGCAGTTCATAAAAGTAGAAAATTACGGAAGAAAAGTAGGGGATAAACCTAGAAAAGTATTCCTAAATCAAACATCTCAGCCATTCTCTTTTACAGCCCCAGTAAATACCAAACAACCGCAGGTGAAAACCTGCGGTCGCAAGGAAGAGACACAAACAGAGAATCAGATAGATAACTCCGTCTTGTCCTTTGTATAGAGGTGTGGGGGGAGTAGTCATGATATACCCGTTTTTAAATGTTTTAATCCCTTGATTCTATAAAGCTTGTTTATCCATTTTTGTTTTTAATACCTGGGAGTGCCTGTGATCGTTGGTAAAAACCATACGAGAAGAGAAGGGAGATGTTGTAATAAGAAAAGATTTTCTTGATTAACGACGAGTTATCAAGTCACCATCGCAATATAAGATCCTAGCATGCCGCCAATATGTTTATTTAACTAGCCTTTTTTTTCAATCGAACGGCTCGGTACCCTGTAAAAACAAAACTATAGCTGAAAAGGGCAATGTAAAACAAATATTGGCTTTCTGCCCAGTGATTGATAGACATAATCAATGCGGTGAAATAAACCGTAAACACCAGCCAATGATAGATCATACCAGCTCATGAAATAATACAACCAACCCCGAGACCCTCCTCTTTGTGTAATTAGCTCCATAACACGAACAAAACCCCGTCCCTTGCACACAATGGAACGGGGTTTCTGTAAGGCTGAAGCTAAGGCCAAACCCCCTATTCTGTTAACTAGTACCGTAAAACTCTTTTGCCTTCTCTAAGAAAGGCTCCGTCTCAGGCGTAAGCTCAGTATCTTCTACTATAGCCTCAACCGGGCAAACGACGATACATGCGCCGCAATCAATGCAAACGTCAGGGTCGATATAGTATTGATCTTCCCCTTCTTCAATACAATCGACTGGGCAAACTTCTACACAGTCGCCGGCTTTTTCCCCAATACAAGGTGAGGTAATAACAAAAGCCATATGATCCACCTCCTTTTTAAGTGGCCCATCTGTATAAAAATCAAGGTGTTAACAGGCATTAATGCAACTGTTAATCAGTATCTTCTATATTTTTCTTTTCATTCCTGCTAAATTCGTCGAATTTTTTTACTCGCAGGGAAGAATTGTTAAACCGGCTGTCAATTCCCATTGAAGGCACACACTTGAAGTGTATTTCGGCTCTTGCGTTAATATTCGAAAAAACAATAAAAAATTCATTTTCTTTCTTATGATAATTAATATTTACAATTCCGATAAGAAAGGTATAATATAAAATAAAGTTCATAAAACCTATGAAATTACTATGAATAAAAACATACAATGAAGAAACAAGGCGAAGCGGGGTGACGGCGTTGACATGGGAAATGGCAGTTACTGGTATCGTTATTCTGGCGATGATGGGCGCTTTAATTAAAGAAGCAGCACGTCCTGAATTTATTTTGCTTGCTGCTCTGTCTGTATTGCTTTTAACCGGTATTCTGACACCAAAAGAAGCAGTACAAGGATTTTACAATCAAGGGATGCTAACGATTGGATTACTTTGTATTGTTGCTGGAGCGGTACAAAAAAGTGGATTAGTGGAAAAGTTTGTAGAGAAGGTCTTAAACAACGGCCACACTCCGAGACAGTCCTTGTTGCGCATCATGGTGCCTTCTTCCATATTTTCGGGGGTGTTGAATAACACACCGATTGTGGCTGCTTTTACGCCGTATGTGCGCCAATGGTGTGAAAAACATGACGTCGCGCCATCGAAATTTTTGCTGCCAATTTCCTTTGCAACAATTGCAGGCGGAACAATGACGCTTATTGGTACGTCTACTAATTTAGTGGTGCACGGAATGTTGATTGAACGAGGTTTTCAAGGCTTTTCTTTTTTCCAATTAGCTGTTATTGGTTTGCCGATTACGTTATTTTTAATCCTATTTATGATTAGCTTTGGGCTGAAAATGCTGCCAAATAGAGTACCATTGATGCCGTATTTTAATGGAGAAAAACACCAAAAGCGTTTTTCAGCTGAAATGATAGTAGAAGAAACAGGCGACTTTGCAGAAAAAACAGTAAAGCAGGCAGGTTTGCATCAAAAAAATGGGACAGAGCTGCTTGGTATTGTGAGAAATGGCAAAGTCATAGAAGATTACTCTCCATCATTTAAACTGCAAGCAGGGGATGGTTTACTTTTAATCGGAAGTTTAAATGAAATTGCTGCTTTAGAAGCTCAGGAAGGACTTCATTTAGATACAGGAGCCCCTTATCAGCTTGACGGACTGCGCCAGGGAGAGAGCCAGCTTTTAGAGGTAGTAGTAACTCACTACTCCTCACTGTTGTTTAAAAAAATGAAAGATATTTTGTTTCCTCAGCAATTTGACGCTGCGATTGTCGGGGTGCATCGTTATGATGACCAGCTGGTACAGCGTATGGAGGAGATTACCATAAAACCTGGAGATACGCTGCTGCTTCTAGCAGGCCCTGATTTTGAAAAAAGATCGAGTGCAAGAAACGAATTCACGATTTTACAAACGAAAAGAAACAACAATCCTTTTCAGCCTTTTCCAATGTGGAAACGAATCTTACCCATTGTGCTGTTAGGGATAATGGTTGTTCTGGCAGCTTCTCAGGTTGTTTCCATTTTCAGTGCGGCAGCTGTTACAGTGGGGCTTTTACTCATGTTAAACATTTTGCCAATTCGGGAAATGAAAAATTATGTTCCATTTCAAGTGCTGATTGTTATATCAGCAGCATTTGGAATTGGAGAAGCCATGCTGAAGACAGGAGCAGCCACTTATTTAGCGGAAACGATGCTTCATTGGATGGCGCCATTTGGGCTGATTGGTATATTTATATTGCTGTATGTCCTCACCAATATTTTAACAGAAGTAATTACAAACAATGCAGCAGCTATTATTATGCTGCCAGTAGCAATTGAGTCAGCAGCTATTTTAGGTATTCCCATCACGCCGCTCGCTGTTATTGTAGCGATTGCTGCTTCGGCCAGTTTTATTACGCCGATCGGCTATCAGACCAATTTATTTGTCTATGGACAGGGAGGGTACCGTTTTGTTGATTTTATGAAAGTAGGTATTCCAGTCAGTTTAATGGTAATGGTCTTAACCGTGTCGATTACGTGGTTCGTATGGATTTGAGACAAAAGATGCGGTAAAAAATAATTATTCCCTTGGAAAAAACCAGTAATTTTTATAAAATAAATTATAAATATGATAGGCTGGCAAAAAAGCCGGTCTTTTTTATTGTTTAGGAAATTATATTTTTCGAAATGTGGATAACTATCTCCCTACTGTTTGATTAGCGTCTAGCTTCAGCGCCCAGCCTCTCGGGGTTAAATAACCTCCAGTCATTAAAGGCAAAGAGCGCCTTTATTGCCTGGAGAACATTTACCTGTCGAGGCTTACCAGGGCGCCTGCACTTTTGTTCCTTCAGGAGAGATCCATTTGAACCCTGCAAGAAAGATCATGTACACTTTGCCGCTTCTGTTATTAATGGGAACGATTGCTGTCGCTTCTTCCATGCCGTATGAACAACAAGACCTCCGCGGCTATATTCAGCTCCTGCCATTAGAATGGTTTGAAAATATTGCTGGAGGGATTTCATTTACTTATTCTTCTGGAATAGTAAGTATAGAAGAAAAAGGAACGGCAGGTTTTATTGAGTTTTTTATTCGAAAAGGAACTCATTTTGTCATTTATTTTAGCATGGCAGTTTTAGGTTATGTGGGCTAAAACCATTCTTGTGGAAAACAAGCTGGAAGCTGGCTGCTGCCTTTGTACTCGTTTCTGTTTTTGCCGTTATTGATGAAGTCAGGCATTTTTATCATCCTTATCGAACTGGGTTGTGGCAGGACATTGTATTAGATATAACAGGAGGTCTATACGGCATTCTTAGTTATTATTTTTTGGAAAAAACGGAAAAGAAAAAGAACAAAGCAACCTGGACTCTTTAAATAACAGCGCAATGTTCCGATATTATTTATACAACAGAAAAGGGAAGGATTGAAGAAATAATGGGCCGTTGGCTTGCTGGAGCAGTGGTTCTTACTACATTCATTGTAATTGGAGCCGGCTGGTTGAACTGGCAGAATCAAACTGACAAAGAATGGAAAGAACCAGTTATATCTGCTGAAGAATATGACCAGGATTACACAACTTCAGCAGAGGAAAAACAAGAAGGAGAACATACGTCAGAAAAAATAGAAACGAAAAATCAATCCGAACTTTCTCTGTATGATGTAACTGCTCCTTTTGAAATCAAGTTCCAACGTATCATATCAAAACACCAAGAAGAAATGGAGACCTATCTGTCGGAAGCAAAGAAAATGTATCAAAAAAAGATGCCGGCAGAATACAGGGAATACTATGAGATCGTAGATACATACCGCTTAAAGGCGGACGAGTTAGAAGAACAGACGGATGGGTTGTTTGAAAAACAGATAAAGGCGATGAAAGAAAAATTAATAGAACACGGGTATGATGTTTCCTACGCCTGGGAGTATGAATGGGAATATGAGTCAGTAAAAGAAACTAGTCGTATGAAATATGTTCGTGAACTAATAACGTTAAATAGCTTTTCCTGATGTTTCATTAGGGAATAATACAGGCTGAATTTCGCAGAAAAAGGGGCTTGATTTATGAAAAAATGGATAGGCATAGGAGGAGCACTGCTGGTTGTCCTTGCCGTACTAGGAACAATGAGTTTTAACGATAAAATAGAACAATTGCAAAAAGATGCAGACACTGTAGAACGAAACGGCAATGAAAAAAATGGACAGCTGCAGGCTGCGGAAGAAGAAAAAGAAGACGGAAAGGACGCAGAATCCGGCTCTGCTGAGGAAGAATCATTGAGTGACGAAAAGAAAGAGAATAGCGCTAATAGTAAAAACTCTAGGGAAGACTCACAGGATGAAAACAAAACAAGCAGCAGCGCAGACTCCGACAGTTCATCTTCTAGTAAAGATACCATCAGCAGTTCGGGAACTGGATCGACCTCTTCAGACAGTCCTTCTTCAGAAACATCGACTGGAGAATCAAGCAGCAATTCGAGCGAAAGCAGCCGAAGCGCCAGTGCTATTTTGAATGAATATGAAGCCGAATTCCGTTCCATGGAAAGAAATTATGAAATTGAATTAAATTCCCTGGTTCAGCAAGCGTATGATGAATACATGAATGAAGGAGAAGTAGATGAAAGTGAGTACAAGTCCAAAGCTCGAAGTCTACAAGGTGAAGCGGACAGTGCTTTTTATGGAAAATATGAGGAACTTCAAAGTGAATTAAAAGAAAATGGCCATGACACATCTCAAGCTTTTCAAGTAAAAAATAAATATGAAGAAAAAAAAGAAGCAAGACGATCAGATCTTGAAAGTCTTGCTCAAAAGTGAAAGAAAGCAGGCTTAAAAGAGCCTGCTTTCGGCGTGGTCTAAAAGATTAATTTTTTACTCTATTTCGTTTCTATTATACATATTATAGTTCATTAGACTTGAAAACTAAATTATTGTAAAATATTTCCCTGTTTTGTAAGATTAAAGTACTACATTTAGAGTTTCGCTTAAATACATAATAAAAATCGTAGATGAGGTGAGGAGAAAACATGAAAAAATTTCACTATAGCAAGCAAGCTATGAAAATGATGCTTGCAACAGCAATCGTAGCATCACCACTAGCCAGAAGCACACCCTTAATAAGCACACCGGTAGCGCAGGCGGAAACTACAGAAAATGATATCTCAGAAATTGCACAGAAGTTTTTTAATAATTTTTATGACGGAGCAGATGGAGAGACTTTGAAAGATGCTCAAATAGAAACTTCGGAAGATATTGATTGGCATTATCCTGAAGAGATCAAAAATAATACAACGAAAGAAGATGCATATTGTGGTATTATTTCAGGTATTTCAAAAGTAATCTTTTCTGACTACAGCAACGCTAGTGACTTAGAAGACGCTATTAATGATTTTAGAAAAACCGAGCAAAAAGAAAATTTTGATGAAATTTTTGAGGACGGCGAAGCGACTACAGATAATTTTATAGATTTATTTAGAGAGATTGAAAATGTATTAAATGATAAGAAAAATTTATTAAGCTTTGCTAATAAATCCTATGATCAGGCAATCGAAGAAATTGTTAATTCAGTAATCAATGAAGGAAACCTTGATGAACTGGAAGGTCAATTAAATGAGGGGCTAGGCATTGGTATAGTAGAGTTCGTAGAGTTATTGGGAGATTTTAATTCTGAAATTGACCCTCAGGGTAAAGCAAGATCTGAATTGGTTTCTGCTTCTATAAGTAATCGTAATTTAAAAATAAATGATTTGGAAGATGTTAAAGAGGGCGAGCCTATTACTCCAGTTTTTAATGTTAATTTTCAAGATGTAGCTGACGTAAACGTAGCAAAATCGTTTAATTGGTATGTTATTAATGAGAATGATAAAGAAACGAAAGTGTATTCAAAAGGAAATGGTGATGTAGATTTTTCTATTGATTTAGCAGGGGACTATGAAGTAGTAGCAAAGTTAGATCGCTTGTCCGATAGTGATGCAGAAATTGAAATAGCAAGAACTCCCTTAGTAGTTGAAGAAGACAGAAACACTGGCGGCAGTGATGGCTCTAGCGGCTCTGGTGGATCTGACAGTGATAACAACGATCAGGATGAGGGTCAGGACGATAACACAGCTGAACCGGGTGGTGACTCGTATGAAGATGAGCGTACTAGTGATGAAGATGGTACAGAGCGTGTCATCCACCGGGTGGATGCGGACAAGCTTGCCGAAGACCTGGAGAATGCGGAGAATGTGGAACGTGTGAGCTTTAAGATTGAAAAGGAAGAAGGAGAGCATGGAGAATTGCGTTTATCCTCTCAAGCCCTGGATGTCGTTCGGGATAAAAACCCAAAAGCTCAAATCGAAGTGGAGTCCGAGGTAGGTTCTATTCGTCTTTCCTCTGATTAATTAAGTGAAGAGCAGCATCTTCGTTCTGAGCTTGGATTATCTGATGAAGATGATAGTGATGTGGAAGTAAGTATATCTGCAAACGTGTCTTCCGATGATAATGATGTGCTTGGATCCAACAACCTTAACGCAAAACCTTCTGTCGTAGAATTTAAAGCAAGCATTCATTCTGGTGATAAAGAAGCTCCGCTGACTCATTTTAACCGCCACGTTGAACGCGACATTGTGGATAACGAGGAGCTTGATGAAACACATGCTGTTGTTCTTCGACTTGATGATGAAGGAAATGGCTTTACTGCTGCTCCAACCATTGTTAACGAAAATACAGCCACCTTTAAATCACAGTCTTTTAGTAAGTACGTGATCGTAGAAAATGAAGCGGAGTTTGACGATGTACCGTCTGATTACTGGGCAAAAGAATACTTCGATAAACCTTGGCTCCCGCTTTATTTTCCAAGGACGCGATGACAATACGGTAGCTCCTGGAGAAGAAATGCGCCGTGCCCAGTTTGCTGCTTTACTTACTCGTGCCCTCGGTCTGTCAGCAGAAGGCGAGTATGATGGTGAATTTACTGATGTGGAGTCTGATGACTGGTTTACTGACGAAATTCAGGCAGCCATTGAACAAGGCATTATTCAAGGGCGTAAAGATGGCATGTTTGCGCCAAACGAATCTGTGTCCCGCCAGCAAGCAGCCGCAATGCTTTCTCGTGCGATGGAAAGTACAGGTTTTGACGAAGATGAGCTGGACACTGATAAATTCGCAGCTTCTTTTGAAGATACGGAACGTATTGGTGAGTGGGCTGTAGAAGATGTGGAACGTTTAGTACAAGCAGGAGTTATTACCGGCCGTAAAGATGGTACCATCTTTGATCCAAAAACAGGCACCACTCGTGCGCAAATGGCTAAAATGCTTGATGAATATCTGAAGTTTGTTCACTTCAGCAATTAAAACGAAGCAGCTCCCAAATAAACCTCTCTTAAGCTTTTCGGCTTAGGGAGGTTTTTCTATGGAAAGAGTGTGCTATACTTACAACAAAACTTTCACATGGAAACTAATGGATTTAAAGAGAAACAAAAATGGCTAGACAGCGAACGGTGGAGAAACTACAGCTTTTTGAGGCGACAGAAAAAATGATTTTAGAAAACGGATAGGATTATATGATGCATGTGTTGAACCAGCTTATGGAAAAAACGGATGTATTAAAAACACCACACCCCTTTTGAAGAAAAAATAAAAGGGTCTATTTCCTTATGGGTTGAATATGCTGATATATCAAGCATTTCAAATTCTTCCTTTTAGCGATGGGGAAAGCCCCCACTCGTTCTTTGTCGCAGGAGCAATGGGTGCACTCTATTTACCACGTCCTAATGAATGGCATGACACAATAGTTAAAAAACGTTTGATTCTCCTGCATACTGGGAATGATCAAAATGACACAAATGTCACTAATTAGTGGAAAAATAAACCTCTGGCAGCAGGCATACCAGAGGTTTTTTCAAAGGATAGTTTGTGATGGGGGAAAACGAGAAAGGAACATATTTAAAGGGAGAGAATTGCCTGCTTTGGAAAGGAAATGGGTAAGTTTAGGGGTTACGAAGAAGTATGTGTCTCCTTTACATTCATCACAGGTACATTTTCAGTTGGGGTCAGAGGTGCTCCGACGCCATCCTGACTGCTTGATTGATTCGTTGAAACAGTCGGAGAAGGAGATAAATTTTGATTGGAATTTAACTTGAGAAAACGTACTTGATCGGCATTGACTTCGACAACCTGGACTCGTTTTTGATCTTTATTTTCATAAATTCTCGTATGAATCCTGCCGTTTACTCCAACGAGAGCGCCTTTGTGGCAGTACATTGCCGTATTTTCTGCTTGCTTTCTCCATACCGTAATCGGTACAAAATCAGCATCAAAGTCGCCTTGCATATTACGAAATGACCGCTGTACCGCCAATGTAAAGTTACAGACAGCTGTGCCATCTTTCGTATAGGTTAATTCTGGATCTCGTGTAAAACGGCCGACAATCGTGACCTGATTAAACATAAAATGCTCCTCTCTGTTTTTTTAAAGGATTTCTGAATTCATCGGTTGAAAAAGAAACTCTTCAAAGTACTGGTGTTTGGGAGATGGGAAAAGACGCAGGGTGCGATCCAGAGTCAGCAGAGGATGGAGCGGTTCTTCAGCGGGTTGAGGAGAAAGATACTCACGGGCACTGCTCCACCGGTAGGCTAATAGGTCATTTCCTAAATCTTCACGAAGGGGAGTGAGATGGATAAACTGAGAAGTTTCAAAAAAGTGCGTTTCATCCTTCAGTGGCTCGGAAAGATATCTTCCTTGAAACACATGCCCGCGCAGCTGGTGTCTGCGGTTAAAATACATGGCGTAGCTTGTCTGCAGGCGGTGCATAACTGTGGAAAGGTTTGTGTGAAAGGTTTCTATTAACAAATGAATCTTGTTAGGAAGAAGAGAATAAGCGTGCAAGTCAAAGTCATAGTCTGATTTTAGTTTTGTTAATAGATATGTGTAATGGGAATAATCCTTTTCATCATAAAAAAGTCTGGAGTTTCTGATTCCCTGTGCTTCTATGCGGTACGAAATCCCTGGAAACCAGATCCGCTGCTGTCGAGGCAATCAATCTTCACCTCCTTATCCTTAAAAATATACGAAAAAGAAAAACAGGAGCAATAAGCACTGAAAGGTGAATCTTAGAAAGAGGAATTGTAAGCGAAGGGGGGAGCTTATAAGAAAATAGGTGATAAAACGTAAACGGCCCTCCTTTTCGATAGAATAACCTAAATATAGCAGATTTCTAGGCAAAAATCATCAAAAAATTTTTACAATTTTATGTGGGGCCAGACCCCGCTCAAAATCCCATAATGTTTACAAGAAAGTAACACTATTTTTGGGGAGGTACTGAAATGATAGATTGGCTCGTTTATTTTTTTTTGCTTGTATTAGTCGGAGGATTAACGTTTTTTCAGGTGCCTGTCATTGACCCGCCAGTCGGACAGCTAAGCACTGTATATCCAGTACATCAGCTGAACAAGTGGAGGCTGATAATTACAGATTCCCTGGAAACCTCTCTTTTAGAAGTATAGAGATTAATGATATTTCAAGTCCTGGTTCCTGCTCTTTACATGGTAAAGCAAAAACACTGCACGGGTGAAAAAAGACGGGAAGACGGTCTCGCAAAATTACTAAAGACTGAAGGAGCTTATATTTGCTGAATTTTACGTGTTTTCAGGAGGTTTTACATATTTAGAAGAAGGAGAGTAGCTTCCATCCATTTCATGTACCAAAAAGCTGCCCTTCCCGTTTTTGGGCAGTTTAACCCTGTACTGGACTTTTTTGTTGTGAAGGTAGCTAGCGAAACACTAGAAACGATATAATAAAATGGGATTATACCATTTGGGAGGTGGGGAAAAGGATCTTGAATGTAAGATCTGAGTGCATCATGATTACAAACAGCCAAAAGCGACTATCATCATTTTGTAAAATGGCCATTGCAACCGTCACCGTAAGCTCTTTTTTGTACATAAGTGAAGAAACACCTGAGAAAGGAACTTTTGAGCCTAAGGAAGTAAACGCTCAATCGGCAAGTTTTCCAGATGTGAAAGAAAGTTACTGGGCATTTGACGAAATAACGTGGGCAGAAAACTCAGGGCTGATGACTGGTTATAAAGACGGCAGCTTCGGTCCAGGGGATGAAATGACAGAAGCTCAGTTTGTGACTATCCTTCAGCGGTATTTCGGTTTTGAAGGCAGCAGCGGTGGAGGCAGCCACTGGTCGCAGCCGTCCTATCAAGCGCTGTCTGCTCATTCCTTAAGAATGCCAGGGCTTAGGGATGATTCGGTGAAAAACAGGGAAGTGACACGCGGTATTATCAGCCAGGCTCTTGCTCATTCCCAAGGCCAAGAACCTGGCTTAGAAAAATCAGTAGCATGGATGTTTGAAGAAGACCTGACGACGGGTCGCCAGCATGGCAATACGCAAACCGAACGCTATGACGTCAATGGCAAATTGACGCGCGCGCAGGCAGCAGTATTCTTCAAACGCCTTCATGACAGCCGGTTCATGGACTGGCAGGCTGAAACGTTGCTTGATATGACATCGGAAGGCTCGAATGCTTATACAGAAAAAGTACGTTCGTTGTATAATGAAGCAGGGGTCACCTTATATGCGCGCGATAACAGCAGTTTTGCAACAGCTGATCCGGAATACTATCATCTTTTTCAAGCGTATCAAGGAGAACGCAGAGAATATGTGATTTCACGGACAACCGAATCTAATTTTGAGCTGGCTTCTCAGGCTGCAGCAGCGCTTGGAGCACCGCATACGTCAGAAGAAATTTTTGAAGCATTAATCAAAGCTGACAACACAGAAGAAGAACAGCAGCTTGGTGAAATAGAAATCATTCCGCGTCCTAATGACATATTTATGCTGTGGGACGAGCCGGAAGAGTAAATCAAACGGGAGTGAATCTTGTGAAAGTAAGAAAAGCAATTATTCCAGCAGCCGGACTTGGGACAAGGTTTTTGCCGGCAACAAAGGCTCAGCCAAAAGAGATGCTTCCTATTGTAGATAAACCGACCATTCAATATATAGTCGAAGAGGCGATTGAGTCTGGAATAGAAGATATCATTATTGTTAGCGGCCGCGGCAAGCGTGCGATTGAGGACCATTTTGACAAATCATATGAATTGGAAGAAACCCTGTCTAAAAAGAAAAAATGGTCGCAGTTAGAAGAAGTCCAAGCCATTTCAAACATGGCAAATATTCACTATATCCGCCAAAAAGAACCAAAAGGATTAGGGCATGCGATTGCCTGCGCGAGCAGCTTCGTTGGAGATGAACCGTTTGCGGTGCTGCTTGGAGACGATATTGTAAAATCAGAAAAACCGTGTTTAAAGCAGCTGATAGAGACGTTTGAACGCTACCATTCCTCTGTAGTAGGCGTGCAGCAGGTGCCGGATGAAGACGTATCTAAATATGGTATCGTAGAGCCAAAAGGACAAGAAGTTGAGCCGGGTGTTTTGCATCTTGAGGATTTAAAAGAAAAGCCGGCACTTGAGGAAGCTCCTTCTAACTATGCGATCATGGGCCGTTATGTTCTGCGCCCGGAAATCTTTGAGATTCTAAAACAGCTTCCGCCAGGCTCGGGTAATGAAATTCAATTGACGGATGCTATTAAAGAATTAAACCAAAAGCAGGCAGTGCTTGCTTATCAATTCGGCGGTGTCCGCTATGACGTTGGGGATAAGTTTGGTTTTATTAAAGCTACGCTTGATTTTGCTCTGAATCGTGAAGATTTAAAGGAGCCGCTTGAAGAATATTTAAAAGAATCATTAGTAGAGCGCACAAGCAAATAACAGAAAATCCTGTTTTTCGGGCTGTCCGGGAAACAGGATTTTTTTCTGACAGAGCAACAGTCCTGAAAACTATCTTTTTTGTAAGAAAGTTTCACGTGCATTAAAACCTGTCTTCATAAAAAAACGTCCCCTTGCTTTTAGGAACGTTTTTAATACGCATTAGTTTACCATACCGACAGCTACTTTAAGGTTGGAGTTTCTTTCGCGGATCGCATCCATTAAATCTTTGTCGCTGATTCCTTCTTTTTTCGCAATAAGGTAAGTAAGCTGATACATGGTACCAAGGTTTGTCGTTTCCACCATGTTCAGCTGATGATATTCTAAGTATTCTTCAAAAATATCATCAAACACATTTTCATAGTGCATGTTCTCCGGTATCGTAATTTTTAAAGATTTATATGATCCTTTGATCCCGCCATAATCGAATACAAACAAAACATAAATTAATATTGATAGTACCACGGTAAACATAACAGCCAGCGCATAAAAACCAAGTCCGCAGGAAATACCTGCTGCCATACCGAAAAAGATAAAAGCGATATCTTTTGGATCGCTCATGGCGCTTCGGAAACGGATAATAGAAAATGCACCAACCAAACCGAAGGCTACCGCAATGTTATTTCCGATAACAATCATAATAATTGCTACAACAACAGACATAATGATAATCGTATGCACAAACGATTGAGAATAGCGGCCGCTTTTATGTGTTTTTTTATACAAGAATGTAATGATCAAACTAAGTATAAAACTAAGCGCAATAGCAGCCATGCCTTCTAACACAACAGCTCTTGTGGTTAAATCTGAAAAATCTCGAATTTCATTCATAAATTGATTCATGAAAATTTCTCCTCAACTAAAGTCCATGACTAATTTTATTTGCATTTTTGTGTTGTTTTACACACAAAAAAGGAGGAGGCTGTTTCAAAAGAAATGGAGCGGCAGGAACCAACCAAAAAACTTTGGTCTAAAAGCCCTCTGCTGACACTTTTGAAACAACCCCGTAATTGTTAATCCATTTAACATTATAGATTTTGAACAGTTTCCTTGCAATAACCTTTTCTCAGCATCTAAACGATTAATGACTTTGTCTCTTCATCTTCAGAATGACGAGCTGTGCGCTGCATTTCTTCCATAAGATCAATGCTGGTGCAGAATTTCGATACACTTTTTCGGGGACATTCAAAATCACTCAGCAGTCTTGACAGCCAAAATGGAACACTTTGTGAAACTTTCACTTCCATGACGACAAGGTTTGGATCAACAAAATAAGTACCGTCTGGACCATCTTCAATATGAAGGTTATCGTCTCTTGCCATCAAATTATAATCAAATGTCACACGTAAATCGGAATCTTCAATGCCGTGAAATGCTTGCCTGTCATAGCTTACCACGACACGTGGTTTTAATCCGTACAAGCTTCGGAAAGATTCTACTTCGTTCATAATCTGTGGATTTGAAGGGTCATACACTCGCAAATCTCCATTTTTATTCCCGTATTTCAAATATTCATAGGCGTCTGCTAGTTTAATTTTTGTGCGGCGTTTATTTACCACCTTGTTAAATTTCTTTTTTACCTCAAGAAAAGCAGGACCGTTAATTGCAGCGTCATCGTAAACGCGGAGGCGGAGCTTTTGACGGAAACGCAGTTTGTTGCGTGTTTCATAATAAATTTTTTTATCATCTGAATCAAAATAAAGGCTGACGATATTATAGCGGCCAAACCCATCGCCAAATTTGTCGTACCGCATTTTTTCGTTTGCTGTAAGCTGATCAGCGATCTCTTTGTATTTTTCAAATGGAATAAGATATTTTAATTCATACCGCTGAAAAATTTCTTTTGCCAGCATCTTTATTCACCACCTTCTATGACCTGCTGCGTATATTATAAGTATAAAAATTTACATAATTAACCGAACGTTAACAATAGCTTTACAATATTAAAATTATACCATTTATGAGACGAGTGGGATATGGTTCATGTTGCATATTTTTTTCCTTTTTGAAATGTAAATAAACTTTTAACAAATATGCCATATCTCTAAAGAAGATATGAGAAACCACACTGTTTGAAGCGAAAGGAGTCTGCTATAATATAGGCTGGTCTGTTTTTGCAAAAAACTCTTTACCAATATAAGCAATTTAGAAAAAGAAAGGCGGGGACCACACTTTGAACCGTAAACATTCAAAAGGAGCAGCACTGCTTCTTATCCCGATCGCTGTGGTCATTGGTATCATTGCTTTTATTTTTGCTGATAACAGCAGTGTAGATTTCGCTGATGAAAATTTGGAAATGGCTGTCAGGGAAGCATTAGACCAGCCGGAGGGCCTGATTAGACAGGAAGATTTACAGAAAGTGGATGCGATTGATTTAAGTTACAGCAGCATTGAGTCACTCGAAGGAATAGAAAAATTAATAACGGTTCGGGATCTGGACTTAGAAGGAAATCGTATTGAAGATCTTGAACCTTTAGAGGATTTAATATACTTAGAAGACCTGAACCTTCGCGGAAACCATGTAGAGAATGTTTCGGCCCTTGAAAAAATGGAGAGAATGAGGACACTTGATTTGAGGGAAACTGGAATAGACGATTTAGAAGCCATTTCCCACATGACCGCATTACAGGATTTAAATGTGAGGGGCAACAATATTTCTTCTATTGAACCAATTAAAGATATGGTGGAACTTCGCAAGCTGAACGTTCGTAATAACCATATTGAGGACATATCTGTATTATCCGGGTTAAATAATTTGGAAGATCTTAATTTACGGCATAATGTCATTCAGGATTTTTCTCCGGTGTTTCATCTGCCTCATTTAACAGAACGGTTATTTGTAGAAGGAAATCCTGGCGTAAATATGAAAGATTTCCTTCCCCTGTTTGAACAGGTGGATGACATGGATATCGATAAACCCGAGCTCGCTATTGTTTTCAATCAGGATGGAGGTTTTTATGAATCGCCTCAGATGGTTGAATTAGAGCAGCTGATGGAAGAAGAGGAAGGAACGATTAGGTACACAACCGATGGAAGTGAACCTGATGAAGAATCCAAAGAATATACAGAGCCTCTAGAAGTCGATGAAACGACCGTTATAAAAGCCAAGTTTTATGATCAATATGGAAACGCTGGTGAAATGGTTTCAAATACGTACATTATCGGGGAAGAAAGCACGTTCCCGATTGTTTCCATAGCAGGGAATCCTGATGATTTCTTCGGAGAAGCAAACGGTATATATACCGAAGGCGCCAATTATGACGAAGATGCTGAGAACCCTGATGAAACAGCGAATTATGCCCAGAGTGGAGATCAATGGGAACGAGAAGTCAGCGTGGAAATGTACAAGCCGGACGGCACGAATATGATCCACCAGCAGGCTGGAGTCAGATTGCACGGCAATACAAGCCGCTATTATCCAAAAAAATCATTCCGTCTGTACGGCCGTTCTGATTATGATAGTGAAAATACATTCAGTTATCCGATTTTTGAAAGCGAGGATGACAGCGAGTATAATCGTCTTCTTCTTCGTAATTCAGGTAATGACTGGGACGAAACGGTTTTTCGAGATGCTTTTATGCAAGAGCTTATCAGCGGATTTGACGTAGAAAAACAGGCGTTTGAACCGGCAAACCTGTATTTAAATGGAGAGTACTGGGGCATTTACAACTTAAGAGAACGCATAGACAAACACTACTTTGAGTATAAATTCGGTATTTTAGAAGAAGATCTAGAATATCTTGAAAACAATGCCAATGTTAGAGAAGGGGATAATCGTCACTATCAAAAGATGCTTTCTTACATTGAGCATAACGATATAACTGACCCGCAGGTTTATGCACAGGTCAAAGAACAAATGGATATTAACAATTTTATCGATTATAATATCGCAGAAATTTACACCAGAAACACAGACTGGCCGGCAAATAATAACCGGTACTGGCGTGAAAAGCCAAATGGCAAATGGCGCTGGACTGTATTTGATTTAGATTTTGGTTTTGATCTGTCCGGGGTGAGCGAAACCGCTGCTCATCATACGCTTGATTTTGCCACGGAAGAAGGCAATGACAGCTGGCCTAATCCTGATTGGGCAACTTTCCTTTTGCGAACACTGCTTGAAAATGAAGAGTTCCGCGCTCAGTTTGCCGGCAAATTTGCACATTATCTGAATACTCATTTTGATGATGAAATTGTGATAGAGAAGCTGGCAGAGTTTGAAGCCATGTATGAACCGGAAATGGAGCGTAATATTGAACGCTGGGGCGAGCCGGAAAGCATGGACAAATGGAAAAAAAACGTAGATGTGATGAGAGAATTCGGTCAGGTGCGCGATGACTATATGTATGCACATTTATTCGATTATTTTGATTTAGAAGGCTATGCGGACCTTACGTTTAATGTTGATGGAGAGCATGATATTGAAGTATATGGAGAAAGCGTTCCATTGGAAGATGACGCGTGGAAAGGTACTTATGCTGCCGGCATCCCTCTTGAAATAAGAGTCGATGGAAAGCCCGCACAGCTTTCTTCCCAGGATGACAGCAGTTCCTCCATCGATGAAAAAGGAAGATTAATACCAGATGCTTCCGGAAAAGCAGAGGTTGAGCTTGCTGATAATGAAGGAGAAGCTGTCGGAACCATTCAGGTTCAAGGAACTGCTGTTCAAAAGGAAACACTGACCATAGAAGCCGGAAATGAATGGAACTGGGCCGATGAAATGAACACAGATGGCGAGTATGCTTCCATTAGTGACTCAGACATAGGAGAAGTAGATGGAGAGACCTTTAACGCTGAAGGAGCAGGGGAAGGCCTTCTTACCATTCATAAAGAAAACGATGAAGTTACCGCTATGGTTCGTCTAGAAATAGTGGACCCGGCTGATGAAGAGCAAGTGTATAACGAAGATCATCCGGCTGTAAAATATGAAGGAAGCTGGCAGGAAAGCACAAACGAAGACCACCATGAAGGAACAGCTTTGTTTAGTGAAACAACAGGAGATAAAATAGAAATTACATTTGAAGGCACTGGTATTCGTTGGTTTGGCTATGAAGGGGTCACCCAGGGAATAGCGGAAATAGAAGTAGATGGAGAAAAAACGGAAGTAGATACTTTCGCAGAAGAACCTGCTTTTAACACAGAATTGTATAGTATTGAGGGATTAGAAGACGATATGCATACCTTAACCATTACGGTAACTGGTGATACACAGGAAGATGCGGTAAACCACCGGGTGCACATCGACAGCTTTGAAGTTCTTCAATAACCGAATACGAGAAGAGAAAGCGAGCATTCCCAAATCATGGGGCTGGACTAACCTAAAATAATGGGACAATATAAAACACCTTCGAAATGGTACAATCAATTAAGTACATTCTCGGAGGTGTTTTTGCATGGGCAAAAACGTTTATTCTAAAGAAATAAAGTGGGCGGTTG
>NZ_JBHFQG010000054.1:0-18429 GCF_041949975.1 Alteribacillus sp. JSM 102045 | reverse complement strand
AGCGTTCGTCCTGAGCCAGGATCAAACTCTCCATGAAAAGAGATTGATACAAGCTGTATCTTAAAAATAATTTGTTAAAGAAATTAACAGACGCTTGACTTTCATTCAATTTTCAAAGGACAACTTCCTTCGCCTCAATTGGCGACTTTTAAAGTTTAACAAATACGTAAAATCAAGTCAATGATTTTTTTAATGTTTTTTTGCGCTCAACTCTTCATCTCTCAAAGGCGCATTTAATAATTTAACATGCGCTTATAATAGCGTCAACCAATTTTAATAAAAAATTGAATTTGTTTTACATATGATCCTCATGCTGCTTATTAATGCGGATTTGAAATGATTTAGCATATCTGCTGCAATCAGCTGAGGTTGCGAGCCGTCGATATATACCAAATACAATTCGGTATTTTTCTTCCATTGCACGTTTTACAGTAGATTCTATTCTATTGTCTTCAAAATCCAAAAGAATCTCTTCTAATTCTTTTTTCAATAAATATTCCATTTCCTGTGCTTCTTTTGTATTAATAAGAAGACCAATCATACTCATCCCTGCTTCCAATAAATGTTATATTCATATCTTGTCCTTTCTTACATAGGTTTATGCCAAGGATGATTCTTCGGAGGGAGACGAATACGGTGCCTAGAAAAGTATGGATTATTAGCAGTCAGAAATTAAAGATCTTTTTTATTTTATGCATGGGAATATTTATCATAGTGGGGGGATTCTTTGTAAATAATTCCTTAATACCTGTCTTTTCTACAAAAGAAGGACCAGCTGCTTTTTACAGAGCAGATATTAATGAAAAAAAAGTGGCTTTAACATTTAATATTAGTTGGGGAGAAGATAAAGCTCTTCCGATATTAGATATTTTGAAAGAGAAGGAAGTGAAGGCTGCTTTTTTCATTTCCGCTGCGTGGGCGGAAAGGCACCCTGATATCGTACAAAGAATGATGGAGGATGGTCATACCATTGGGAATCATGGTTATCGATACGAACATTATCCCCGTCTTGAAGAAGAAGAAATAATAAAAGATTTAAACTTAAGTCATAAAAAACTAAAAGACGTCACAGAACAAGACGTAAAATATTTTCGCCCGCCTCACGGAGATTTTGATAAGAGTGTTTTAGAGACGGTTGATCGTTTCGGATACTCCGTTGTCCATTGGAGTGTAGGGGGCCAGGATTGGGAAAATCCTGGAGTTGACACTATCGTAAATAACATAACAGATGAAATAAAACCTGGAGACGTGATATTACTGCATGCTTCAGACTCAGCTAAACAAACAGGGGAAGCCCTACCAATTATTATTGATAAGCTGCTTGAAGAAAATTATTCCTTTGTAGGTATAGAGGAATTAATTTCACAAGCCGAGGCAAGCATGGAAGAGATTAATTAATAAATAATTTAAATAGCAAGCTGCCTCTTAGCTTTACCGTAGACTTAATCTAGAAGTAACTGCCCTTTCTACTTATTATCCGAACTTTATTCATGTATCTGTGCTATCTGTGTCTTCGCCAAGCAAGTATCATAAAAGCCTGGTATAGAACCAGTCACCTGCATTTTAGGGAATTGAGGTCGATCCGGCTTGAGGAAAGTTCATATTGAGCGCAGCTGCCAACTTTCTGAAAAACGCGTAATGGCATCGCCTGAACAGAAAAGAGTAATTATGCAAAACAGCCGCGTGGAAATAAAACACGACCGGCTGTTTGCCAATCAAGCCCTTTGAGAGAGCTCCTTTTATTTATTTTTATTTGAGGCACCTATTCCGGTTAAACGATGCAAAATGAGAAGTTGCCAAGTATTTGCTGTAAGAAGAGGAGTTAAATAAATCCAAAGCCACTTCGTTTCGTTTACCCTATCTACTGTTAAAGCAGGCACCCACTCTATTGTGGTCACCACAAACATAAAGAACAAGGCAGGAACAAAGGTTTCTTTATTTGTTTCTTGCTGTTTACGAAAAGCAACGAAAATACAGTAAATAATAAGCAATACAGGCATGATCATGTATCCTGCAATTGTCTCCTCTTCAGAAGCAAATGCAACATAACGAAGATATATTAAGTCAAAGAAAACAAATAAAATAAGTACTATTTGCACCCAATTCCAGAGCTTCACTGATTTAAATAAACCCAAGGCAAATCGGTGTAAGGTTAAATATGCAAAATACCCCATCTGCGCCACCAGACTAATTGCCGCACTTATACCAAGCATCCATAATAATCCAAATAAGAAATTTAATATGCCTCCACTGAAATATGTCTCTAAATCAAGAAGGACTCCTACGATAGCACCGCTCGTTGCTCCTATTAATAAGGTGGTAAAAAATAAATAAACAAGCTTTCTTGCATTCAAAAAAATCGCGCTCCTCAATAAAAACCTTTCTATAATTACTACCGTAATGATTTTACCAATGTAATGAAGAAAAAGCTATATGCGCTCTCTGTTATGCATAATTTTTTCACATATCAACCATATTAAAAACGAACAATAATAAACCTTACCAATAAGCATCATTTCAGGGAGAGGGAAATGCAGAAAGGAGCGCATTGTTATGCGTCATGTAAAAGCTGGTTTAACTGCTGTTTTATGCTTTTGCCTGCTATTAGGATGCGCCGCTGCAGCGGAAGAGCAAGGTGCCGGTGATTCCGATTATGAGGAAACGAAAAAAATGCTTGTTGATTTGTTAAAAACGGATGATGGAAAAAAAGCCATTCAAGAAATATTAAGCGATGAAGAAATGAAAAAAAGCATTGTCATGGACCAAGAAACTGTAAAAAAGGCAATTGAAGATACCATGACTTCAGAAAAAGGGAAAAAATTTTGGCAGGAGATGATGAAGGATCCTGAGTTTTCAAAAGCCTTAGCAGATAGTATGCAGGAAGAAAACGAAAAATTGTTAAAAGGTCTTATGAAAGATCCCGAATATCAAACGATGCTGATGGATGTATTGAAAAATCCAGAAATGGAAAAAGCAACTTTAGAGCTGTTAAAAAGCAAGGAATACCGGCAGCAGGTAATGACAATTATGACTGAATCATTTGAAAGCCCGCACTTTAAAGCTAAAATCAGTGAAATACTTGAAAAAGTAGCTGAAAAGCAAATGCAAAAAGAAGATAGCCAACAACAAGAGCAAAGCGGTGGCGGCGGTGGCGGCGAAGGCAGTGGTTCAGGCGGTGGCAGCGGCGGATAATACAAAAAGCACCACAGGAGAAACCTCCTTTTGGTGCTCTTTGTTTTAATCATTTACCGACTTTTTCAATAATACGATCAGCTATATTTGCATAAATGGCCCCGATTGGATGTTCTTTATCGTACACCGACGGAGCAAAATTTTCTTCATCCACGTCCGGTTGTCCTAAAGGAATTTGTCCAAGAAGTTCGGTTTTAAGTTCTTCGGTTAGTCGTTCGCCACCTCCTTGGCCAAAAACGTACTCTTTTTCTCCAGTAAGCTTGCTTTCGAAATAAGCCATATTCTCAATCACGCCAAGGATCTCATGATTCGTCTTTATAGCCATGGCTCCAGCACGTGCAGCAACAAACGCTGCTGTCGCATGCGGAGTACTTACAACCAGCTCCTTACACTCTGGAAGCATAGTGTGAATATCCAGAGCTACGTCACCTGTCCCAGGCGGGAGGTCAAGAATTAGATAGTCGAGTTCTCCCCATTCTACTTCATTAAAGAAGTTGTTAAGCATTTTTCCAAGCATTGGGCCTCTCCATATAACAGGAGCATTATCTTCCACAAAAAAGCCCATAGAAATAACCTTTACCCCAAAACGCTCAACCGGGTAAATCGTTTCTCCTTTAACAATAGGCCGCTGATCAATGCCCATCATATCAGGCACACTAAATCCATAAATATCAGCATCAATAATACCTACTTTTTTACCGGCCCTCGCCATTGCCGTAGCAATATTAACCGATACAGTAGACTTACCAACTCCGCCTTTCCCGCTGGTGACCGCTATAAATTCTGTATCGTTTTCTTTTGAAAGCAGTGACGTTTTTTCCTGCTTCGACTGAGCATCCCCGCCGTGCTGTTTTATTTCCTTTTCGTCCAGCGTATCAAATCTTAATCCGACTGATTCTGCCCCTGCTTCTTTTACTGCTTGTACAATTTGCTGCTGCAATTGCATTTGCTCCGCCGTACCAGTGCGGGCAAGGGCAACTTTCAAACTGACATTATCCTCTTTTATTTTCACTTCCCTTACTCCGCCAGTTTCAACAATACTCTTTTGCAGGTCGGGATCTTTTATGTTTTTTAAAATATCAAGAATTTTCTCTTCACTTAACAACACGGACACCATCCTTTGATTGGCACTAAAATTATTCTAAGTATAGCATACCTTTTTACCTCCCCTTTTTTCAAACGTTTGCATTTTTAATATTCTATTTCTTCCCCGGCATAAAACCTTAACAACCCTCGATAAATCGACACTGCCACTTTATTTTGATATTCTTCGGTTCTTAAATAGGAAGCATCGCTTGGATTTGATAAAAATCCAGCTTCAACTAACACTCCAGGTATATCTGCCTGTCTTAAGATAAATAACTCTTTAATAGGCTTAGTTGTTCTGCTTGAGTTGGATAGGTTATCTTTCATTTCCTCTTGGATAAGCATAGCGAGTTTTTCATTGTCAGGTACTCGTGGATGATAAAAAGTTTGAGCACCATTCCAGCGGGATGATGGGACAGCATTTAAATGAAGACTAATGAAAAGGTCTCCACCGCTTTCATTTACAATCTTTGCGCGTTTGTTTAAATCCTCTTTTTTTCGATTGCTGTATCCTTTCAAATCCTCTCTAGCAAGGTCATAATCTCCTTCTCTTGTCATAAAGACAAGAGCCCCTGCCTCTTGAAGATACTCGCGGAGCATTAACGAAATATTAAGTGCAACCTCTTTTTCTAAAACCCCGTCTTTACTAGAAGATCCTCCATCCACCCCTCCATGTCCTGGATCTAAAATAATAACTTTTCCGGATAAAGGCAGATGCCAATTAGTCATCGAGTCACTTGTCATATACCGCTCTTGTATAAACAAGGCGGCTGCTGTTAATACTATGAATAGAATGGCAAGCCCAAGCCATTTTTTCATACAATGCCCGCTCCTTTTCATTCGATAGCTTGTATCATTTATATGACGGAGCGGGCCAAGGTATTCCTGATTAAAGACGAAGCAGCTGTCTTTTTGCCCCAGCTTCAAGCCCTTTTTTCCACCAATACGTGACATATGATTCCACAATTTCTTTAAGATCAGACCGTTGGGCAGCAGGGTCTTCCACCCACCCGCTCATGAATTCGTATAACTCATTTGTTATGCCGCTAATTTCAACAACAGCCTGCATTTTAAAACGAAATGCTAATTCACTATTTTCGATATAACGGCTGAACTTGCCACCTGATAAAAATGCTTCCAGAGCTAGATCCATACAAGCTTCTTCTAAAAATGAATATGGAAAATGAAAGCGACTGAAGACTGGTACAAATACTTTTTCTGCTGTGGCCTTAATTTCTTCTACCCTGAGATATTGAAGCAGCTTTTTTTCCTCTTCCCATTCTTTTTTTAAACGATGTGGTTCTAAAGATACAACTGTCCCCATAAAAGCCTCCCCCTTCATTATATATTATGCGTTAGAGGCTTTATTAAATACGAGTTGGTGTTTACCATTACAGGCAGTCCAGATGACCTCTTTATTAAAACAAAAAACTCCCTTGCTTCTTAATTCAAGAAACAAAGGAGTTTTGCTGATAATACAGATGTTAACGTTTGTAGAACTGAGGAGCACGGCGAGCTGCTTTAAGACCGTATATCTTACGTTCTTTTCATTAACGAGTTTCTTCCATATTTTATAATTATATGGAGTTTTACTCACTTTAATATCAACACATTTGGGTTAAATACTGCATGCAATTTTGGTGAATAATATAAGGGGATTCAAAAACAACGACTTGAAAAAATCAATTTGATCAGGAGTTCTTCCTATAAGAAATTTAAAGCCTTATTGAAGATAGTTACACCATTACTCCAAATGTAAACCACACCTTATGGTTCCAGCTAGAAACAATTGGTTTACATTACAAGAGCTATGTGCGGTTTCATTGTGCACACTTATATTGGTCACTTTGCCTTTCGTTCAGAAGAAGACAAAATAGTGGAGTGGGACGTTAGAGTTAAAGATAACTTTCACACCCCTGAATTAAGCATGCTGCTGTGGTGGTCATTAATATAGAAGGTTTTGGGAATTAAATCACCACTCTCGCTAACAAGAGTAAAGCTCTTCACACTTATTCCCTCTTTTTATAATATGAAACGTAACCGCCTTATTTGGCATTAAGACACTTAACGAATAGCACCCTCTATATAACTTATTGTTATAACGACAATAATATCAAATAATTATAATCGTGATTATTAAATTAAATGTAATATATTAAAACTATGGTTTTTCATGAAATAACTTATTTGTAAGTTATTTATCCATTACTTTTTTAATAATCAAGATTATAAAATAGTTGTAATTAAAAGACTATTAATGTATAATAAAAATATAAATAACACCTACGGGATTGGATAGGGAACTGGTGTCCCTCTAGGTCTTCAAAACCTCCAGGGAGGCTCGTGCAGTCTTCGGTGGGTTCGATTCCCACGCAATCCCGCCATATTTACTCTCTCCATACTATGTTCTTTAAAAACATTACTAGAATTTATTCCTCCTCGATGTCCTGAAAATATATGTTTCTATTCTAATTTTCACTTCAGTATTTTTTTAAACGAGTTATTTATCTCTGTTTATTGGAGTTATGCGGAATATCGTTCCACTTATTAACTATTGTAAAAGTTAAGTTTTTGGTCTTTTGTGTTTTTCCCATGGACTTTTTAAAATTTGGCTTTAAAGCAGCAATTAACACAGCTATAGAAAACGACAACAAAAAAGCCCAGATTTAATAATCCGGAAGCTTTCTCACCAAGAGCAGTCTAGCAGGATTAAGGTCCTCTAATCGTTCTTAGGGGTTTAGAAATGTTATGTTAGAAGTGAACTTTGTATCTAGTTGGTTTTTTGATCGTCCTTAGGCATGCCTAAGGACTCTATTGGCGGGTAGAATGATAGAAGGGAAACTCTGTATTATTGCAATCATTTCAATAATAAACGTTCAAGAAGGGTAAGGAGTAGGAGTGAAAGCTCCCACCCCGACTAGGAGTTAGGAAATAATAGTGTCTCTCTATACACACATACCTATGAGGTATCCCATGTGACAAAGCTTACTAAAATCCTCTTATCCTAAGTTTGGCTAATTATGCTTATCTGCTACTCGCGGGAAGTTTTTATCATATTAAGATATTCTGTTAGTATAGTATTTATTGGATAACTTTTCCATATCATTAAAAGTAAGAGTACGTGGGTCTGAAGAAGAAATCTTATTATTAAAATCTTTCAATTGGTAAACATCATAAACTCTGGTTTTTACTGCTTCTGAAAGAAAGAGAGTTCCACAGATGGTTACCTTCTGCACTCCAAAACTTTCCCCATATTCAAAACTATTAAGTTTAAACCTTGCTTCACTCATTGAGTATACCTCCAATCCTTACGCTAGTTACACAACCGATTCATTAGCTCATTTAAAGACTATAAAGCAAACAAAGCCATATATAATTAGTAGCTTCCATGAGAAAAAATCTTTTTCTTCTCATGTTTTCAATGGATAAACACATTTTTTAATCGTCAAATATAATGGACTTAAAATAATAGTTCTTCTTTTCTAATCAAAGAAAGTTTCTCTGTTTTTTCTTTAACCATGTAAGGCTCCACTGCTCTTCTTGCAACATCTGTTGCTATGGCCTCCTGAGCAACTGCCGCTGCTACATTCGGTGCAACACGAGGATCAAAAGGACCTGGAATTACATAATCCTCTGATAATTTCTCATCTGGTATAAGTGAAGCAATAGTATAAGCTGCTGCAAGTTTCATTTCTTCATTTATTTTGGTAGCGTGAACATCAAGAGCTCCACGAAAAATACCTGGAAACGCCAAAACATTATTTACTTGATTGGGAAAATCAGAGCGTCCTGTGCCTACCACTCGTGCACCAGCTTCTTTAGCCTCATTAGGCATTATTTCAGGATCTGGGTTTGCCATAGCAAAAATTATTGCATCCTCATTCATGCTTCTCACCATCTCCTTATTTAATGTCCCTGCTGCTGAAACTCCTATAAAGACATCAGCTTCTTTTAAAACATCTTTCATTGTTCCCCGAACTTTCTTATGGTTAGTAATTTTTGCCACCTTCTCTTTGGACTCATTCATTCTAAAAGGTCTACCATCATAAATAATTCCTTTAGAATCACATAACAAGAGATCTTCTATTCCTATTTTATTCAGCAACTTTATAGTAGCGATCCCAGCTGCTCCTGCACCATTTACCACTACCTTTATATCTGCAATCGGTTTATTGACTAATTTTAATGCATTTAATAAACCAGCTACCGTAACAATTGCGGTTCCATGCTGATCGTCATGAAAAATTGGAATATTTGTCTCTCTCTTAAGCCGCTCTTCTATAATAAAACAGTTAGGAGCTGAAATATCTTCGAGGTTAATCCCCCCAAAGTTTGGTTCAAGCAATTTCACAGTTTCCACTATTTTATCTATGCTAGTTGTGTTTAAGGAAAGTGGAAATGCGTCCACTCCAGCAAAACTTTTAAATAAGACTGCTTTCCCCTCCATGACCGGTATCGATGCTTCAGCTCCGATATTACTTAAACCAAGAACCGCAGTCCCGTCGGATATCACAGCAACCATATTTCCTTTCATGGTATATTCAAAAACAGCACTATTATCTTTTTGTATTTCCTTACAAGGTTCTGCAACTCCCGGAGAATAAGCCAAACTTAAATCTTTAGGGGTTCTAACTTTTATTTTCGATGTTGTTTCAAGTTTCCCATGATTTTCACGATGAACTTGTAATGCCTCTTCTATAAAGTTATCCAACTATGTCACTCTCCTTAAATCTTAGAGTTTTAAACTTACCTTCTTTTTTATCGGGAATTTACTTTTCAAAAATAGATTCCGTTCTTTTACCTCTACGGTTTATTTCTTGCTTCAATATATCTATAAACTCTTTTTCAATATATTTCTCTTTTGCTAATCGATAGATATAAAGCAATATTTCAGTGAATATATCTTTAATTGGTAATAACTTCTTGTATTTGTAGGGTGTTTGTTTGAAAAAGCCCCTTTTAATAAGGGACTTTTTCGATGACTTTCAATAACGTAGGCACATAGATTGTAGTTAAGGTTTGAACTTACACACTTTCGCTTGGTCGAGCACCTTTCATTGCATCAATGATTTCATCTTTATCCAGTGATAATTCCATTAATCCTATTTGATCCTGGTAGACATCTTCTGGGATCAATTCCTTAATCTCATCTTCCAGAATATGATAGACCGAAAGACCTAAGGCCACACCAGCTAGCGGTCCCGCATATGTTGGATCTCCAGCTGTAACCGTTTCAGCGAAAATTTCGGCACTATCCTCATCTGGGGACCCTAAAATTACGTAAACATTTTCATTACCATACTTTTCAGTTGCTTTCTTTACCTCTTCTTGGACCACCTGGTCCATTGCACCGGCAGCTGTTCAAACAAAGCACTGAGTATCTTTATAAATGATGTCTGCCCCTGCTGCTTTCATACACTCTTCAATAGCCGGAGCAGGCACCCCATCTCTTTCTCCAAGAACAAACACTTTTTTATTTGCTAAATCCATCTTTATCACCCTTTGAAATTATTGAGATACTTCAAGGCTTTCATCGATTAAGTTTTTTATATCTTCCTTAGTTAGCTCACCGCCAGAGATTCGATTAACCTCTTTTCCATCTTTAAATAATATAAAGGCAGGCAATCCCATCACACGGTGATTAATGCAAACTTTTCTGTTTTCTGCGCTATTGAGTTTAACTATCTTCACTTGGTCTCCATACTCCTCAGCCAAATTTTCAACATCCGGCATTAATTTAAGACACGGTTGACAACTGGGTCCCCAAAAGTCTACTATTACTGGTTTTTCCTCTTGAATAACCTCCTCTTCAAAATTTCTTTTATTTACATCCTGCATGATTATTCAGCTCCTTTGTTTTTTTCTATCATAAAAGACATTCCATCAGAAAGCGTTGTCATTTTTCCTAAGAAAAGGCTCCCTTTTCCCACAAACATAGCATTATTTATTTCTCCTTTATTAATCATATCTCTTGCATGACCGATAAACGGAATAGCTGAAGCAATGTGTCCTTGAGTTGGAGAAAACCCTATCATTCCACGTTCCTCTTCAAAAGAGTTCATTTCCGTCCGATCCAATTCTTTTCGTAGTACAGCCATACCAGCAATTGTACGATAATTTCCTCTTGGGACATTTCCATTTCCATTAGGTTCCGTTACGTCAGGGTTATGAAGCTCAACAGCATATTTATCGATATCTGTAATTTGTTTTCCTATTCTTTCAAGAGGGCTAACAACCAATGTTTGATAAATAGCTTGGGCTGAAGATCCGGCAGAGATATCATGCTTTCCAAAAGCATCCATTTGAATTTGAGGATTTTTCCCATCATCTTGCCCAACTAATATTGCTATAGCCCCCATTTGGTCCTCCGTAATCGGCATTTTTTTTGAAAGATTTCCAGCAAATTTCATCCCAAGTTTAGCTAAGCAACCACCACCTATCACTAAGACTTCTTTATGAGTGCCAGCTTGCACAAGGCTTGCTGCAATACTAATTGCATGTGCCGGGGCGCAACAAAATGATTTGATATCTGAGCCAGAGGCATTGGTACAACCTGCATGCTCTGCAATTGACTTGGCCATATTTCCACCGCCGCGCTGATAACGATCTCCCACAGCTTCCTCATCACAACCAATCACATAATCAATCTTTTCAGGCGAAACATCAAAGGCCTTTAGAGCATGACGCATCGCTACAATACCGGATGCTTTATTACTTAGGTTCTCTAATAAAATGTGAGCGGAAAGAAATTTGTCTTCATCATGACCGGCTTCGATTACACCAATTAGTTGATCTTTCTTGATATGCAATGGTAAAGCACTATCGTTTGAAAGCTTCTCTTCAATTTCGTTCAGTGAAATCCCTGTGCCTAACGCTTCAAGGTCGTCCTTCGAAATTAAGGGATGTTTTTCCAATGAACCCTTCACATTTTCTTGTAAAAATTTTTCTTCTAGGGAGATCAAATTATATGAATCAGCTATTTTCAGCCACCCATAAAATTCATCTTCCGGGAGAATTTCTCCCCAGGGGCTGAATCGTTTAGCACCTTGAATATAAGTATTCGTCCATGGTCTTTCATAATCTTTTAGTAATTCAGGTCTGAGGTTACCGATAAATACTTGGTTTGGAGGATAAGCTACTGCCTCTTGAAAACTACGTAACCCACTCAATATTTGATCCAAGATTTCAGGGTCTTTTTCAATTTCTCTTACTGGTTTTGATCCGTGACGGACCAGGCTTGGGGTATGGGTAATAACAAAGGAAGATCCTTTAATAACGGGCGCTGTCATGTTACACCTCCATATTCATTTCTTTTAATTTTTCTTCTAAACTTTCTACGTATTGTTGGGCTGATAGTGCTGCAACACTGCCATCTCCAGTTGCTGTGATAATCTGTCGAAGCATTTTTTCATTCACGTCACCAGCGGAAAAAATTCCTTCAACCCTAGTTTTCATGTCCTCATCCACTTCAATGTATCCATTTTCATTGGTTATTCCTAAATTTTTAACACAATCGCTGAGGGGATCCATTCCAATGTAAATAAATGCTCCTGCACACGGAAACTCACTGATCTCACCAGTCAATTTATCTTTTATACGAACTCCTGAAACCATTCCGTCCCCTATTATCTCCTCTACAGTATGATTCCAAATAAAATTTATTTTTTCATTCTCAAAAGCTCGTTTTTGAATGATTTTTTGAGCCCGAAGTTCGTCTCTGCGATGAATGATCGTAACCTTTGTCGCAAATCTAGTTAGGAATATTGCTTCCTCAACAGCCGAATCTCCCCCGCCCACTACAACTAACTCTTGATCAGCAAAAAATGCCCCGTCACAGACGGCACAATACGAAACTCCAAATCCCGAAAGCTCCTCTTCACCTGGAACACCCAGAGAACGGTGTTTAGCTCCTGTGCCAATAATTACTGATTTTGTTTTATATTCCTTATTATCTACAATCACTGATTTCAGGGGATAGCCATTTCTTATTTCTTGGATGTTTCCTTGCATATATTCGGCCCCGAACTTGGTAGAATGTTCATACATTTTATTGGATAAGTCGGGACCTAAGATTGCTTCAAATCCAGGATAGTTCTCTATATCTTCTGTTTTTGTCATTTGCCCTCCAGGAAGGCCTTTTTCTATCATTAATGTTTCCATTTTTGCCCGCGATGTATAGACAGCTGCTGTCATGCCAGCAGGACCTGCTCCAGCAATAATCACATCATAAACCTTTTCACTACTCATAGGCTCCCCCTTATTCTGCAGAGATTTGTCTGGCATTCTTCATTGCATTAATGATTTCATCTTTATCCAGTGATAATTCCATTAATCCTATTTGATCCTGGTAGACATCTTCCGGGATTAATTCCTTTATCTCATCTTCAAGAATATGATAGACTGGAAGATCTAAGGCCACACCAGCTAGCGGTCCTGCATACGTTGGATCCCCTGCTGTGACCGTTTCAGCGAAAATTTCGGCACTATCCTCATCTGGGGACCCTAAAATTACGTAAACATTTTCATTACCATACTTTTCAGCTGCTTTCTTCACCTCTTCTTGGACCACCTGGTCCATTGCACCGGCAGCTGTTCAAACAAAGCACTGAGTATCTTTATAAATGATGTCTGCCCCTGCTGCTTTTATACATTCTTCAATAGCCGGAGCAGGCACCCCATCTCTTTCTCCAAGAACGAACACTTTTTTGTCTTTTATCATTTACAATTCCTCCTTTAATAGAATGAAAAGATTTAAGTTAGAATTTAAATCTTTACTTCCAAGATTGTTGCTTCTTGGATATCACTTGCTAATGCGTTAACTGCAACCTCAACACGATGCTTTCTAAGGTTCCACTGTTCCTCAACAGGTTTGTTAGGATCACCTAGCGGATAAGGGATTGAAATGGTTGGTACGATACGGTTGGATCCTACGGTTTTAGCAATAGAAACTAGGTTTGCCATTTGAACAATTGGAATTCCGGCTCTTTCAATTTCCTTGGTTATCGTTGACCCGCAACGAGTACATGTTCCTCAGGTGGAAGTAAGAATAACAGCTGAAACATTTGCTTCCTTTAAATCCTGGGCAATTTCAGTTCCCATCCGGCTGGCTTCCGCTTGAGTAGTACCGGTTCCTACCGTGGAGTAAATATAATCATAAACTTCACCTATTTTCTTATCATTTTCCAATTGTCTTAAAGCATCCAAGGGAACAATTACATTTGGATTCGCATTGGCGGCAGCTGGGTCAAAACCCGCATGAATTGTTTCCCATTCACCTGCCTTTAAGGAGTCAAGACTAGAAACCTCATATTTTCCCCATTTTGTAGCTGAAGCAGATTGTATTCTATCTGGATTTCCCAAAGGAACAATTCCACCCGAACTTACTAAAGCAACTCTTGCTTTCTTAAGATTTCCCACTGGTGGAGCAATCTCCACCCTTTCAATAACAGGCATTGGCATCTCAGTTTCATATTCTTCTTCATTTAGTTTTTTTAATAACATGTTAACAGCACGGTATGCCCCTATTTGTTCAGCCTCGTAAAATGTTTCTAATCTTACGCCTCTCGGAAAATAACCTTCTTCTTTAGCTGACGTCACTTCACCACCCTGAAGAAGTTTTTTTCCGAAACGGGCCATTTTAGGTATGTCTTTTCTCATTGCAGCTGCGCTATTACCACCAGGAAAAACATAAATTTCCTTATGAAACATCTCTACGGCAGGGTTTTCAACATACATACTGGTAACAACGGGAACACCAAATTTGTCCTGTACAGCTTTACAGATTTCGCCACATGCTACCCCATAGCGCCCAGCCATAAAAGCAGGACCGGCAAAGAAGATATCAAACTCTTTATTATCCAAATATTCCAAAATCACCTTAATAGCTTCATCCTTATGAGATCCCATAAAATTATCTCCGCAAATTACTGTGTGTGTTACCTCTGCTTCAGGAGCCAATAATTTATTAAGTAACAACCCTGGACCGATGGTGCCTTCGCTAATTTTAGGTTTAAAGTCTGCTTTATCTTCTCCGCCGATTTGACCAAAAAATTGATTAATATAATGGATGGCTTTTTTCAATCGTTTTCCCTCCTTTAATATTCAACTACTGTCTTATAATGATTTCCTGAACTAGAATCTGCGCAAAATATTCCGTTGTTTTCCATTTCAATAGAACCGTCCTCTTTGACTGATTCATTCCAACCACCAGAATTACCATCGCGGGACAAAGCTTCCAATTCGCCTATAATGGTTTTCATTGGATTTAATTTGAGATATTGAGAAACATTACCTGTTGATACAATGGCATTTGCCTTATCTGATAAGTCAACAAGAGGTTGCGATTTTCCATCACGCCCTGTGCATTCATTTGTGATACCAACCACTTTGATTCCAGCATCCTCCAGTTCGTTGTAAGCCAGTATGAAATCAGAATCTGGGTTACCATAGCCCTCTTCCGATATCACTGCTCCTTTTGCACCTAAACTAGTTGCTAACTGTCTTACGAAAAGAGCCGAACGTTGCTTTTCTTCTAAATTCACGTTTAAGTTTGATAGAATAACTCCTAGAAAATTAATTTTTTTTCCATGTTGACCCAATAAGTGCTTTATTGTTTCATTATTTACATGCTGGTAAGTAGATATTTTGGAAGAAGAAGGCATGAAACTTCCTGAAACTACAGCTCCATCCAGCAATTCATTAGGTGACATGAATGTTGGTACCATACGATTAACATCCCAGCCATACACCATAGCGTTGTAACCCGCTTCAAGCATTTGAGACTGTAGTTGAAGTACATACACAACACCCGGGAGTTTTTTTATCTCCCCAGTTCGTTTATGAAGAGGCTGGTGACTATATACATCCATATCTTCTGGTTCTAAGTCTTTCACGCAACTCCCCAAATACTCAGCTAACCTCATAGCTCCCCAACGTAATGCTTCATTTTTTTTCTGCTGTTCATTTTTTTCGAAATCTTCATTTGTATTAGCTACCAAGCAAATATTTAATAATTCAGAAAACATAGTCTGTTTAGATCCTGGACCGCTCATATCAATGAGACCGTCTTGAAATCCCCCCCAATGTTTTCCCACTGCTAGTACACTGGTTCCTTTTAAGGCATGAGTTCTCCCACTCCCAACTTGCATAAGTTTGTTCGTTACTCCTGGAAACAACACTCCACCAGAAACTTTATACCTAGGTTCTACTGCTTCTTTAACGGGAGTGATTCTAGTTGATTCACCAGGTCTTGCAATAACAATATCAGCTGAAATAATTCTTTCATCTTCATAAACAACCTTTAAAGCTTCTTCTTTATTAATGGTTAATACACCATTATTAAAAGAAGTTTGACTGCCAAATATAACGCTTTTCACTTGAAAATTTCCTACTTCTAATTTCACTTCTTACCCCCCTTGAAAAATTTAATAATCATGATTATTTTTTATTGATTGATTACATTATATTTATTAATCCTGAAATTGTAAATAGTTTTTTTTTGTATTTTTTATTAATTGTTAAATAATTTTGTTTTTTAATCATGATTATGTTATTATCAACTTCAATGAACGATAACGCTTTCAAGGAGGGACTAACTTTAATAAAAAAATAAAAAAAACTATTGAGGAGGATTTGCATGAGGTTCATTCAAAGCAATATGGTATTAAGCATTTCTCTATTTATTATTGTCTTGTTTGTAATATTTGGAGCTTTTTTTAATGACTTGTTAGAAATGTGGGTTAACTATTTTTTAGGCACTACTGTGGAATACTTTGGGTGGTTTTATTTAACAGCTACTCTAGTTTTTTTGGTCATGGCTATATTGCTGATTTTCTCAAGGTATGGAAAAATTCGATTAGGAAAAGACACTGATAGGCCAGTTTATAGCAAGTTATCTTGGATAGCGATGTTATTTAGTGCAGGTATGGGGATTGGACTGGTTTTCTGGGGAGTAGCTGAGCCATTATTTCATTATATGACCCCGCCATATGGAGAAGCGGCAACTGCTGATGCTGCAAATACCGCAATGACCTATACGTATTTTCATTGGGGGCTTCACCCCTGGGCTGTATATACCATTATTGGATTAAGTTTAGCCTTTTTCCAATATAGAAAGGACCTTCCCGGGCTAATCAGTTCCACCTTTTATCCAATTATCGGGGATCGAATTTATGGACCTCTTGGAAAAGGAATCGATGTTTTAGCAATCTTTGCCACCGTTTTTGGTGTTGCTACTTCCTTAGGCCTTGGAACTATGCAAATAGCTGGAGGGTTAAGCTATTTATTGGATGTTCCAAATATAATTAGCACACAAATTATCATCATTGCAATTGTTACAGTACTTTTTGCAGGATCAGCGGTCATTGGTATTGACAGGGGCATGAAAATCCTTTCAAATTTTAATATTTTACTAGCATTAGGGATTATGTTGCTCTTACTGTTTTTAGGGCCTACTTCCCAAATCTTCAAAGTATTTACCAGTACAACTGGGAGTTATTTAGATAATGTACTTTATATGAGCTTAAGAATCCGACCTTTTGGTGATAATTCTTGGATTGCAGGATGGACCTTATTCTACTGGGCATGGTGGATTGCATGGGCTCCATTTGTTGGTAGTTTTATTGCAAAAATCTCTAAAGGTAGAACCATTAAAGAGTTTATTCTAGGAGTATTATTTATCCCTACTATAGGTACCTTTGCATGGTTTTCCGTTTTTGGAGGTGCAAGCTTGCATCTTGTACACAATATGGGTAACACAGCTTTATCAGAAGCAGCCACTACTGACGTCACTGAAGCCTTGTTTGTATTTTTTCAATATTTCCCGTTTAGTACAACTTTAAGTGTTATTGCTGTCATACTGGTTGTTAGCTTTTTTGTAACATCAGCCGATTCGTCAACTTTTGTTTTATCGATATTCAGTTCTCAAGGTAACCTCAATCCTTCAAGAAATATTAAGCTCACTTGGGGATGCTTACTATCTCTCGTATCAATTGTCTTGCTCTTAAGTGGCAGCCTCGAGACCTTACAATCTGCTTCGATTGCGGCTGCGTTTCCCTTTACTATCATTATGTCAGTAATGTGCTATTCCCTTTTGAAGGGATTGATTTTGGAGCATGGAAAAATACACAACTATCCCAAACGAAATGAATCCAAAATCAAGGAGAATGAACATAAAGAAATAATGTAATTTTCTTAGCAATTATGTTTCTGCATTGTAGTTCGTATATGACTTACGGTAATTTCTGTTGCTTCTTCCACTGTGTATTCACATCTTTTATTTAAAAACATAGTATGCATACCTTGCCATATAAGAAAATGAATCTCACTAATTTGACTGGCATCTTCGGCTTTAATGTAGCCCTTGTCGATACATGGATTAAGTGCAATAAGGTCTCTTTTAGTAAGGTTAGATTCTAAAAGCATTTCTCTTAATTCTTTTGGAACTTCGACTAGGTCTGTTGGAAACATTCCATAGTAATCCTTTAAAAGTTTTTCAGCAGGACAACCTAAGTTCGAAGAAAACACTGAATAATAAATTTGTGGATCACTAAATGAGAACCTAGAAAAACACTCCCACATTTTTAGGTACTGTTCCAGAGGATCTTCGGTGGAAGCAAGATATTCAGGTAAAGCATTAATGTATTTTTTCACATAGCGCATTGATGCAAAAAATATTAAATGAGACAGTTCTTCAAAGTAATTATAAATGGTTGCACTATTAAAGCCGGCTAAGTCAGCAACTTTTCGAATAGTGATTTTATCCATTCCTTCTTGTTCAATAATTTCGGAAGTGGCATCTATGAAATATACCATCATTCGAATGGTCTGGATTTCTTTGTTTTTGGCCTTTTTCAATTAATTCACCTCTTATAATCATTTTTAACCATGATTAAAATGTAATTACGATAAGTTTAGTGTAGCATAATTTTCTGTTATATGGGTTAAATTTGATTTTTTTATTATGAAATTTACTTAATAAAGTAGGGAGCGATTTTATGAAGACAAAAAAAATTCAAAAACTTTTAGTAGCAAACCGTGGAGAAATAGCAATCCGTATTTTCCGGGCATGCACCGAATTACATATTCGAACCGTTGCGGTGTATTCCAAAGAAGACTCGAGTGCGTTTCACCGGTACAAAGCAGATGAAGCTT
>NZ_JBHFQG010000053.1:0-19683 GCF_041949975.1 Alteribacillus sp. JSM 102045 | reverse complement strand
TGGAAAGTGACCTTTTGGTTACTCATAAAAAAATCGCCTTCTTTCGTTAATGGGTTGTGGTGACTTCATTATACCGAAAGAGGCGATTTTTTTGTATGTTAAATAGGAAAAAGGGGCTGTCAAAAGGGATTTTTTCATAACCTTTTGATACAGCCTTATTTTTTCTTTTTAATTGTTATTTTATTTCGCGTCCCATTCTTCGTCTGTAGGCGGTGAGGTTTTTTTAATAAAGAAAGATATGGCCAACGCCCCAGCAGATAGAATAAAAATGACAAAGAATGCAACTTTTACACCAAATATATCTGGGTGTTCGACGCCTGTGTTTGTTTTTGCAATATACTCAGTAGTAGTCATGGTGGTCACGAGAACGGCGGTACCGACAGAGGCTGCTAACTGCCGCATCGTATTTGTCATCGCCGACCCGTGTGGAATAAGCTTCGGCGGCATTTGATTGAGGCCGGCAGTGTTTACAGGCATCATGACCATAGAAAAACCGAACATCCGCACAGCGTAAGCAGCCATCAGATAAAAAGGCTTGTTGACGTGTCGACCAGTACAAAAGAAAATGTAGCCGCAGACATAATGATCAACCCGGTAATAGCGAGAAAACGAGCACCTATTTTGTCAAAAATACGGCCGGTAATAGGAGCCATAAGACCTGCCAACAGAGCACCAGGAAACAAAACGATACCAGATTCCATAGCTGAGAAACCCCGCATCGTCTGCATATATAAAGGAATTAACGTTTCGAGGCCGATCAGTCCCAAAAATCCAACCATCCCGATAATCGTAGAGATCGTAAAAATACGCAGTTTAAAGACCCGAAATTCAAGCATAGGATGATGCATGCTCAATTGGCGCCTAATAAATAAAAAATACAATAGCAATGGAACCAATAAGGAGCACACTTATGGTTAATGGGCTGCCCCAGCCATTGTTGCCGGACTCGTAAACCCATAAAGCAATCCCCCAAACCCAAGCGAAGATAAAATGATCGAAAGAGGATCAACTTTTGGATGTTTTAACTCTGTCACGTTTTTCATAATGTAGTAAGAAATAATAATCATTAATATGGATAAGGGTAAAATAAACCAGAATAAATAACGCCAATCATAGTTGGCGGTCATCCATCCAGATAATGTAGGGCCTATGGCCGGCGCAAACGAAATAACAAGACCGATATACCCCATAGCAGTTCCGCGTTTTTCCACCGGAAAAATAAGAAGGAAAACCGTTTGCATTAATGGAAGCATAACACCTGCACCGGCCGATTGAATGATTCTCCCTAAAATCAGCACTGGAAAATTGGTGGCAACACCTCCGATCAGGGTTCCAAACGCAAATACACTCATTGCTGCAATAAACAGCTGTCTCGTTGTAAATCGTTCAATCAAAAAAGCTGTGATCGGTATCATAATACCGTTTACAAGCATAAAGACAGTCGTCAGCCATTGTCCTGTATTCGCCGTAATATTCATTTCTTCCATGATCGGCGGAATTGCTGTAATCATCAGCGTCTGATTCAGCACGGCCACAAAAGAACCTGAAAGCAATAAGGCTGCGATTAATATTTTATTGTAGTTCTGTGACATAGGCACCGCGCCTCTTTCTATGTAAAAACGAAATTAATAACATTTCGGGAAACTAATAGAAATTTATACGCTTTCCAGGATGCAGTGACAAATAAGAAGACTAATAGTTTGAAAAAGAGGAAGGAAGGCTCAAGTCAAATGGTAACGTTTGCTATCGACATTTATCTATCACCGTAAATGGATTTTACACATTAAATCTTAAATGAAAAGCTTACCCCTCTACAGCTTTCGAGGGTAAGCTTTCCGCGCCTTCTATCAATCAATTAAAATTCCTTTAAGCTGCTCCTTCTTTCCGCTGTTTGTACCCTTTTTCAATTCTATGAATATCCAACCGAATCAATAGCGAAACGATGAAAGCGATTACAATCAATGCAGTAAAAACATAGAATACAGGGATATAACTATTGGTTTGTTCTCTAATTATTGTGACAATCTGCGGCCCTAATATCCCGCCTAAAGACCAGGTTGTCAGAAGGTAACCGTGAATAGCTCCAAGCTCTTTTGTTCCGAATAAATCTCCAATAAAAGCTGGCAGATTGGAAAAACCGCCGCCGTAACAACTGACAACAATAAAAATAAGGGCTTGAAACAATAACACATTGGTTATTGTTGGAAACGACACGAACGCAATGATTTGAAAAATAAAGAAAATCATAAATACTGCAGGACGTCCAATATAATCAGAAACAGCAGCCCAGCCAAGCCGGCCTCCTCCATTAAAGAGCCCCATAATTCCTACCATTGTCGCTGCTGCTGCTGCCGATAATCCAACAAGTTCTTGTGCCATAGGAGAGGCAATTGAAATCATCATAATACCTGCTGTTGTATTAATAAGCATCATCGTCCAGAGCATCCAGAAGCGCTTAGTTTTCACAGCTTCCTTCGCGGTTAATTGAGACAAATCTTTTTTCACTACTTTTTTTCCGGAAGCAATATCTTTTTTGAATCCATCCGGCATCCAGCCTTTTGGAGGCGGTGCAATGTAGGAAGCTCCTAATATCATAACCACAAAATAACTCGCACCTAGAATATAGAATGTGGGGGTGACACCTATGGATTCAATTAAATAACCGGCAACAGGAGCTGTAATGAGCGAACCCGCGCCAAACCCCATGACGGCCATACCAGTTGCTAAACCTCTGCGATCCGGAAACCACTTGACTAAAGTTGATACGGGAGATATGTATCCCAGGCCTAAACCAAGCCCGCTCGCTAGTCCATATGTCAACAGAAAAAGTATTGGAGAATTCACTGCGACCGCCATGCCGGCACCTGCTTGTCCAGCTCCAAATAGAACAGCCGCATAAATGGCTGATTTTCTAGGTCCGTTTCTCTCTACAAAATTTCCAAAAAACGCAGCTGAGAATCCTGCAAGGGCCATCATTAGCGTGAATGCTAAAGTGATTTCTGTTGTGGACCAGCCCATCGTATCTCGAATCGGATTTGTGTACACACTGTAAGCATAAGCAGCTCCAATAGAAAGATGGATTGCTATAGCGGATAGTGCCATGAGCCATCTGTTTTTCGTTTTCATGCTGAAGACCTCCTTTTCGGAATTATACGCATTTTTCGACAACTCCCCTCACATATATTAGAGTACAGCCTATCCTTGCGCAAATCAAACAAATAGGAAAAGTAAAATAACTAAAAATATTCATAAAGTTATTAAATTTCTGTTTAATAACTTCGAAAGAATCAGTGTAGCTGACATCTCCGTTTCACAAAACAGGATGGACCTATTACTATCCACATTTATTTTATGGTAAAAATGAACATGCATAATGAATTGGAGAGGTAAATACTTTTTTCCATTCTTCCCTCACTAGCTTAATAGAGAATGACGGATAATCAGATACATGATTTACCTCAATCAAATAAGGAACTCCTTGTTTCGATAACCCTATATCAAACCCAAAATCAACCATATTTTTTTATAGGAAGCAATGTGCTTTGTCAGCTTTATAGCTAAATCTGTAACCTCTATTTTTATTTTTTCATATGAAAGAGAAGGATGGTCTTTTAAAACTTGTTTAAGAGTGTATGCCCTGGCCCCCTGCCCTATATTAGTCAACAACTGCCCATCTTTAGCAACTTTGACAAAGATCGCAGAAACCTGTCAATATCTCAAGTGATTCTTCTGAACGGATACTCTTAAATCAAATGGATTCTTTCCTCGTACTCGGCGAGATTGATCGTCTCCTGCACAATATAGGGTTCATTTATCGTTCTTATTAGTAGTTCCGGCAGCTTCTGTTTGAAAAATTTTCGTTTCCATTTATTATTTCTTTTATAATACCAACACCATTTTCTATCGGATATTTGTTCTATTTTCATAATTCCTTGTCCGACTTCTCCCCTATTCGGCTTTATCATGAGGCTTTTATACTTTCGAAGCATTTCTCTTATAGTTTTTCGGAAGCTATTTCGGTATGAGGCTGATGTTTAGACAGGAATCTATTTTTGTTTACAATTTTCCATATGTTGTATTTATAATTGTCTTCATAGTAATTAAAAAGTATTTTTCCCTCATTCATATGTGATTGTAAAACCGGTTTATACTCCGTTGAATGACCTATACGCTTGTATATTACCGATGGCACAGGCATCTTTCGTAATTGATATCCTTGTTTTTCTTTGACGTAACATTTTATATGTTTCTGTCCAGGCTTTAAATCAGATAATCGAAAAATACATAAAGAGCAATTATTTTTAACAGCGGCCTGCTCGTATAAAAAGCATTTCTTTACATTAGTCCAGTCCGCTTTAGAAATCTCCTCATATTTTATACTAAATAAAATAATTCCTATTGTTCTATTTTTTTCTATATTTCACCACCTTTTAGATTGATTCGTACGTGCTATTTCATTGTATTAATGAAGGGTTCCTTTTGTATCCTTAAAGGCCTACAGCAAGAAAATATTATATTTTTGTTTAGTAAGTGTTAAATCATCATGAAAGAAGAACAGAGAAAATAGAAGGAACGATTCCTAGCCTTTTGTCTTTTATTCGACTAAAAAAGACACCAATCGACTTAAAGGGAATGATGCTGTCACTCTAATTACCTAATATAAACATTACGCCTTTTCTCTTAATGGTCTTTTATGTTTTACATTTCTTAACTGCATGTTAATAAAAGCCTCCTATAATAAGAGTCGACATTCCAATTAACATTTGTCGAAAGGGGTAATGAGCATGAGTAACGAAAGGTCCATTGATGATTTAATTCGAAAATTAAATGAGAAAACCTTGCAAGAAGATGTGGACCGGCGGGGGTTTATTCAAGGGGCTGGAAAGATTGCTAGTTTTTCTTTAGCTATGGTGATCGCTCAATCTATGGGCGGTATGAAAGTTCAAGCTGAAGCGGATGCTGCCATAAGCTTTGATGACTATCCATTTTCTCTAGGTGTAGCTTCTGGAGATCCTCTTTCTGATGGTATTGTGTTGTGGACAAGAATTGCTCCCGACCCTCTTAACGGCGGAGGTGCACCGGATCGAAACATCCCTGTAAAATGGGAGCTTGCAAAAGATGAAAACTTTCGCAATATTGTAAAACGCGGAACAGAAATAGCAAGTCCTGATCTCGCTCACTCTGTTCATGTGGAATTAGACGGGCTGAAAGCTGACACCGTTTACTTCTATCGCTTTAAAACGGGAGATGAATACAGCCCGGTTGGAAAAACAAAGACCCTTCCGAAAAGCGGTGCTCATGTATCTAGCTTGACTTTTGCATTTGCTTCCTGTCAGCAATACGAGCACGGCTACTACACTGCTTATAAACATATGGCAAAAGAAGATCTTGATCTTGTCTTCCACCTTGGTGACTATATTTATGAATACGGTCCGGATGAATATGTTGCCAGCTCTGGGAATGTTAGAAGCCATAAGGGACCGGAAATTATGACACTCGAAGATTACCGGAACCGCCATGCGCAATATCGTTCCGATGAGAACCTGCAATCTGCACATGCTGCATTTCCGTGGGTCGTGACATGGGATGACCATGAAGTAGAAAACAACTATGCCGATGAGATTCCTGAAAACGATCAGTCTGTCGAGGAATTTATCGAACGGCGCATTGTAGCCTATCAAGCATATTACGAACATATGCCGCTGCGCCAATCCTCTATGCCAGATGGGGCCGATATGCAATTATACCGCAGCTTCTCTTATGGAGACCTTGCCGATTTTTTTGTATTGGACACTCGCCAATACCGCTCGGATCAAGCAAACGGAGATACGAGCTCTCCTCAAACATCAGAGTCCCTTGACCCGTCCCGTACCCTTCTGGGGGATAAACAGGAAGAGTGGCTTCTTGATCACCTCGATTCTTCTACTTCCAATTGGAATGTATTGGCTCAGCAAATATTCTTTGCTAAGCGGAACTATGGTCCAAGTGCGGACGATCCGTTATACAGCATGGACAGCTGGGACGGGTACACACCTGCCCGCGCACGAATTACTGATTTCGTGAACAAGAAAGACATCAATAATCTAATCGTTTTGACAGGGGACGTTCATGCCAACTGGGCTTCCAACTTGATGGAGAACTTTGATGAACCATCCTCCCGCATCTTAGGAGCAGAATTTGTCGGAACATCGATTACATCGGGTGGAAATGGAGCAGATAAACGAGCGGATACGGATCGAATTTTAGAACAAAACGAACATATTAAATTCTTTAACGATTACCGAGGCTACGTGCGCTGCTATGTAACGCCGGACCAATGGCGAACCGATTACCGTGTCCTTCCATTTGTTTCTAATAAAGGAGCAGACATCTCTACAAGAGCTTCTTTTGTGTATGAAAAAGATAAAGAAGGCTTAAAAGAAATCGACACAGCTGCGGTGCCGCAAGGGAAACCACAGTCCGATGAAGTGGAAGAAGACCGTCACAAAGCTCACCGAAGAGCTCATGAAAAACAAAAAAAGAAGAACAAAGAAAAAAAACCAAATTAAAAAGGTACACAAAGTAGGTCTTTCTCACAGAGAGGCCTCCTTTTTTAGAGGACAATTTAAATGTTTTTATTATTCATAATTTGGAAATGAATAGGACGCAGGAGGTGAAAACATGCCTAACCCTTTTGAAGCGTTTTGGAATATCTTAAAAACTTTGGTGGACACAGAACCTAAGGCTCCAATGCATGTTGGAGAAGTGATGAGCATGTGGACATATTTAACAATGATTAATGAAGCAATCAGGTGTGAAGAAATAGGACTAATAAAAATCAGATAAAGAAGTAAAAGAATTACTGAAAGATGCCAAAAAGTTATGCGAAAGCCAATCCGAAAAATTAACAAATTTTTTGCAGAAAGAAGGCATACTGCCGCCCTACGAGCAGAAAAAACCTGTTTCAGAAGCAAATGAAGTGCCGCTTGGTGTAAAGCTTACAGATGATGAAATTGCCAACGGAGTCTCATTGAAAATTGCAGCCGCTGCCACCGAATGCGCATTGGTTAATAGTCAAACCATCCGAACAGACATTATCATGATCTGGGCAGAGCTGTATATGGAAATGGAAGTGTTTGGGGCTAATACGAAAACCCTGCTGCGGAAAAGAAGCTGGTTAAAAGTTCCGCCGTATTATACCCGCCAGGTATGCCAGATTAAGGGAGCCTGTCAGCAGGACACTCCTTCCTTTCACTTTTTTTCATGATTCATCTGTTTTCTCTAAAAATATCTTTTTCTCAAACCCAATAAGTTGTTTGTCATAGTAATATACCTCAAATAAGCAGAAAATTGTTGTTGCATAAAAGCAAAACACCGTTCATATTATCCGAACGGTGTTAAAAGTAGTTTAAAAGTTAAGTTATACAATAGTTAACAAATGTCACAAAAACGTCTTTTAAAACTAAAAGGTCTGCCATAATCGTGCCCGATTTCGTTAAACTACTATTTCCGTCTACACAACATGAAAACCTTTATACATACAATGATTAAGGAGATGGGTTAAGTCTCAATGATAATAACAAAGAGGGAGGAATTTGATATGTCTTTTGTTTCCAAAAGACCAAGAGTGGACGACTTCACTTTAATCGTTGTTCTGTTCATTCTTTTGGTTATTGTTGGTACTGCATTTGTGAAATGGTAAATGCAGACAGCGATAATGACTGAACGATTACCACAACGGCATTCCCTCCTTTTATAAAGGGGATAAGGAATATTCCTTTCCCCTTAAATCTCAAGAGGACTTGACATGGATCCTCTCACATAATTCCCAAGCCAAAAAGTATTCGTTGAACACCTATAAAAGTTCAAGCATAACCAAACATAATAGTATTTGCAGATTCATATAATTATTAAATGTAAATGAAACATTGTAGGGGGTGCTTACAATGAATACAGACATAGGCATTATAATTGTATTTCATATTGCCAGTCTCTTTTTCATTTCAGCAATTGCTAAACTTACTTCACTTAAACAATTTCTTCAGTTTGTCTTGGATTTTAACGTATTGCCAGCCCGTATAGCTATTGTCTTTGGAATGCTCATTCCGTTCTTGGAGTTCTTAGGCGCAGCCTTTTTAATGATTGAACATACCCATTTGTATGGAGGTGCTATTCTTAGCTTTCTTCTTATAACTTTCCTCTATGCTATTATTCATGTATTACAGTCTGGGGAGCAAATAAGTTGTGGTTGTTACGGTCGTTGGTTCGATTTTAAAGTAAATCAGTTTACGCTAGGGAAGGCTGTGTATTTATTATTCCTCATCATAATTACGATTATTGTAACTCCAATATATAACGGGGAATATTCAGTCTTCTTCATCGTAATGGGTATGATACTGACGCTTCTTCTTTTAGTGACAGAAAAAATGTGGCAGATTCATATTCAAACGATGGAACATTTGCATAAAAAATTAAAATAGTTGAGGTGTGTATCATAGAATCCTTTCTTTTTTACTCTGTAATTATTTTATTTTTCACACAAACGTTTTCAATTTTTGCCATTCTTCTTCTTTTTCGTCAGTTTGGAGAAGTTTACTTAAGTACACCTGAATCCATTTCTAGAGATGGGCTGTCACTAGATAAAGAAATCCCTCCTTTTAATATTTTTTCGTTCACTCAAAACAAACAAGTAAATTCTGATGAGCTTATAAAAAAGCCGACACTTATCGCTTTTATTTCTCCAAACTGCGAGCCATGTAAATCTTTGTTAAAAGATTGGAGTTTTGCCTATGAGGAATACGGTGATAATATTAACTTTGTTCTTGTACTCATCGGTCGAGAAAAAGAAGTGAAAAAGATGATAGAAAAAAATATGGTTGCTGGCGAACAATTATGGGATCATCATAAGGAGTTATTTCAAAAATTTGGCGTGCGGGTAACTCCTTTTGTTTTCGCAGTTGACCAAAATGGTTTTGTGAAAGATAAAGGGTTGTGTAGTTATAAAGAGCAAATTGATTTATTAGCCTCGGCGGTTTTGCAATAAAACATAATACATGTGGAAAAGGGGAATGAAAACATGTTAAATGCGTTAAATGGTCGAAGTAAAGTCTTCTGTGAAAGAGTTGCTAGATTAACGAATAACACACATATCAATCAGTTTACGTTAAATATGTTCAATGGTTTGATGAAATTCTCGAGGGAGGGGATAAGAGCCGATGCCTCCTATTGTGAAGTGCATCTGAATTTTGGTTCTTGCAGTTTACCAAATGGGAAATTTTGTAATGATGAATGTTGGTCAGGTTATGGGCTGACAACACGGTGTCCTGAGGGGTACCAGCCATCCCATTCTTGGGGATTTAGATATACAGGTTGTTGGTGTGATACCTATTTAGGAAGAAATATTGTCTGTTGTGACTGTACCCCATCTTATAATTCACCTTATGTACCGTCATCAGAAGATTGTGGCTGCATGCATTATCTAAGTGATTAGGGGGATAGTCGTGGAGTTGCTCATGCTTTCGGTTATATCAATCGTAGCAGGAATAACATCAATTAAAACAGCTTGAGGCATTAATGTAACCCTAGCGGTTGGCCCTCTCGGTGAGCGGGTGAAGGTGAGACATTTTTTATCAAAATCATTTCTTTATTTAATGACGAGCGCATTTTCTGGTGCACTATTTGGTTTTCTCATTTCACTTTTAGTCAATTTGGTTATGACATGGATGACAGAATTTGCAAAACTAACATTTCTTCTCATCATCGTTTTTTTATATCTATTAAAGGAATTAGGATTGATAAATATCCCAATACCACAGCATAAATGGCAAATCCCTACTTCATGGGTCAATCATTCACCACTGATCAATATGATTATTTGGGGCCTCATTCTTGGAGCGGGGGTACTCACATATAATTTTCATATAAGCCTTTTTCTTCCGTATGTGTATGTTGGTCTTTTTCTTCATCCGACAAACGGCATTTGGATTGGATTGGTCTATGGAGTAGCTAGACCTCTTCCTTCCATTGTATTAGCGTTTATTGTTTACAAAACACCTGAAAAGAAGCGACCGAATGTCATCAGTCAAATTTGGAATAAAGGGAAATCTTTTCATTTTTATCATAAGATCACACTCACGATTTTTTTCATTTTTTTGATATGTGTTATGTTTTATTGAGGAAATGCCTCAATCATCATTAGCGCTCGTTATAACGAGCATACTTTTTACCCAAAATTTATTATTTTTAATTTCATTATCCTGTAGGTAAGTGGAAATCAGTATGATCGAATATACTTATAACTTTGAGTTAAGATTGTATATTAATCGTATCCACGATGGCAGCTTTACTAGAATCATTTTCACCTACAAGTAAATTAAGAGCTTTATTAATTTAGAGAAAAGTCCAGGTTTTATCTCCCTTATTTCCATAACTCAAAACTTTTTCAAAATCCAAATAAATTTCAATATATGAAAGAGACATTTACACATCCACTAAATAATTTTTATTATAATTTTCAACATATTTCGAATAAATGTTCTGTTTACTACTCAATTTAGAAGACAAGGCTTTTAATGATTAATAACCAGTTAAATCATACGTTCGTATTTAAATTCATTCAAATCTATTTTTTTGTAGACACATTTGTAAATTACTTTGGCGTACCAAAAATCCTCCCCCTCCTCCAATCCATTATTTTCTAATATTTCTATATATTTGTACAGGCCGTACTCATTTTAAACAGTTCTGAAAGAACAAAAGCGCAAGCGCCCTGGTAAGCCTCGACAGGTAAATGTTCTCCAGGCAATAAAGGCGCTCTTTGCCTTTAATGACTGGAGGTTATTTAACCCCGAGAGGCTGGGCGCTGAATCTAGACGCGGATCAAACAATATGGAGATAGTATCCACAACTTGTAAAAACATAATTTCCTAAACAATAAAAAAGACAAAGAGATGAGCTCCCTTTGTCATTTCATATTTCATTATTACCTTCGCTGATATCTCGATTCCTGCACTTCTTTTTTGGCTTCTTCGTTTAACTCTTTTTCTTCATCTTCTTTGTACTGCCATAAACTGATATAGATTTCCAGCAGGCTCTCTTCGGGAAGGCTGTCGATGAGTGAATGGAGTTCGTCTCGAAGTGATGATGACATATAACACGCGCTCCTTCTTTCCAAATTCTTAGTGAATGGTTCCCCTTTTGCTTATTTTTCGCAGCACATTTTCATCCCCAAAGGATAAACCTCCCCCTTTTATCCACATTCCCCTTACCCTTGTTTTCAGGAATTTTAAACACTTGTTATATGAATTGTTACATAGGTCTCAGATTAATCCAATAGGGAAAACGTACTAAGGCACTTCCTTCATTTAACTCTTCACTCTTTCCCTCTAGTTTCTCGTTATTCTAGTAGAGATAATAAAGTAGAAGTTTCTCTATAGATTTCACGGACCATTGTTACCATGCAGGAAACCAAAAAAATCGTCTCTTTGGAAAAATCAAGAGGCGAATACTTAACAGTATATTTGCTGGGATGCAGTCTCAGGTGAAGCAAAAGCGGAACCGCTAAACATGAGAAACGGTAACGTGTAAATGGCGATACTGCGGATGAATCGATTCATTCGTTTCAAATTTCAACGTCCTTTCTAAAATGGAATTATTCATTGCCCTATATGAATTCCATATACCTTTCTATGTTCCCTTTCCTCTCTTACGTTTACTTGAACATAAAAATTCAAAAAAGGTCACAAAAAACAAATACTTAAATACCTTTTTTCACATCAGTATACTCGTCTGTTTAGTAATGCATAATAAGTGAGAGAGGAGGTTATTTTTTTATGGCTTTTTCAGTTTTTTTCTTAGCATCATGGCTCGTTATATCGTTATTTTTAGTAATGAAAAAAAAATTATCCATTATAGAAAATACATTCGTATTTATGGTCATTCTTGTAATCAATATTAATTGGAGCTGGATTATTGAAGAAGAGTTAAATCTCATTCAATTAACCGAAGAGGGGATGGATTTTACCGCTTTTTTGCTGTTTAGAAGCATAATCATTCCAATGATTTTAAATCTAATACACCTGTCAAACACTTTGTTAGTTAGTATTGTTTCGTTAATTATTTTGCTATTTTTAGCATTTCTTTCGACAACCTTCAATATGACAAATTATATAAATTGGAATCTTGGTTACGATGCTATTTACTATATAATCCTACATGTAATCTCCTATTACACCCATAAACTCTTTCAAAAAATTTCTAACAATGAGGTGAGACATGCATGAATTTGTGGGAGAGTTTTGACACAAATGAAATATCTATACTAATTATGATTGTTGTAGCTTATACTGTTTTATTTCTGCTCCCTAAAAAATTCTCCCCTGAAATCACCCTGTTATTTTTACTATGGGGATTCAGCATTGGTGTGTTTTTTGATTTTACCATTGGCGGAGGACTCATTGATTTTTATAGGCTTAATGACTCACAACAGTATGAATTATTTGACTTTTTATATTATCTCCTATTTCCTCCATTCAGCTACTTATTCATCTATTTTTATGAATCATTAGAGATAAACAGAAAAACCTTTATAGGATACATCTTAGCTTGGGCATTGTTAGGTGTTGGCATGCAATGGATTTTCATAAACTTGGACATTATTCATTTTCAAAACGATTATCAGCTTATTTATTCATTTCCAGTATTTTTAATTTCCCAAACGGTCACTGGCCTTTATTATGAATTTGTATTTTCTAGATTCAGGGTACTCAGAAGTGATTGAATACTTTGGCACTGTTTTCTCAGATTCGATCCTTGTCTTCCTCCTTAAGTTCCCATAGCAGTGAGGTTTGAAACTCATATTTCATTTTTCCAGCAAAGGAAAAGTCTTGCAGAGCTTCCTCGACAAGACTTCTTAACAACATTTATGTATTTTCTGCTGCTTTCCTTCAGGTTTAAGACACCCCGAACATCCTTACATAAAAAAGATTTTCATTCTATTTGCTGTGTACTATCATTTTGACAACATCCCGGACATTAAATCTTATAGTATATTTAATTTCAAGGTACTCTTCTATGCCGTAATAACCGCCTTCACGGCCGAGCCCGCTGTGTTTAAACCCTCCAAATGGTGCTTGCGGAACAGATGGAAGGCCGTCATTTACTCCAACTATACCATATTCGAGTGCTTCGCTGATTCGCACCGCTCGAGATAAATCTTTGGTATAGACATAAGCAGCCAGGCCGTAGTTGGTATTATTTGCAAGTTCAATCGCTTCTTCTTCATGTTTAAATGAAGAAACAGGTGCTACCGGCCCAAATGTTTCTTCCTGCATACAAAGCATATCCTGGTTTGCCCCCGAGATAACGGTTGGTTTATAGAAAGGATGCTGCTCCTTTGCTCGTTCACCTCCACTTATTATACGGGCCCCTTTTTCTTTTGCATCCATCATTGGAAAAAGCCGTTAGCAATCCTACTTCTCCAAGTGCTTCCTTATAAGATTTTCCTTACTCTTTTGTCATGAGAGAAGCCATTTTTTCTTTGTTTTCCTGAACGAGCTGGTACCAGTGTGTCAGTAATTCTGAGTGTTCTTGTGCTGTTTTCTTTGACCAGCTTTTAAACGCTTGAGAAGCAGCATCGACTGCTGCTTCTCTTCTTTGGCACCTGCAAATGGCACCTCCGAAACTATTTCTCCTGTAGAAGGATTGGTAACTTCAAGTTTATTCAATGATTCCCCGTCCATTCTCCGTTTATATACAGCAAATTTTTCATCGTCGTCCTTCCTTTCTTGGTTTCATAAAATACTAGTTTACTTGGCTGCTGGCTGCGTTAATCGCATCTTCTAAAATATTCAGCCCTTCTTCGAGCTCTTCATCTGTAACCACGATTGGCATTAGTACTCGGATAACATTACCATAAACACCAGCAGCCAGGATGATAAGTCCCCGTTTCTGTGCTTCTTGCAGAACACGGCCTGTAAGTACTTTATCCGGCGTTTTTTCATCCCGATCGCTTACAAGTTCGAGCGCACACATTGCACCGAGTCCACGCACATCACCAATGCAGTCATACCGTCCTTTCCAATCATTGAATCTAGAAAGTACTCTATTTCCAATCGTTTGTGCCCTTTCGTTTAACTTTTCTTCTTCGATTACATCTAAAACAGCAAGTGCTGCTGCACATCCTAGAGGACTTCCACTATAGGTGCCTCCTAATTCTCCTGGATCAGCCGCATCCATTACTTCAGCTCTGCCAATAAGTCCGCTGATCGGAACACCGCCGCCCATTGATTTGGAAACCGTAATCAAGTCCGGTACTACATCGAAGTGATTAATGGAAAAATAATCTCCGGTCCTTGCAAATCCAGTTTGAATTTCATCAGCCACAAATAATATACCATGCTGTTCACAAAATGCTTGTACGCCCTGTACAAAATCTTTATCAGGAACGATAAACCCTCCTTCACCTTGTACCGGTTCAATCACTACAGCGGCCACACGATCAGGCGAAATTTCCTGCTCAATCATGTGCTTCACATTCTTTAAAGTTTCCTCGTTGTATTCCTGCTCTGATAATGAGTCAGGTTTTCTATATCCATAAGGATAAGGTGCACGATAGACTTCCGGTGCAAATGGTCCAAATTCATATTTATATGGTTTCACCTTTGCTGTCATTGACATGGTCATGAGTGTCCTTCCGTGAAATCCTCGGGAGAACGTCACAACAGCTGGACGTTTTGTATATTTACGAGCCACTTTCACTGCATTTTCAACAGCCTCTGCCCCGCTGTTTAAAAACATTGCTTTTTTGGGATGGGTTCCTGGAGCTAATTGACACAGCCTTTCTGCAATCTCTATGTATGATTCGTACATCATAACGTTGAAACCCGTGTGAACAAAGTTATCGGCTTGTCTTTTTATTGCTTCTACGATAGTTGGGTGACTGTGTCCCACATTAATTGTGCCAATCGCCCCTGCAAAATCAATAAACCAATTGCCGTCTACGTCTTCTATTAAAGCTCCTTTTGCTTGCCTGGCAAAAGCAGGCACCCCATACCCCACCCCGTCCGGGATTATGTGGTGGCGCCTCTCTAATATTTTTGCTGCTTTTTCTCCTGGCAGAGTAGTTTTCATGCTCGGATTATAAGTCTTTGCCATATGGCCTCTCCCTTTCTATACTGTGATAGCCTTTTTATTTGCAATTTTCATGCCAACATATAAAACTCCCTATTCACAAAAAAAAGATAATAAAATTTAAATCGGTTAGCCGATTTATTGTGTTTGAAAAATTATTAAATATTAAATATTGAATATTGAATAAATATTTAATTGAATTTTGTTAATTCTTTCTTTAACAAGCTCTCAAGCTTTTATTCACTTTTGCATAATTATTCCACAAAGAATAAACGTATTAAATTATCTATCAAAATCAGCTTCCTTTTTTCGTTTTTCCATTACGATCTATGTCATCATTTTCGCTGTATAGTACTTTTTTCTTGTGCCCTTCTCCCTTTTTAACAATCAGTCCGGCACGATTATTGCAAATATTATAAAAAAATTATTTATGGAGGTCATGATCAATGAAACATGCTTGGATTAATGGAAGCTGGGAAACGGGTTCCGGAAAAAAACGAACGATAGAAAACCCGGCAACCTGGGAGACATTAGCTGAATTATATGATTCTAGCAGCGAACAGGTCGACCGTGCCGTAAAAGCTGCTGAAGCTGCGTTTATGAAAACAGAGTGGCCGCGAAATCCTTTATTTCGCAAAGAGGTATTACAAAAAGCGAGTGTACTGTTACAGGAAAGGGCCGAGGAGTTTGCCGAACTAGAAACGTTGAATACCGGAAAGCCGCTGCGAGAATCTTTTATTGATATTGAAGATGCAGCAGCTTGTCTGCACTACTATGCTGGGCTTATCCCGGATGCATTAACACAAAAAAACAAATGAGAGACGGAACGACCAGTCATATTAAGAATGTTCCAATTGGTACCTGCGGCTTAATTGTTCCCTGGAATTTTCCCGTTCTCCTGGGTATGTGGAAGACTGCACCTGCGCTTGCAGCAGGTAACACGGTCATTTTCAAACCGTCTGAGTGGACCCCGCTTACATTTATTCGATTTGCTGATCTTTTAAAAGAAGCCGGACTTCCTGATGGTGTGTTTAACCTGGTGCTTGGAGACGGAAAAGTCGGCAAAGAAATCGTCGAACATGAAACGATTAAAAAGATCTCTTTTACAGGAAGTATCCCAACCGGTAAATCTATTTATTCGGCTTGCGCAGCTTCGTTAAAGCGTATTTCTCTCGAACTCGGTGGTAAATCGCCATTTATTATTTGTGAGAATATTGATGAAGACCAGGCAGCAGATTGGGCAGTCTTTGCTTCTTTGTTTAATCAGGGGGAGGTATGTGTAGCAGCCCCGCGTCTACTCATTCACCATTCTATCTATGAATCTGTAAAACAAAAACTATTAGAAAAAATAGATCAGCTCAACATCGGCGATCCTTTATCTTCTTCTGTCGATTTAGGGCCGCTAATTAGCCGAAGCCATACCCAGCAAGTGGAAGATTACATTATTGCAGGGAAAAAAGAAGGGGCTTCTCTTCTTACAGGAGGAAAACGCATAAAAACAACAGGTAATTTTCTCAGCCCTGCAGTCTTTGAAAATGTCACTCAAGAGATGTCCATTGTACAAGAAGAAATCTTTGGTCCGGTCATCACACTGCAATCTTTTATGACCGATGAAGAAGCCGTTGAACTCGCAAACGGAACAGATTACGGCTTAGCTGCTGGTATTCTTACTGAGAATTCTAAACAGGCATCCTATTTCACCGACAGACTCGATTGCGGCATTGTTTGGGTAAACAGTTATCATACGCCATATATTGAAGCACCTTGGGGCGGAATAAAAGCAAGCGGTATTGGCCGTGAGCTTGGAGTTCAGGGCTTTATCATTTCACAGAGTACAAGCATGTAAACTATAGCGAAAAATTGGCACCATTAGAATGGTACAGCTTTGAAAATCACAAGGAGGGACAATATAATGGGTGAGAAGACAGAACATTTCGGTCTAGACAGTATTAAACCAATAGCAAAGCATGAACGAAAAGTAAACTTCTTAGGTGTTTTAGCTATATGGATTGCAGCTAACTTTGTTATCACTACTATTCTCACTGGTATGTTGTTTATACCAGATATTACATTTCAGCAGGCCTTGTTTGTAAGCTTTGCGGGCTCCGCAATAGGAGCCCTTCCGCTCGCTTTCATGGGAAAAATCGGAACACGAACAGGATTGCCCACCATGGTTCTTACACGTGGGGCATTCGGGCAAAAAGGAGCCGTCCTTCCAGCCGCTTCTAATACCGTTGTTCTAGTTGGCTGGTGCTGGATTCAAGCATATATGGCAGCTCTTAGTCTTGATTATGCAATGAATTATATGTTTGGATACAGCAATATCAATTTGTTTACAATTATTACCCAAATTATTATTGTATTTATTGCTCTCTTCGGAATTCGTGGGATTGAAGGGGCTCAAAAATTTATTTCAACAGCGATGATCCTCCTTTCTTTTATTATCTTTTACAGACTGTTTAATTTGTATCAGGTTAATGACCTAGTGCAAATGCAAATAAGTGAAAACCCTGAAATGACAGTTATTATCGCATTTGATGTCGTTATTGCAACCGCCTTTTCCTGGATGTCGTCGGTGTGCGACTATAACCGTAATGCTAAAAGTGAGAAAGGAGCGGCAGTTGCTACCTATAGTGGTTATATTATCGCCTCGATGATTGCCTTAGGTTTAGGAGCTGCTGTTGGAGGATTCAGTATATTGCAGGGGATGGAACAGACCTACGATCCAACTGTACTGCTTGCTCAGCACGGTTTTGGCTTGATTGCTGCAATTATTGTCTTCTTTTCCGTTCTATCTACAAATGCCATGGCGTTATATAGTGCAAATATGTCTCTATTAAACATACTTCCTCGGACAGACTTTTGGAAACCATTACTGATTCTCGGTGCTGTCACAGTAGCCGGTGCCCTGTTAAAAGAAGCCTTAATGGCTAATTTCTTTGATTTTATTTTAATGATTGCTACCCTTTATATTCCGATTTTTTCGATTGTTTTAACAGATTTTTATATTATTAAAAAAGGAAACTATGATGCTGAAGAAATCGTATCCGGAGAAAAAAATCTTTATCAATACAACAGTGGTTTTAATATTCTTTCCTATATAGCATATATTGCAGGAGCAGGGTTTGCTCTTTATTTTACTTATGTTGCTCCTCTCTCCTTCGGCTCCTCGATTGCTACCTTCTTCGTTTCTGGTATTCTATACTGGGCGCTAATGACTTTTGCGGGAAAAACCGTTAATGAAAAGTCAGATGCTGATCCCACAAAGGATGTTGCGTTATGAGTGAGATACCCCAAATCGGAATGATACAGGATCATTTTCTGCTTGGTGATAAAGAAAGCAATGTAAACAAAATCGATCATTGGATTTCCCATTATAAAAACAGGTATCCGCATCTATCTATTGTGATGGCACCAGAGCTTTCTTTAAACGGCTATTCGTTAATCCATAATTATAGAAATGAAGCCGAAACAGCTGAAGGTCCTGGCTTTGAAGCTATCGCAGCCATAGCAGCCAAGCATAATCTCTATATCATTTATGGTTTTGCCGAGAAAGAAAACAGTTCAATGGAGCATATCTTTAACTCTGTCAATCTTATCTCTCCTTCCGGAAAAAGAGTGGACACGTACCGAAAAATTCAACTAACAAAAGAGGAAAAACGGCTCTTTAATTCAGGCTCTACTCTTTCTGTTGTGGAAACGGAAGTGGGCATTATTGGAATTATGATCTGCTGGGATTTGGCTTTTCCCGAAATCTCTTTGGAATTAGCTAAAAACCATGCCTCTTTGTTTCTTGCTCCAAGTGCATGGGAAATGCCTTATAACCATTCATTTCATCAATTCGCAGCAGCCCGTTCTTTGGATCACACGGTTTTTACAGCAGCAAGTAATCATATCGGAGAAAACACTCCCCTTCATTTCTTTGGTGAATCCGCAATCTATCGTCCAGACGGAAGTCTGCACTCACAAGGACCAGAAGATTATCCTGCTTTTGTTCAAGCAGAAATTGACTATGAATACCTAAACTATTGTGAAAGCCACTTTTATAGCATGAACGTAGAACGGTTAACCTTTTTAAAAACGTCTAGATAAAGAGTCTAGACGTTTTTATATGGGGCTGGGACAAAACCCAGTAATTAAAAAGAGTGGTACCCGCCAATACGTTGGTGAGTACCACTCTTTTTTTTAATAAAATTCTAAAATGAAGTACGCAAAAAGGATACCTTCTGATAAAGTTAAAGTAACCACACCAAAACAGTATCGGAGGTATCCTTATGTTTTATGTTTAAACATTATACCATGAATCAAGTCATTTTGCCGTTAGATTTAGAAAGAAAACTTCAAGAAAATGATATAGCCTATGCCGTCAACGATGTCGTAGAGAGTATTCCGGATGAAGCATTCACTGGATTTTTCCGTAAAACAGGCTGTCCGGCTTATCATCCGGTGAATGATGATGAAGGTAATTTTATGCGCTTATACGCAATCTGTTTTCTCTGGCAGAAAGATCGAAGGGTTATTGAAAGATAGTGTCCGAATGATGTGGTTAGCTCAAGGGTATGAACCAAGTTATCG
>NZ_JBHFQG010000052.1:0-20208 GCF_041949975.1 Alteribacillus sp. JSM 102045 | reverse complement strand
CGGGAGAGCGTAAGCGGCCCTTGACAAACGCAGCAAATGGGCGATCCTACCCGAAGACAAAAGAAGAGATAAAGTATGATTATGCTAGATAAATAGAGTACGTGTCCAAATTCAAGGGGTTAATCCGGTTAAATTATTTTCAAATACTATTTATTAGGTTGGATTTTAATGAAGGAAAAACAAACAGAAGTTTTGAGCCAAATCAGGTCTATGACAGAAGAGATAACCCAATTACAAATAGAGTATTGGACATCATTTTCCGACTGGGAAGTATGGCAATTCTGGGTAATGCTATTAACGTTAATCGTTCCACTAATTGTATTATTCGTTTTCATTGATAAAAGTAAAATGTTGCTTATTGGTTTTTTTGGACTTAATTATCATGTTTGGTTTCAATATTTAAATTCATTTGGTATTAGTTATGTCCTGTGGGAATACCCCTATCAACTCGTTCCCTTTTTACCAACTTTCTTCTTAGACGCTTCATTAGCTCCGATTAGTTTTATGTTGTTATACCAATGGACACTTAATCATAATAAAAATATCTACCTGTATTCAATATTATTATCAGCCTTTTTTGCCTTTGTAGTAAAACCAATTATGGTAGAATTCCACTTTTTTCATATGTTTAAGGAAGTGAATTATTTTCATTTATTCTTATTTTATATAGCATTATTTATTGTATCTAAGCTTATTACAAATCTGTTTTTATGGATGCAACAAAATGAACAAAATAAATGAAAGAGAGCAGGGGACTAATCCTACTGCTCTTTATTCATATCTACACTTGTATTTTAAAAACTTTGTAAATTTCCTTACAATCTTAATCTTGTTGTAATATTTTAATTGCCCTGCAATGAACCATTAACAAAAATTTATAAGCTTGGTTTCCTTAGTGAAGGTCCTTTAGTGCATTCCGATGTTAACCTTCCTTTCCTGAAAGAGCTATTGAGTGTATAAAATATAAATAAAAGAAAAACATAAAGGTATTCAAAAGGAAGGAGATTTGTTACATGGATCATAAAAACAATGATACGGGCTATAGAGGCGTTGAATATAAAACAGTTAAAGGACACAAGGTCGGAGAAACGAACTTTGAAGCCTCCTATGAGTTTGCAAGTGGTAATGAAACATCGAAAAAAACTGAACAAAACAATAAAAATCATAAAAAATAATTAAGCCGGACCAAACTCTTAGGACCACCAATACCATCAACCGTCAGAGCATGTTGTGATTGAAATGCTTTTACGGCTTCTTCTGTTTCACTGCCATAATCCCCATCAGCGCCATAACAAGGTAATTTTTCACCTACTTAAGCAACTCCTCTTGCCTTTGGGCGTCCATCCTCTTTCCGAAAGACAGTCGATTCAGAAGAAAAGCTGCTATCAGATTTGCGCTCTAAATTAAATTCTTTGGCTATTCCAATCACCCCTTTTTTCGATTACTTAGCTAAATGTTTTTCCCCTTGCGAATACACTGCAAAATAATTTTAATTTTTTTGGAAACCATAAATAAGACTCTAAGGAGGGGTACTTGATGAATGAACAAAGGTTTTATTCAATCCTGTGGATTCTTATAGGAAGCACAATATTATCAACTATTTTAAGCGTAGTTGTAATCAGTATGCTTTCTAAAATAGACAATAAACTTAATTAAAAAGAGGATAACCTCTAAAAGATCTGATAAAAGATCTGGCCATCCTTATAATGCAAATGGGATTGTCTCGGAATTAATATACAGTTCTTAACTTACCACTAGATTTTCTTTCTCGTATCATTCGTGTGATTAGTACGTCCTGTGTCTCCTTTCGCCAAGCAAGTATCTAGAATCCCGCGACAGAAGAAATCGGGGAGGAACAGTAGTCAAAAAGGGGGGTTGGTACTCGGGGGTGGAGATTAAAAGATGAAGAGGTAACCAAGTAAGAATCTTGAAAAGGCATTGAAGTCCCAGTTACCTGCTGTTCGTTGCGGTAGATCCTGCTTGAGGAAGGTTCACATCGAGCGCCGCTGGTAACTTTCTGAATAAGTGCAACGGCACCGCCTGTACAGAGAAAACCAAGCAAAACAGCTGTTCGTGATTTATTTTCACAGCCGGCTGTTTACCATGCAAGGGCTTTTTGAGACAGCTCCTTTTTGCATATCTTGGGTCATATTATGCTTTTATTGCGGCTTTAACATAGCTCCTTTCACTAATCTCTATGAAAGTTGGAACGCCATTCGTTACTTTTTTCAGCACCCTTGTTCGAAAGACTTCTCCCTTTTCAAAGTGCAGTATGTTTTTGCCCCTGTCTCCCCGGATTTTTCACAGCAATACCATTTTCTTTTTACCAGTTATAAAGATATTTTTTAATCACGCCATATCGCTTAGCATTCGTCACGTCTGTCAACCTTTTGATTTTACTAATAAACTGATATTTCTCCATTGTTTAATCTATTTGTTTTGCTTTCATTAGTCTCCCCTTGTTTTGTTATTACATCTTTAAACTTTATAAGACTTTAGGGAATTTAATTTTTCTCCTTGGAAATTATAAACAATAATTGACCCAAACATTACTTTTTTCACTGGTTTCATCATTTATTGGGTTGCCATTGCTTGCATATATTGGTTTCTATGTACCGCTTAATTGGAATATTATTACTCATTTCCTATTTTTATAATCATTTATTTAATTGGTCATTATCACACATACAAAACTACTAGGTTTGAACAATTGAATTAATTCCTTAGTTACTCATAAAAATTCTATTGTTTTTTAGAGAGGCACTTCCTACTTTTTTGTTCTTGCGCACGTTTGGGTCAATTATGAACCACTTCTAAAGAGAAGATTCATGCTTTGGGATTTTTAAGCAATTTAGTTAGGACAAGTCTGTCTAGTCTTAGCATTTACGAAGTTTTTTCGTTCTCTTTAATCATCCGAAGAATAAGTATGCATCCGCCACATCATCAAGAAGCTCATTGCTATTTTCATTAATTCATTCCTCCTAACTAAATAAATCGCTCTTGATACGTTCGTTGTTTCCTCAGTTCTTCGTAATCACTAACTTTATGCATAATCACATTATTGCTTATTGCTTTGTTCCTCGTTTTTAATTATTTTTCTAGACTTTGGCTTGTGTACATAGTTATCCATCAGGTTAAATTAATTCTAATAAAATAATACCTCAAACCCAAAATTAAGAGGGGTTACCTTTTGCTCAAATTACAAAAAGGAATGGCAGGTTTTTTTATGCATGTTTTTATAACCGCGTTAGTTATTTTCTTAGTTTGGCGGAGTGGCAATTATAAACAATGGAGAAAGTATCACACCACCATGTGGTTTTTTGCTGGGGCTAATTTAACATATTATGTTTTATGTGCTAACTATTTTTTATGGGAAATTCATGCTGATTTTTCGGCAGGATATTCATTACAAATCATGCTTTATACGTTCATTGTATATCCTGGTTCTCTGTTGTTGTTTTTAGCTAACTATCCAGGATCAATTCAAGGAAAAATTTTTCACAATGTAAAATGGATAGGAATTTATACAGGGACAGAATATATTTATTACTTGTTAGGATTGATCACTTTTAATTATGGATGGCATTTGGGTTGGTCCTTATTATTTCTATGTATAATGTTTCCAATGTTACGCCTCCACCACACGAAACCATTACTTACATATGTCTTATCCATTCTCATTACATTAATTTTATTATGGATTTTCAATGTTCCGGTTGAAATACCAATTGAAGAGAGATAATGAAAGTAGAAAAAGAAAGAAAATAGAAAGTAGGTATTTTAGTGGATGGAAACTTACAACAACAAATTAAACAGGCTTATGACCTTGTTGTTCGGGCCAATAATCAAATGTTTTATATTTGGAAAGAAAATGTTATATATACATGGCAATGGTGGTTAGGAGTAGGACTAACAATTAGTCCATGGATTTTTTGGATTATATTTAGAAAGAAAGATAGTACCATTCGATTATTGAGTACTGGGGTATTTGTAATCCTTATTATATCATGGCTTGATTTCATTGGAATTAGTTTAGGATTATGGTATTACACGTATGAAGTTCTTCCCTTCATACCAAATTACTTACCTTGGGATTTTAGTCTCCTTCCATTATTTATCCTTTCTTTGATTCAAATAAAACCTAATGTCAGTCCACTTATTAAGGCTGTTTTCTTTTCAGTTGTATCTGCTTTTGTTGCTGAACCTTTTTTTAAAAGTATTGGATTATATCAGCCTATATACTGGAAACATGTTTATTCATTTTCGGTATATATTGTTATCTATTTAATTGCAGATTATATTAGTAAAAGAAATACCTGGGCAAAAGTTTGAGTGCCAATATTATGATATGTATAATCATAGTAAACCTCCACTTCCAATCATACTCTAACTTAAAGAACAAAAGCGCAAGCGCCCTGATCAGCCTCGACAGGTAAATGTTCTTCAGTCATGAAAGGCGCTCTTTGCCTTTCATGACTGGAGGTTATTTAACCCCGAGAGGCTGGGCGCTTAAGCTAGACGCGGATATCAAACAATATGAAGATAGTTATCCACAACTTGTAAAAACATAATTTCCTAAACAATTAGAAAGGCACGGACATAGCGTGCCGTGCCTCCTTTTTTAAATTATACTTTTGACGATTCAACAACACTTTGTTTTGAAGGTTGTTTGGCTGCTCCCGTTTTTATTGCGGCGTCTGCAACGGCACTCGATACCGCTTGAACAACCCTCGGATCAAGCGGATTAGGAATCACATAATCAGGGGTCAGCTCTTCTTCCGTAATTAATTCTGCGATAGCGTTAGCAGCCGCTATTTTCATTTCTTCATTGATTTCAGAAGCCCGCACGTCAAGTGCTCCTCGAAAAACACCAGGAAACGCAAGCACATTATTCACTTGATTCGGAAAATCAGAGCGCCCTGTACCAATAACCTTTACCCCGGCTTCCTTCGCATCTTCAGGCATGATTTCAGGGATAGGATTAGCCATGGCAAAAATAATTGGATCTCTGTTCATGGACTGTACCATTTCTTTTGTAATGCTGTCAGGAGCAGATACACCAATTACAACATCAGCACCTTCAATTACATCCTCAAGGCATCCTTTTACTTTTTTACGATTTGTCACGAGAGACAACTCAGTTTTTATGTCGTTCATTCTTTCACTACGTCCTTCATAAATCGCCCCTTTTGAATCACACAGCACTACATCTGCTGCTCCAAGGGACAGTAAAAGCTTTGTCACTGCTACTCCGGCTGCTCCTGCTCCATTAATCACAATTCGGCTGTCTACCACTGTTTTATTCACCAATTTAAAAGCATTTATTAAACCAGCAAGAGTTACAATAGCAGTTCCATGCTGGTCATCATGAAAAACTGGAATATTAAGTGCTTCCCGGCAAGAATCTTCAATAATAAAGCAATCCGGCGCTTTTATATCTTCCAAATTTATACCGCCAAATGTTGGTTCCAACGCCTTTACCGTTTCGATAAATCCTGCTGTATCTTTCTTGTTAATGCTGAGAGGAAAAGCATCAATTTCTGCAAATTCCTTAAACAAAATAGCTTTCCCTTCCATAACAGGAAGTGAAGCTTCAGGGCCTATATTTCCTAGACCTAGTACAGCGGAACCGTTGCTTACTACTGCAACCAGATTACCTTTGCTCGTATAATCATATACTTGATTGACGTCTTCTTCAATTTCTTTACAAGGCTCAGCCACTCCCGGGGAGTAAGCTAGTCCCAAATCTTCTTTACTTTCCACCTCTACTGTAGAATGCGTCCCAATTTTACCGGGGTTCTCCTTGTGCATGGCCAATGCTTTCTCTCTCATAGACATAACCTATCTCCCTCCAATTTGTTTCTAAATTTTCTGAATCGAAGCTTAGCAACCATTCTAACACAATTCTGATTATTTTGTATATTTTTTTGCTTAGATCTCTGATTTTAGTCATTATACCCCAATCCTTTTCTATTTCTAATATTTTTCCTCCACAACGGTTTGCAGCTGGTCTATTGTTCCTTCTATTGCTTCAATGGACTCTTTTACTATCGTATCTACGCCCAACATCTCCATGGTTTTCGGAGGTATCCCGCTCTTGCTTGTGTATTTTGTAAAGGTTTGTATGTTTACGAGCTTCATGTAAATCTCCTCAAAATATGGATGTAAGTCAATTGGGGTTACTGGTTCAACTTCTCTTAAGTAATACTTCTTCAAATCATTAATTAATACATATAAAGCTTCATGACGGATATAACTTGGTTCACTAGCAAAACTTATATCTTTAGCTATAGCAAGTACCGTTTTGGTCTTTGCATAATAATGAAGGATGAATTTTCTTTTAAAGCCTCTCGTTTCATTTTTGGTTTGATCCTTTTGTTTTTTCAAGTATAAATGAAGGGAAATAAACCCAGCTAACAACGTTCCTAAAAATGCGCCGATGATTGTTCCGAAGGTCTGCAGCCATGCATCTGGACTTATACACGCCCAAAAGCCTTCACACATAGTTAAATAATCACCTCACTCAACTCATTTATATGAAAGAACAATTGTCCATACTACTTAAAACCAATAGAAAAGCTAGTTGATACCAGCCTCCCAGTTTTTCCGGACAGGCTGGCTACATTCATCAATGATTAAGTAATGATCTTTAGAAAGTTCCGTATATTTCTGTTGATTTAATAGATTTTTCTATTTCCACTTTCAGCTCCTCTTCTTCTGGATCGTTAACAGACTGAAATTTCAACAACGAAGCAATCGGCTAGCGCGTTTGGAAAAATACACTTTCGGCAATATTGTTGTTCGCAAAAAATAATATGAGCTGAAAAGGTCATGCTTGAGTACATTATATACTTAAATATTGTTTTACTTCTTCTTCAACCAATTTAGGGCCTTCATACACCAATTTACCTCGATCCATTACGTAAAAATAATCAACTGTTTTTTGGCAAACGACATGCTCTGTTCTACAAGAATCATTGAGGTGTTTGTCGTTTCTTTAATATTTAGAATAACGTCTTGAATATCTTTTACAATATTAGGCTGAATACCTTTGGCAGGTTCATCAAGTAAAAGCAGGGAAGGTTCTGCTATTAAAGCTCTTCCAATGGCAAGCTGTTCCTGCTGTCCATCGCTTAAATCTCCCCCTTTTCTATGCTTCATTTCCTGAAGTACTGGAAAATACGTATATATCTGTTTCAGAATTTCCGTTTTTCTATCCCTTTTTGATTCAAACCCAAGAATCAAATTTTCATAGACAGTTAAATTGGAGAAAATTTCTCTTCCTTGAGGAACATATCCAATCCCTTTCCTAGCACGAGCAAAGGGTGCTGCCCGCGTTATATTACTTTCCCGATACAAAATTTGCCCATTTTGAGCCTTTAATACTCCCATGATGGCTTGGATTAAAGTAGATTTACCAACACCATTTCTACCTAAAATACAAACCACTTTTCCATTTTGGACATGTAAAGAAATATCTTTTAATACAAGACTCTCTCGTAGCAACATCAAGCTGTTGTAATTGCAGCATTTTTTCCTCCTCTGCCGTGCCCAAATAAACTTCTTGAACTTGACGGTTTAGTTGAATGTCTTCCATACTGCCCTCAGCAAGAAGTCTTCCTTCATACATCACTATTACACGTTCAGCGTATTTACGAACAAACTCCATGTCATGCTCCACGACAATAATGGAACACTTGGACTTTAAAGTGTGCAGAAGGCGGCCCGTTATCTCTTCTTCCTCCTCTGTCATACCGGCTATAGGATCATCCAATAATAAAAGTTCGGGCTCCTGCATCATTACCATTCCGATTTCAAGCCACTGTTTTTGTCCGTGAGAAAGCCCCCCCGCTTTTATATATTTTTGATCTTCTAATCCAATCGTCTCTAATTACGATTGAATTTTTTCTTTTTCTGCAGAAGTGAGCCTTGCTTTCAACATCGAAAACACATTCTTATTTTGCTTTATATATATTTCCAGGTTTTACAAACTGTTAAATTTGGAAAAACCGATGACGCCTGAAATTTCCTTCCTATACCTTTTCTTGCAATTTCAAACTCCTTCATTTTTTTCAAATTATAAGTCTCATGAAATAATGCCTTCCCGTCCGTCATTTTCGTCAATCTGCACAGCACATCAAGAAACGTCGTTTTTCCAGCACCATTTGGGCCTATAAGAAAGTGAACTTCTCGTTCCTCAACTGAAAATGAGAAACGTAAACTCTCCATATTTCACTAATACATCTTCACACTGCAGTATTCTTCCTGGCAACTGTTTTCGTTTTTGATTCTGTACTTGTTTCAATGTTCTTTCCCCATTTCTTTTTGATTTTAGAACTAATTAACATAAGACCTCCGGGCAAGAAAACAACTACTGTTATAAAAACAGCACCGATTAAAAACAACCAAAAGTCTGGAACGTCTGGCTGAAAAAAGTTTTACCTGAGTTAGCAAGCAGTGCTCCAAAGATAGGACCAACTAATGTACCACGGCCTCCAATCGCCACCCATAAAATCATTTCAATGGAAGGGACAATATCAATCATAGAAGGAGATATGATCCCAACCTGCAATACAAACAACATACCTGCTAGACCAGCAACTCCAGCTGACAACGTGAAAACAAAGATTTTATAATAAGCTGTATTATAACCCGAGAAACGAAGGCGGTTTTCGCCATTGCGGATTGCAACTAATACATGACCAAACCTGCTGTTCACTAACCGATAACTTAACCAAAACACTAAACCAAGAAAGGTGAGAGTGATGAAATACAACACAGTATTAGTAAAAGGGCTTGAAAGAGAAAAACCAAGGACTGATTTGAAACCTGTTATACCATTTGTCCCGCCGGTTATATTTTGTTGGCTCACAATTAGCGTAACCGTCACAATAGCTAAAGCCTGAGTTAAAATAGTAAAATAAACTCCTTTGATTCTATTTCGGAAGGTAAAAAGCCAACAATAAATGCTATGGCCATTGGGGCTATAATGCCTAACGGTAAAGCAAGAAATGGAAAAAAAAGAATACTCCAAATAAACGGAAGCTCAGTTATCCCGCTCCAAACCATAAAATCAGGCAGCCCTCCCTGTGACGATTCCATAGTGACATACACGGCCATCACATAAGCACTTAATCCAAAGAAAATACCATGACCTAAGCTTAAAACGCCTTCATATCCCCATAATAAATCGAGGCCAAGTACGAGTATGGCAAATGCCAGATATCTTCCAAGCAGATTCGTCTGAAATTCCGATAGAAAGATGGGCAGTATAAGCAAGACAAAAAACAGCAAAATGAATATATTCCGTTTTGACCCTGCAAATCGCATCAATGAAAAAGACATGATTTTTTCCTCCTATTAAAAGTTAATCAAGCGCTCTAGTTTTCATGGAAAATAGTCCATTCGGGCGCCATTGCAGGAAAAGAATAATACAGGCAAAAATAAGTACTTTACCTAATGAAGCATCCAACACCTGTCTATCAGTCGCCGATGACTATGATGTTCAAGTAGCAATTCATACAGATACTTTAAATGAAGCAGGATTTGTAGAAGACACTATCAACGCGATCGGTAACCGTGTTAATCATACGTATCACACAGAGGGAGCAGGCGGCGGACATGTGCCGGATATTATGAGAATCGCTTCACTTCCTAATATTCTGCCTTCCTCTACCAACCCAACTCGGCCTTTTACGACAAATACAATTGATGAACATCTTGATATGTTGATGGTATGTCACCACCTGGACAGAAACGTTCCAGAAGATGTAGCTTTTGCTGATTCTCGTATTCGCCCGGAAACCATTGCGGCAGAAGATATCTTGCATGATATGGGATTGATCAGCATTATCGCCTCAGATTCTCAAGCTATGGGGCGTGTAGGCGAAGTGATTATAAGAACCTGGCAAACTGCTGACAAAATGAAAAAGCAAAGAGGGTACCTTAAAGAAGATCACAGCAATGACAACCATCGCATCAAACGGTATGTCGCAAATAAATATTCAACTGGCATGACGTTTATATCAAATGCAGCCTTTGATAACGGGATTCAAGACAAACTGCAGCTACAAAAAAATATCGTCCCTGTGAAAGGGTGCCGCAGCATTGGAATGAAAGATATGAAACTCAATGACAGTACAGCAGAGATAAGTATTAACCCAGAAACATACGACGTTTTAGTAGATGGGAAAAAAATTGAATGTGAGCCATTTCATGAAGTAGCCATGGCACAAAGATACTTTGTGTTTTAACCCCTAAAGGAGTTGATAGAAATGGTAATTACAAAACCTGTCGGCCATATTGACAAATGGAATAATGGTTCAAAAAAGAGACAAGACCTGATCGAATTAGATTGGGAAGAACTAAACAAACGCATTCTTCGGAAAAAAACAAGTGATGGCAGAGATGTTGCTATTTCATTAGAAAAAGGTGTTCAATTACAGCCTGGTGATATATTATTCGAAGATGCTGAAACTCAAATCATTGTAAATACTGTTTTAGAAGATGTTTTTGTCCTCCAACCCACTTCCATAGAAGAAATGGGAAAAGCAGCTTTTGAATTGGGCAACCGTCATACTCCCTGCCTCATAGAAAATGGAGAAATAGTTGTACGGTATGATGCTACGCTGCCAGCTTTATTTAAAGAAACCGGGGTTTCTTTACCCAAGAAAAAAGACGCTTTTATAAACCATTTAAGTATAAAGGACACCACCATCACCATGAAAACTAATCAGCTTCATTTAATGCAGATACATGACTCTGCTTTCCCGATCGGTTCCTACACTCATTCGTTTGGAATGGAAAGCTATATTCAAGACGGCTATATTTACAACCAGGAGACGTTAAAACAATACTGCCTCTCTTATTTATTTGATAATCTCACTTACGGAGACGGGTTAATAGTAAAAGAAACAATGGAAGCAGTATCTACAAATAGGTGTGAAAAATTGCCAGTGATTTCATCTCTGTGCCATGCCATTAAAATTGCTAAAGAATCCCGTAATGGCAGCTTGCAAATGGGACAGCAATTCCTAAAAACGATCCGAACCATGGATAAAAAAGGTCCTGGAGGTTTTATAGAACAAGAACTGAAAAATCAAAATCTGTCTTTTCATTATCCGATTATTTACCGAATGTACACTTCTCTAACAGACATGAAAATATTGGATGCAATAGCTGCGTTTCTATACTCCAGTACGACAGCTATGGTTCATAACGCTGTCCGAGCAGTTCCTTTAGGGCAAACCACTGGAGTTTAAACGATTTATCAGTTCTTGCCCTCCTTTGAAGAAGCTGCCAGAACGATCATGAGTATGAATTTAGATGATGCCGGAAACTCAGCGGTTGGTTTGGAGCTTGCATCCATGAGACATGAACACTTAAATGGAAGACTTTTTATTTCCTAAAAACTCCACTGTTTATTTATTTTTACGTTATCTACAATGAAAGGGGATACATTTGTGAATAAACCAGTTAAAATAGGAATTGGCGGTCCTGTAGGGTCAGGAAAAACGGCTATGGTAGAGCAGTTAACAAGAGCACTTCACACTTCCTATGAAGTAGCTGTTATCACAAATGATATTTATACGAAAGAAGACGCCAAATTTCTTACGGTGAATGGTGTTTTACCAGAAGATCGCATCATTGGAGTAGAAACAGGTGGGATGTCCTCACACGGCAATCTGTGAAGACGCCTCGATGAATTTTGATGCTATTGATGAGCTTAATCAGCGTTTTTCAAATCTTGATATTATTTTTGTAGAGAGCGGAGGAGATAACCTTTCTGCCACGTTTAGTCCTGAATTAGTCGATGGTTTTATATAGGTCATCGATGTTGCAGAAGGACAGGATATTCCACGTAAAGGCGGGCCCGGGGTGACTTGTTCAGACCTGCTTGTTATTAATAAATTAGACCTTGCTCCTTATGTCGAAGTTGATTTGGACGTCATGGAAAAAGACGCCTTGAAAGCAAGAGGAAAAAGACCGTTTATTTTTGCAAATCAAAAACAAGGAGAAGGGTTAAACGGTATTATTGCCTGGATCCAGCATTCTATCTTACTTGATAAAGAGTGGGATAAAGAAGTGAAAAGCGGTGCATAAAAGACATTTACAATTAAACGGGCAGCTGTCCCTCACTTTTTCTAATAAAAAAAACAAAACTGTACTGAGCAGCCTCCACCAGACTCCCCCGCTACGAGCGAGTCATGCATTATATCCAAATGACGACTGCCATGCTGTAGTATACTTAATGGAAACATCCGGGGGAATGGTTTCTGGAGATAATAATACCTATCATCTAACGGTTGAAAACCATGCCAATGTTACATTGCTGCAGCAATCTTCGGCTAAAATTTATCCTAATAAAGAGGATGAAATGACATCCCAAACCATGAATGTGCATCTTGGCTCAGATGCTTTTTTGCATATGGTGCCCGACACCATCATCCCTTTTGAGGATGCCTATTTTAAAAATGCTGGTCATATATCAATGAAGAACAGCTCTCATATTATTTGGGGTGAAATATTATCATCAGGACGCCGTGCTAAAGGAGAAAAGTATAAATATAGAAGTATTGACTTGCTCACGTCCATTTACAGGGAAGAAAAATTATGTGTATATAACCGCTTCCGCTTCTCTCCAAAGGAGAAATCGTATGAGCAAATCGGTATATTAGATGGTTTTTCTTACTATGCAACTCTTTGGGCAGGCTCTCCAAAGCTTGCCCATTTCAGTTTGGAAAATGTAAAGCTAAGCTCTGCTGCTACTACCCAGGGGGCCATAACAGAAGTGGAGACAGGTCTATTTTGTCTACGCTGGTTAAGTAATGACCTTATTGATGTAAAAAATCAATTAAACCGAGCTGCTACTACCTTTACAGAAATCATTCACACAGACAAATAAGGAGTTTTTTTTATGATAAAATTTTTATCAACAGTTTTAGCTGGCAGTTTTTTTATTCTTAGCGCTTGCGGCAAGGAGAACCCGGCGGGATCTGAAGCAGAACCCTCCCCTGCAGCTTCAGACGATGAGAACCAGCCCCTTACACTTGCTACTAACATATTTGCAATAGAAGATTTTATTGAACATATTGGCGGTGAACAGGTGGAAGTAAATAATATTGTTCCTCCTGGTACAGACGCTCATACTTATGAGCCTACAATTAAAGAAATAACGGATATGGTGGAAACGGACAGGTTTTTGTACACGACAGGGAGTATGGAAGGCTTGAACGATACGATATTACCGTTATTAATAAACGAAGACGTTACGACAGTAGACGTGGCAGAAGATATTGAAAAAGTAGAATATCAACACCACGAATGGGAAACAGAAAACACCCACTCCCACAGTCACACACATGGGAATGAAACACATACTCATGAACATTCTCATGAGGAGGAAGATACTTCAGAAGCGCACATTCACGGCCCGGAGAATCCACACGTTTGGATTGATCCGATAAAAGCGATTGAAATCGCCCATAACATTAAAGACGTTTTGATAGAGGTTGACCCTGATCACTCACCTGTTTTTAAAGAGAACACGGAACAGTTAGAGAAAAAGCTGCGGGAACTTGATATGGAGTTCAAAGAAGCCGCGAAAGAAACTGATAAACATTCTGTATTTGTTGCTCACCCAGGCTATACCTATTGGGCAGAAAGATATGATTTTGACGAAATATCAATTACAGAAACTGTTTCATCCAACGAGCCATCACAGAAGCGCATGCAAACATTGATCGAAAAAGCTGAGAAAGAAAACATTCAGTATGTTGCTTTCGAAAAAAGCTTTGCTATTGGTACAGCCAAAAATTTTGCAGAAGAAATAGGGGCACAAGCTGTCTACTTTAACAACCTGGAAAGTTTACATGAAGAATCACAGGATGCAAGCTATTTCTCTTTAATGAGAGAAAATATCGACTCGCTAGAAAAGCTTTTAAATGAGTGATATCAGACCGTCCTTTCATTTTTTTGACAGGACGGCTGCTTTCTATTAAGAATTGTTAAATGTTTGAGAAATCTCTTTTTCAGCAAGATCTTCATTGGCTGCTTCTAACTGTTTATGCTCATCAACAGAATCACCTGCGAATCTATCTTCTGTATCAAAAGGTTTGTTTGCTTTTAAACTGGTGTGAACGCCAATTTCTCCGTCAGTATTGGCCTGAGTTGGAAAATCAAATTTCTTTTTAGGTTCTTTTTTCATTTTCTTCACCTCCTTCATAGCATGTGATATTTTCTTGGAATAAAACATATGAATTTCTCTTATGCTAACAATACTTTATAAATTGATTTACAAGGAGCGGTAGAATGGAATTTGTAGACAATCTGTACGACTTATACAAAAATAAGCTAACAGGTGATGAAGAGGACGCGTTAATTATTATTGAAGGTATTTTACAAACCTTTAGCAGTAAAGACGTAGACGAATTGATGGATAAGCTTTCAGACCAGGAGAGATACGACATGCTGGCGTTATTTTTATATGAGAAATTCCGCCAAAAACTAGCAGAAGAAGGAATTGGACAAACAAAGAACAGAGATGATGTAAATACAAAATATTACCATTAACACCTCGTACATAATATTGTTCTTTCTTTCTTTAAAAATCCGTTGAAAAAAAACTATTTATTCTTTAGTGTATAGAAAAATGCCATCCTAGAAGAAGAAAGGACGATTTTTGTATGACTTGGACACGTGAACAGCTATATAGACAAATAGACGATGTTTCAAAAGAAGAATGGGAGCATTTAGAGAAAAGTGCTGCGAATTGTCCATGGCGCCAAACATATCATATTCAGCCGGAAACGGGCCTTTTAAATGACCCAAATGGCTTTTGTTATTATAACGGAGAATATCATTTATTTTATCAATGGTTTCCCCTTGGACCAGTTCACGGTTTAAAGCATTGGTGCCATACTTCTTCAAAAGACTTGGTTCACTGGAAAAATCACGGCCCCGCCCTTTTTCCGGACACTCCGTATGACAGTCACGGTGTTTACTCAGGCAGCGGTATCGTACATGAAAATATGCTGCATTTATTTTATACCGGAAACACGAGAGATAATAACTGGAATCGAAATCCTTATCAATGCCACGCGGTGATGGACAAAGAAGCACACATAAAAAAGGATAAACAGCCTATTATTTCTGCTCCACCAAACGGGTACACAGAACATTTCCGTGACCCAAAGGTTTGGCGCAGCGGTGATGCTTTTTATATGGTGGTAGGAGCGCAAAGAGAAAATAAAACGGGAACAGCTTTACTATATACTTCTAATAATTTAATAGATTGGAAGCTCGTTGATGAAATAAAAACCAATTACGCTAACTTTGGTTTTATGTGGGAATGCCCTGATTATTTTGAACTTCAAAATCAGGGAGTACTTGTGTTCTCTCCACAAGGTATAGAACCAGAAGGAGAACGTTTTCGCAATTTTTATCAAGCAGGCTATCTGACAGGAGAAAGATTAGACGTAGCCACCGGTCGTTTTGAACATAGAACTTTCAGGGAATTGGATGCTGGTTTTGACTTTTACGCTCCTCAAACAACAGAAACTCCTGATGGTAGACGGATTATGGTCGGGTGGATGGGACTGCCTGAAATAAGCTATCCTACAGACCGTAACTTATGGGCCCATTGTTTAACATTGCCGCGTGAATTAACGGTGAAAAACAATAAAGTGATTCAAAAACCAGCAGCAGAACTAAGACAGCTTAGAGCAAACAAAAAAACAGACTCGTTCCTATTAGATAACTACACTTTAACTAAAACAGATTGGAGCGGGGAATGCTACGAATTCATATGTGAAATAGAAGGAGTGGAACAAGGGAAAGCTGGTGTGGCTGTAAGAGCAGGGCAAAATGAGGAAACCAGAATTTTTCTGGACACAGAAAACCAGCGCTTAACTCTAGACCGTACCCATTCCGGTGAACCGGTTGCCGAAGACTTTGGCACTACTCGTTCTATCCCGTACTTGCAAACGAATGTCACTCTTCAAATTTTTGTTGATTCTTCGTCTGTAGAAATATTCGTAAACGATGGTGGAGACGTTTTCACGGCAAGAATCTTTCCGTCTAAGGAGAGTCAGGGAATTCGTTTTTTTGCTGAGAACAGCGAGGCCTCTTTCATTGCAGAAAAATGGGAGTTGAAATATTAAAATTTTATTAAGCACAAGTACCAGATACCTATGGGCTGGGTGTTAAATCTAAATAGTAAAAACTTATATCCAAAAGAAGCCTTCTTAAAATCCCTTGCATGGTAAACAGCTGGTCATGAAAATAAATCATGGCCGGCTGTTTTGATTGGATTTCTTTTTTGGCACAGGCAGTGCCATTGCGCGTACCAGAAAGTTGGCAGCGGTGATCGATCTGCACCTTCCTCAAGCAGGATCTGCCGCAACATCACTGAAAAGCTTGTAACTGGTCCTTCAACATATTTTTAAGGTCCTTGCTTGGTTACTTCATTTCCTCTCTTTCTATCACTTTGGTCTTCGAGCCTCTTCCTTGGTTACCGATTCATCTTTCATTCATCTGTCTCGGGCTTTAAGATCCTTGCTTTGGCAAAGGAGCCACAGGAGGTCCTAATCACGCGAATGCTTCGGAAAAAGAAGATGGGGCTGTCTCTTACTTTCGAGACAACCCCTTCATCGCTTTTTTCTATTTATCCATTTCTTCTTTCATTTTATCTGAATATCCAAATGTCCACGTCAATCCAAAGGCAACACCGATGGAAATAAGGTTTGCAAGCAAATAAAACACAATTTGTTCATTTAGATATAATAATGTACCAGGAATTACGGTTATTGCCATCCCTGTTGCTTCGAGGTTTACGAGAGAAGCGAAAAATCCGCCAGCTGCTCCTCCGATAAGTCCCATTACAAATGGCTTCATATAGCGAAGGTTCACCCCGAAAATAGCTGGTTCAGTAATTCCTAAAAACGCAGACAGAGAGGATGAAAGTGCTAAGGCCTTCAATTTTGCGGCTTTAGTTTTCAGGCCAACAGCAAGTGCTGCCCCGCCCTGTGCAGCAATACCGCACGTAATAATCGCATTAAATGGATTGCTGCCAAATCGCTCTAATAATTGAATCTCAAGAAAGTTAAAGACATGATGAACCCCTGTAATAACAATAATTTGATGAAAAAACCCAATAACCAGTCCGCTAATTCCAAATGGAAGACCGAGAAGCCAAGTAGTCGCTCCCATTACCGCATTTTCTAAGCCGTGCAGAAGCGGCCCAAACAGGAATAAGGAAAGAAAAATCATGACAAGCAGTGTTACGAATGGCGTAACGATCAAATCTAATGCTTCAGGAACTGATTTTCTCACCCTTTGTTCGAGCTTTGCTCCAAACCATCCGGCAATAAAAGCCGGCAGTACAGAACCCTGGTAGCCAATGACAGGGATAAAGCCTAGAAACATTAATGGTTCTGCTGTACCTTCCCCTACTTCATAGGCATTGGGAAGAGAAGGACTTACCAGCATTAAGCCTAATACGATACCAATGACCGGACTTCCTCCAAATACTCGAAACGCAGACCAGGCAACAAGCGCAGGCAAGAAAGCAAAGGCAGTGTCTGTTAATACTTCTGTAAATGTTAGAAAATTCTCAGGAACTTCTTCAGGAGACAAGCCAATTAGGGAAAGTATTTGTTCTTGTAAGAGAAGACCTCTTAACCCCATAAATAAACCGGTCGCCACAAGCACTGGAATAATTGGCACAAACACATCCCCGAAGGTGCGAACGGCTCTTTGCAAGGCATTTCCTTGTTTACCGGCCTCTTTCTTCTGCTCACCTTTTGTACTTTCCGAAAGTCCCAGTTTAGTGACTTCTTCATGCATTTTATTTACTGTGCCAGTTCCAAAAATAACCTGATATTGTCCGGAGTTATAAAAAGCACCCTTTACTTTATCAAGATTTTCTACACGTTCTTGATCTATTTTTTCTTTGTCGTGGACCATAATGCGAAGCCGAGTTGCACAGTGAGCTACTGATGATATGTTTTCCTGGCCGCCTACAGCTTCTATAAGTTCTTCAGCAATACGCCGATTCTCTGCCATACTTATTCTCCTTTCTTTTCTTCAAACTTGTGAGCGCTTTCTAAAAAGACAGGTGTCTCACTAGAATGGCTCTTGTACTAGTTATTCATGATTAAACAAACGGTGGAATCGATTCCAAACATAGATATATGAACTTGGAATCGATTACACATTTCATCATAAACTATCTCTTTCTATTAGTCTATAACCAAGCTTACTTTTTTTCGATTCATTTTCTTCAAGCATTTTATCTAATAAATGACGAGCTGTTACTTTACCTGCTTCATTGTTAAAATAATCAACTGTTGTTAAAGCAGGTCTCACGTATTTGGACAATTCGGAAGCACCAATGCCTGCAATCGAGATGTCTTTTGGAATGTTTAGGCCTTTCTCTTGAAGATACTCCATGACTCCTATTGCTAAACGATCGGTCACAGCAAAAACAGCTGTTGGACGCTCAGATGATGTTTCCCATATTTCTTTCATGGCATGATAACCAGATGTAATATTAAACGTTCCTTGTGCCATCCAAAAGTCTTCCACTGAAAGATTATTATTTTTCATCGTGTCCAAATATCCTTTTTTTCGCAAGTATCCGACTGCCTTGTCTTCTTCACTCACTCCAATAAATGCTATCTTCCGGTGTCCTTTATTTATAAAAAGTTGAGTTAGGTCGCAAGCTGCATGATAATCATCGTACACAACCGAGGTAACACCGGGAATTTCTTGCCCTAATGCCACCGTTGGAATAGGGAGAGCTTTTATTTCTTCTTGTAAGCTCTTATCTACATTTGTCGCCATTAATATAATTCCATCCACTCTGCGGCTTTGTAAAAGCTTTAGGTGTTCGATTTCTTTTTTCAGCTCAAGGTTGGAATTTGCTAATAATATTTGATACCCATACCTGCTTAACTCTTCATCTATTCCATTGACTACACGGCTTGATGTTTCTGTACTGATTTTCGGAAGGATGACACCAACAACATTTGTTTGCTTTACTCGTAATCCTTTTGCGTGCTCACTGGGGATGTATCCTGTTTTCTCAATTGCTTCCAGAACTCTTTCCCGCGCTTTCTTACTGACATGGGAAGAATTATTAAGCACCCGTGAGACGGTGGTCCGCGATACACTTGCCATCTTTGCTATATCATTAATGGTAACCATAGCTGCATCTTTCCTCTCTTGTTCTTCTATTATAGAAACAACTGAGCAATTTAACAACACTAGGCCAACGTAAAAAAGCCCATTCCAATTAAACGGAAAAGGCTTTATATACCTAATTAATTATAATACCAAAAGAATCTAAGCAAGCCATACATTATAAATGGATAAAACACCAAATGCTGAGAAGGTCAATAGCATCGTGCTGGAAACAGTCGGCAGAAAGCCCTGGCGCTGTATGGTATTGGCAATCAAGCCGGGGACGATCAAACCAATGGCCTGTAAATCAGCCACATTTATTGGGAGGATCCCGTATATGGCGTCAAATCCGAGCTTTAAAATGATCCCCGTCAACAGCATCGCTGTAAATTTTCGTCTCCCGTACAAAATCGTAAAGTGATTGATCCCGTACATCACGACAAGGTAGGTCGCAAAGCTGACAAACAAGATCGAAATGGCGTACACCGGTTTATCGATAACCAGGGCAAGGTAGCCGGGAACAACGAGGCCGGCTGGTAAGATTCCGGTTTTTTCGGCGAATAATAGACTAAGCGTGACCCCTGCCACGAGTGCGATCGTAATTTCCTGCAGTCCCACGTTATACTAACTCCTTTTGTGCTTTGATTTTTTGCAGTTCTTCTACTAACGGTTCCGCTGCACCGTGAATGTTGCCGACTCCGTAAAGCACGGTATTGCTCATATAAGGCTCCAGGGCCCGTACAATTTCGCCGGTATCCTGGTGTTCCAGGTTCAGCAGTATATCAGCTGGAATATGGCCGGCGTTATAGCTGTCGACAATCGGGCTCGTTGTTTCTCCGATGAGCACCAGGGTTTTGCATGGAATGTAAGGAAGCACATCCTCTGCAAATTGTTCCGTACGGTCGACACGGTCCGCCCGGCAATTCATCACCACCACCGGTTCATCGGTCGGATACCCGAGCATTTTCACCCGTTCCCAAATATTAATCGTGGAAGAAGCGTCATTGGCGGCAAAGCCGTTGACAA
>NZ_JBHFQG010000051.1:0-20426 GCF_041949975.1 Alteribacillus sp. JSM 102045 | reverse complement strand
ACAATCAAACAAAGGTGATTAAACGAAACGCTTTTGGCTTCAAGCGTTATGATCGTTTAAGGTTACGTGTCTTATTACATCACCAATATAAAATAACGGAATTTCAAGTAGGATAAAGGAGTAGGAGCAAGGCACTCCTACCCCAACATTTGACATAGAACCTTTTTTTATTACTTAATGTAAAAAGATTGTTTGGCGAGAGTTATGAGATAAGCAAAAAAGCAAGGTACTATATGCAAAGGGTGATCAGCACAACCTGTAACAATGTGTTTAACTTCCACTTGCGTTAACGACAGAAAACCAGTTCAAGTGTTAAAATATATATTACTCGCTAAATTTGTTTCTACCTTCGTATTTCTTCGTATGAGTGTTTTCACATAATGAATGAAAATCAGGTGAGAATACTATTTATCACTGGTTTAAGATCTGGAGGGACAAAAGTTGAACGAGCAAGAAGATCGCAAAAAACGTTTAAGTATAATGGCAGGGGCAGCATTTTTAATGGCTACCTCTGCCATAGGTCCAGGCTTTTTAACACAGACTGCTGTTTTTACTGAAGAATTACTAGCAAGTTTTGCATTCGTTATATTAGCTTCGATTATTTTAGATATTGGTGCTCAAATGAACATATGGCGCATTATTGCTGTCTCGAAAATGAAGGGACAAGAGATAGCGAATGCTGTTTTACCTGGTCTTGGGTATGTTGTAGCCTTTTTTATTGTGTTAGGAGGTCTTGCATTTAATATTGGAAATGTAGCTGGGGGAGGACTGGGTTTTAATGCTCTCACTGGTTTTTCGTCAACCACTGGGGCCGTTGTAACAGCAGCTATATGTATTGTTATTTTTATTGTTAAAGAAGCAGGCGCAGCTATGGATCGGATTGTACGGGTGCTGGGTGCTTTGATGATTGTGTTAACCGCATATGTAATGATAGTCAGTTCTCCTCCATATGGTGAAGCTGTTATACAGACTGTAGCACCTGCCACAATAGACATACTCACTATTATTACGGTAGTGGGTGGAACAGTCGGTGGATATATTACTTTTGCCGGCGGCCACAGGATGTTAGATGCAGGCATCACAGGAAAAGAAAATCTCCGCCATGTTACAAACACTTCAATTACTGGTATTATTGTAGCTTCTATTATGAGAGTATTACTTTTTTTAGCGGTATTAGGTGTCGTTTCAGCTGGGGTTTCCTTAAACCCGGAAAATCCAACGGCTACTGTATTTTTGACCGCAGCCGGTGATATCGGGCTGCGCTTGTTTGGTCTTGTTCTTTGGGCAGCAGGTATTACGTCCGTGGTAGGCGCTGCTTACACTTCTGTATCGTTTTTAACTTCCTTTCATCCAAGCATTGAGAGAAATAAAAGATATTGGACGATAGGCTTTATTTTATTTTCTACGATTGTATTTACTGTCATAGGAGAACCAGTATTTTTATTAATTTTTGCAGGAGCCTTTAACGGTTTAATTCTTCCGTTAACCTTAGGTTCTGTTTTGTTAGCTGCCCACCATAAAAAAATAGTGAAGGACTATCAGCATCCCATTTGGATGACAATTTTTGGAGGAATTGTAGCAATTGGAACTGCGATACTGGGGATAAGAACATTAATTACTCAATTTCAAAACTTTTTCTAAGGATGAGGAGTCATATGCATGAAGCCTATACAAATAGAAGCAATGGGAGACAGTGCTTTAAGAGTAGAGTTTGGTACATCGATCTCAAAGGAGACAAACCAAAAAATCAGAGCATTCACTTGGCTTTTAGAAAATAATAAGTTAAAAGGGATCTCCGAGTGTGTGCCTTCCTATACAGCTGTTACTCTTCATTATGACCCTGCTCGTATTGCCTATTCTTCTTTAAAAGATTATGTAACCTATTGGTGCGAAAAAGCAGGAGAAACAGATATACCCCCTGCCAAAGTTTATGAAATCCCTGTCTGTTATGGAGGAGAGTTTGGTCCTGATTTAGAAAAAGTGGCCGAACATAACGGGGTGAAACGTGAAGAAGTAATTGAACTTCATACAGAAAATGAGTACCTTATTTATATGCTTGGATTTACCCCGGGTTTTCCTTACCTTGGAGGCATGAATGATAAGCTTGCCACTCCAAGATTAGCTACACCCCGTTCCTTAGTAAAGGCAGGATCCGTAGGAATTGCAGGAACTCAGACAGGCGTTTATTCTTTAGATAGCCCAGGAGGATGGAATATTATTGGCCGAACTCCAGTGCAGCTTTTTAACACGGATAAAAATTCCCCAGTTTTATTAGAAGCAGGAAATTACATTCAATTTGACCCTATTACAGAGACCCAGTATGAAATAATTTCCAATCAAATAAAAGAAGGTACATATGAGGTGGAACTTAAATAAGGAGGAAAAAGTATGAGCTTTCATGTGGATTTAAACTGTGATTTAGGGGAAAGCTTTGGTGCTTATAAAATTGGGGAAGACTCAAAAGTATTAGACTTAGTGACTTCTGCTAATATTGCATGCGGATATCACGCTGGAGATCATAATATTATGGCTGAAACAGTAGCGATGGCTAAAAGGTCCGGTACCGCTGTTGGAGCTCATCCAGGTTTTCCGGATCTGGCTGGTTTTGGAAGAAGAAATATGCACATAGATCCAGATGAAGTGTACAGACTCGTTATTTATCAGGTCGGAGCTCTTTATGGGTTTTGTCAGGCTAAAAAAATGAAAATGCAGCATGTGAAGCCGCACGGTGCCTTGTTTAATATGGCAAGCAAGGATGCTGAACTGGCGCAGGCGATTGCGGCGGCTGTACATGATGTAAACCCTGATCTCATCTTATTTGGCCTATCAGGAAGTGAACTAACAAGGGCAGGAGAAAAGCGCGGGTTACAGGTAGCACATGAAGTGTTTGCAGACCGTACCTACCAGCCAGATGGGACACTGACTCCGCGTACACGTCCGAATGCTATTATACATAGTGCAGAGGAAGCTGCCGAACATGTTCTTCATATGATTACCCACCAGCAGATTCGTGCCGTAGATGGAACTGTGTTGGATAAAAGAGTAGATACAATCTGTGTTCACGGTGATAATCCGGAATCACTGCTGTTTGTAAAAAAGTTAAGATCAATGTTACAAGATAATCAAGTTATTATAAAGGCCGTGGGGAATTAATCATGACAAAAGAGACTCTTTGCTATGTAAAAAAGCCAGGTATGCTTACAACAATACAAGACATGGGGCGTTTTGGGTATCAAAGTCAAGGGATTCCGCCTGCAGGGGTGATGGATTACTACGCTTATACTATCGCAAATATGCTGACTGGAAACCATCTGCGAGAAGCCGTGCTTGAAATAACAATGACAGGTCCCGTTTTGACGTTTGCTTCAAAAGCAGTATTAGCTATTACTGGAGGTGATCTCCAGCCTGAATTAAATGGGGAAAAGGCCCCGATGTGGAAAACCTTCACAGTGGAAGATGGGGACAAACTATCCTTTAAAGGACCGAAACAAGGTGCCAGGGCCTATTTAGCTGTTAGCGGTGGAATCAATGGAGAAGAGACATTAAATAGTAAATCAACATACGTAAAAGCAAAATTAGGAGGAATGGAAGGCAGAGCTTTACAAAAAGGAGATGCACTCACTTATACTGTTCCCTCGGAGATTCTTCCTACAGGCAAAGGAGTTCATTCTGATTTAATTCCTTCCTATCCAAGTACCCAAGAGCTTCGGGTAATTGAAGGACCGGAGAGCAACACCTTTACAAACGAGGCCATACAGTCCTTTTATAAATTAGCTTATACGGTCACGAATGAATCAGATAGAATGGGACTAAGACTGAACGGCCCGGATGTTTCTCATGTAGAAAAGGCAGATATTCTGTCCGATGCGGTGTCTTTCGGAACAATACAAGTGGCTTCTGATGGCCAGCCGATGATCTTAATGGCCGACCGACAAACAACAGGAGGTTATACGAGAATAGCTACTGTTATTACAGTAGACCTTCCAAAAGCAGCACAACTCCTGCCAGGACAAAAAATAACATTTAAAAAAGTAAGCATAGAACAAGCACATGAATTGATTTTGAAGGAACGGAAACAATTTGCAAGCTTGGCATTTGCCCTTGATCATATGCAATCATAAAAAAGATTAATCAGCTAACTTAGGAGTGGAATCAGCGATGAAAAGACGTTTTGATACAAAAGCTGTGCATTTTCAACGCGACGATGGGGAAAAAAATAAAAGCAAAACGAAACCTATTTTTCAAACCTCTGCGTTTTCATTTAATGATCTAGACGACATGGAACAATATTTTCAAGGAGAAAAAGATCATCTTTATTCAAGGTACAGCAATCCCAATACTGTTGATCTTGGATACGGTGTTGCTCAATTGGAAGGGGCTCCAGCTGGAATAGCAACTTCTTCTGGAATGTCTGCTATATTAGTAGGAGTGCTTTCGGCCGCTTCACCGGGAGAACATATTATCGTCCCACAGGATCTTTACGGAGGCACATATCAGTTGTTTCAGCAGGAACTGCAAGAATGGGGAATTGAAGTGTCTGTGGTTGACTTTAAAGACGTGAAAAATATTGAAGCAGCTATTCAATCAAATACGAAACTTTTGTATGCAGAAGCTGTTACTAATCCACTGCTTCGGGTCGAAAATATAGAGGTGCTGGTAGAATTGGGAAAGAAACATAATTTTCTTGTTATGATCGACAATACATTTGCGACTCCTTATTTTTGTCAGCCTTATCTTAAAGGAGCTGATATGGCGGTACATAGTGCAACTAAATATATTGGAGGGCATAGTGATGTCACCGCAGGTGTCCTGACAGGTCATGAAAACTTAATTGCAAAAGCAAAGAGAAAAATGATAAATATTGGTGCAAATTTAAGCCCTTTTGAAGGATGGCTGGCTTGCCGCGGATTAAAGACTCTGAGTGTCAGAATGGAGAAACAAGCTGGCAATGCTGCTAAGCTTGCTCAGTGGTTTGATCAAGAAACAGACGTTTCTGTTGTGTATTATCCAGTTCAACTTTCTGAGAAAGGAAACGGAGCTATGGTTAGTATTGATTTAGGAGAGAAGTACGACGTGAACACGTTCTTCCGCTCATTAGGCTGGATAAAAATTGTACCAACGCTAGCAGGAGTAGAAACAACTGTTTCTTATCCGTTAAACACTTCTCATCGAACTGTTCCTGACAATATAAGAAAGAAACTTGGCATAACAGAAGGAACGGCCAGGATCTCTGTTGGCATTGAAGATCCAGAAGATATTATTGAACGTTTTTCAGAAGCTCTGTCTCAGGCAGCAATATAAATAAAATAAAGCAGCACACCATTTTCTGCTCGGTGTGCTGCTTTTTATGTGAAAAGAAACAGGAAAGCTGGTCCAAAAAAAGCGGCTATGATTTGTTAAGATAGTTTATTAAATCCTGGTAAATACTTATATTATCTGTCAGAAGAAAAATCGGCAAAAATACAAAGGTTACTATTAACGCTACATTTGCTAGAAGCGCCGAACGGAAGTAATTCCAGGCCATAAAAACACCCTCCTTTTTAAAATCTGAATATTCTTTATTTTAATGTAACATATTTGTCACATCTTAACAACAAAAATATATAAATTCAGGTTGCATACACTAAACTGCTATGGTATATTAATAAACGTGGCGTTAAGAGAAACCGCACAATATATTATCAAACCGCGGGGTAGAGCAGTCTGGTAGCTCGTCGGGCTCATAACCCGGAGGTCGGAGGTTCAAATCCTCCCCCCGCAACCAAATTATATAAAGTAATAGTATATAAAGCCTGGGAAAGGGCTTTTTTTTTGTAATCTAATTAATAATAAAGCTTTTCATTGAAGAAGATACAAACAATGATTTATTATAACGAATACGTTAAACTAAAAGAAACCAACTTGTATAAGGGTGAGAGCTGTGCCAAAGGATGAGTTTGAATGGATTCGCGAGCATACGCCCAAGTATCATTTTCAAAACAGCCTATTAGAAGGCATTGGAGATGATGCAGCTGTTTATGCTGCAGATTTGGAATACAATCAGCTTCTTTGTGTGGACACCATGATAGAAGATATTCATTTTAAAAAAAAGACAATGAGTCCAGAGGACATCGGCCATAAAGCATTGGCAGTTAATATTAGTGATATTGCTGCCATGGGAGGAATCCCTGTGTTTTATATGGTATCGATAGCCGTTCCTGCTACCTGGTCAGATAAAGAATTAAAAGGTATTTATAAAGGAATGACTGATTTAGGAGCTCAGTATCAAATGGACATGATTGGGGGAGATACTGTATCTTCTCCGCATAATCTTATGATTTCTATTATCGTTTATGGGAAAGTAGAAAAAGACGCTCAGTTAGTTAGACGAAATGCGAAACCGGGTGACTATGTCTTCCTTACCAATCCCACAGGGAGATCGGCAGCCGGTCTGCAGTTATTATTAAATAAAGGACGCCTCTCCGAATTTAATGAAACAGAAAAAGTCCTATTAGCTCATCACCAAAAACCAATACCGAAAGTAGCAGCCGGGCGTACTGCATTGAAGCTTCACGCAGGAATTGCTTTAAACGATATTAGTGATGGTCTTGCAAGCGAAGCATTCGAAATTGCTGATGCAAGTGGTACAGCGATCGAGCTTTTTAAAAACCAGATCCCAGTAGCAGAAGAACTTCTAATGTTTTCAGATGAAAGATATTGGAAGTGGATTTTGTACGGGGGAGAAGATTTTGAGCTTATTGGTACGGTTAATGAAAAGAACTGGCCTAAACTGCAGGATGCTATGAAAAGTGAAGGCATGCTCATATATGAGATAGGACGTGTAACAGAAGGGCGGCCTTCTGTTACCTTAATAGACGATGATAAAAAAATCTCTTTACAAAAAGAAGGGTATAATCACTTCAAAAATTATTAGATGGATCTGAAGTACAGGAGAAAGTCAGGTGAACAGAGGATGGAGCTGAAGTTTTTAAGTACCTCTACAGATGAAACGATAAATATAGCTCAAAATATAGGCCGTTACTTAAAAGGCGGCGATGTGTTAACGTTAAATGGTGAACTGGGTGCTGGAAAAACTCATTTTACAAAAGGAATTGCTTTGGCATTAGAAGTAAAAAAAGTAGTCAACAGCCCTACTTTTACTATTATCAAAGAATATGAAGGAACTTTGCCGCTTTATCATATGGATGTTTATCGTTTAGAAGAAGAGGAAGCAGAAGAATTAGGGCTAGAAGAATACTTAGAAGGAGAAGGCATTTGTGTTATTGAGTGGCCGGAAAAAATAAAAGATATGCTGCCTGACAAAAGATTAGAAATATCTATAAATAGAATAAATGAATCGAATAGGTCTATACAGTTGATAGCATATGGTGAAAGGTTTAACGGATTATGCAAGGAGCTGCAAAAAAATGAAAGTATTAGCGATTGATACGTCTACTCATGTGATGGGAGTTGCTTTGGGACAAGATGAAGATTTACTGGGGGAGTATATAACGAATTTTAAGAAAAACCATTCTCTTCGATTAATGCCCTCTATAGATCAATTGTTACAGGAGCTTAATGTAAAACCTCATGAACTCGATGCAATTGCTGTTGCAAAAGGTCCTGGTTCATACACAGGAGTCCGCATCGGGGTGACAACGGCAAAATCTTTAGCGTGGGCATTAAATATTCCCGTATATGGAATATCGAGCCTACATATGCTTGCACGTAATGGGAAGCACTTCAATGGATGTATTTGTCCTTTTATGGATGCGAGAAGAGGTCAAGTATATACGGGCTTATATAAATGGGAAAATGGTTTTATCAAAGAAATAGAAAAGGACAGAATTATTCTCCTTGAAGATTGGCTGGAAATGTTGAAAGAAAAACAGGTGCCTCTGTTGTTTTTAAGCCAGGATTTAAATAAACATAAAGAATCTATTGATCACAAACTGGGTGTCCAGGCCGTATATGGAGATTCAACCGAGGGTATCCCCAAGCCAAGTGAACTTCTCGATATTGCTTGGAATCAAGAAGAGTCTATTTCTGCACACGCGCTGGTTCCAGAATACACGCAATTAACAGAAGCAGAAAAGAACTGGCATGCGGCGAATGAGGGAAAAAAGACTGATGAGTAATTTTCCGGTGATTCGTTTTATGGAGGAGGAAGATTTGGAGGGAGTACTTCGTGTAGAACATGATGCATTCCAAATTCCGTGGACTAGATATGCCTTTGTTAATGAATTAACCAACAACCAATTTGCTCACTACTTAGTAGCAGAGTACGATAAAGAAGTAATTGGTTACTGCGGAGTATGGATCATTATAGATGAAGCGCATATTACAAATATAGCTGTTCATTCTTCTTACCGAGGAAAAAAAATGGGAGAGACTCTTCTTGTAAATGCGTTAGAGATGGCATCTGCTTATGGAGCTAAGACGATGTCACTTGAAGTAAGGGTAAGCAATCAAACAGCTCAATCCCTTTATAAAAAATTAGGTTTTCAATCTGGCGGTATAAGAAAAAACTATTATACGGATAACCAGGAAGATGCTCTGGTCATGTGGGTGAATATAGATGAATACAAAAATTCAGCAAAAAGAAAATGAAATTATTTTAGCTGTTGAGACAAGCTGTGATGAAACAGCTGCAGCTGTAGTTAAAGGCGGTTCAAAGATTTTATCTAACGTGGTCGCCTCACAAATAGAAAGCCATAAGCGGTTTGGTGGAGTGGTTCCTGAACTTGCTTCCCGCCATCATACAGAAAATATTACGTATATTATTGAAGAAGCCATGGAGAAAGCAGAAATTACTTTTGAAGAGCTAGATGCCGTAGCTGTGACAGAAGGTCCTGGCTTGGTAGGCGCTCTATTAGTCGGAGTCAATGCAGCTAAAGCAATAGCTTACGCTCGAGGACTTCCCCTACTGCCGGTTCATCATATTTCCGGCCACATACAGGCAGCCCGGCTGGAAAGACCATGGTGTTATCCTGCGCTTGCCCTTGTTGTGTCTGGCGGTCACACCGAACTCGTATTGCTTAGAGAAGAAGGCGAATATGAAGTGATTGGAGAAACGAGAGATGATGCAGCAGGGGAGGCTTATGATAAGGTAGCCCGTACATTAGAGCTCCCTTATCCAGGTGGTCCATTTATTGATAAACTAGCAGCTGAAGGAATCCCCAACCTAGACTTACCGATCGCCTGGCTTGAGCCTGACTCGTACGATTTCAGCTTTAGCGGACTCAAATCAGCTGTTATTAATACTCTTCACAATGCAAAACAGCGGGGAGAGATCATACAGCCTGAAGATTTGGCTGCTAGTTTTCAGCAAAGTGTTATTAAGGTGCTAACTGAAAAAACGAAACGTGCAGCCGAACATTATCAAGTAAAACAAGTAGTGTTAGCAGGAGGAGTGGCTGCAAATAAGGGGCTTCGTTCAGCTATGGAAGAAATATTTTCTTCCTCTTCGGTGGAACTGACCATTCCCCCTTTCAATCTTTGCACAGATAATGCTGCGATGATTGGAGCTGCAGCCCATGTGCAATGGAAAAAGAATAAGACTGCCGGTTGGGATTTAAACGGTGTACCAGGCTTGGCCTTAACATAAGGTCAAGCTTTTTTTATTGTTTAGGAAATTATGTTTTTACAAGTTGTGGATAACTATCTCCATATTGTTTGATCCGCGTCTAGCCTCAGCGCCCAGCCTCTCGGGGTTAAATAACCTCCAGTCATGAAAGGCAAAGAGCGCCTTTCATGACTGAAGAACATTTACCTGTCGAGGCTGAACAGGGCGCTTGCGCTTTTGTTCTTAAGCATAGCATTTTAAGGAACACACTATAAGAAAGCAGGTGGTATCACAATCTAGTAATAACAATATATAAAATGGAGATAAAATGATTGTGGATAATGTGGAGAAGTATTTAGAAGACTAAAACCGTAAATAATGAAGTTGTTAACAACAACCTTGTGGATAAGTTTAGTGTTTTGTGTATAAATCTAAAAAAACCTCAGTATAAAGCTACCATTATGTTGATAAGTCTGTTGATAGTGTGGATAGTTGAAAAATTCTGAAAGGAAGGAATCATATAATAGTGAGAAAAACGTTATTTCTTCTGTGGATGACTTTAATAGTTATGATTTCTGCTCCTGTATTCAGTGAAGATAGTGAGAAGGGTAATGACCATGCTGTTCTTATTTTAGTTCCTGGACTCTCCATAGAAGGTTTTTTTGAGCTGATGGAACAAGAAGATGTTGAGCTGTGGACAAATGCATCTGCGATTGCTTTAAATCGAGTAACAGAAGGCCGTGTATCCCCACTAAGTGAAACATTGACGTTAAGCTCTGGGACGCCTGCCGTCAGTAACGAAGAAACATTCCATCCGCTTATGTTTAAGCATAAAATGAATGACTTTGAAAATAAATATGTTATCTCAAACTTTGCTGAATATAAAAATGAAAACAAGAAGACGACTCATCAAGCTGAAATAGGGATACTAGGTGACATATTACAATCCAATGGAGTACATACCAGCTTTATAGGTCACAGTGATTTTTATCAGGAATCTTTCTCGTTTGCCCCTTTTTATACTGTGGATAAACTTGGGGAGACATCAGGTAATCGCGATGCTGGGGTAAAAGCAGAGAAAAATGCACCGGGTGGTTACGTGATGGATCCTGAAAATATAGCAGCATGGATAAGAGACGTAGAGCTTCAATACTCGTCTACTTGGACGGTGGTGGAATGGGGGGATCTCTACCGTCAAAATCATCCTTCTGCCATAAATGAAAATGAAGTTTTTATCCAGCTGTTTAAATTAATAGAAGAATTAAATAAAGACGGCCATCCTATTTTTCTGTTGGGAAGCTCTCCTCCCCCTGAAAGTGTTGAAAAAGGCTTCAAAATGGTGCCGTTTGTAAAATGGGATGACCAGGAGGCTGAAAAGTCCAACTTTCTTTTTTCCCAAACTGTAAAACAGCCTTACCTGGGGAGCAGTTTAGATGCAGCTCCTTCGATTTTAGAAACATTTGGCTTGAAAGGACCGAAAAAGTGGAATGGCAATCCCTTAATAATTAATAAGAAGCATGGTACACCGAATGACATGAAAAGTGAAACAGCTGGGGCAGCCCATATTCATGTAACGCGTACTTCTATTCTTTCTGCATATATTACTTTATTAGTTATTCTGTTAGTGGCAGGCTTTGTAAGTTGGAAGCGCAACAAGCATAACAGCACGACTGCTAGCTTTTTATTAAAAAGTGCTGTGCTTGCAGGGATGATATCACCTCTTTCCTTTATATTAGCTCCATTATTATTTGGAAGAGAAGCTATCTCTGTTCCTTTATATTGTGCAGCTGTGAGCTTATTTTCTGTAGGAAGCGGTGCACTGGCGGCGAAATGGGGCAATCAGAAAACAGTATCGATAGTATCATGTATTATGCTTGTTGTATTGACTGTAGACCTTTTTATGGGTGCTCCATTGATTCAGCGCTCTTATCTCGGCTATGATCCTTTAATTGGGGCTCGGTATGGGGGAATCGGAAACGAATTAGGCGGCTTTTTCGCTGCGGCTGCCATACTGTCTTTAACACCAATGCTGGAAAAAGATCAGAAATTTATACGGGGATGGGTCCTGATCTATTTAATCATCCTCGGGTCACCTCATTTTGGGAAAAATGCAGGAGTGACGCTGGCCTCTGGATTGATGTTTTTCACCCTGGTATTTAGAAAGAGAAGTTTCAAAAATTTAAAGCTAAAACATGTAGTTCTGAGCGGAACTAGTGTGTTTTTAGGGTTAATGGGATTACTGTGGGTATTTCAGCAATTTGGAGAAGTGACTCACATTGGCAGTGCTTTTCAACTAGTATTACATGGAGATTGGGGAGAACTTCAATCTATTATTTTAAGGAAAATGCAAATGAATATAAAAATTATTATGCATTCGAACTGGACGAAGCTTTTGTTAACAAGCTACGCTATTGCTGCACTGTACCTTTTATTTGAGAAAACAAACACACTGCGGCGTTCTCAACAGGATGTTCTTCGAGCGGGGGCGGTTGGATCTGTTTTTTTGCTGTTGTTAAATGACTCTGGTGCAGTAGCTGCCTCGACGTCTATGTTTTATTTGCTTTGTGCTCGCTATGTATGGTCCTTTAATAAAAGTCGAGTCACTGTTCTACAGAACAAATAAAAGCTGCCCTTGGATGGGCAGCTTGTTCAGTGGGGAATTAAGCTTCTTCAAGTTGAAGAGATTCCCATCGATTCATTTTTTCATCAAGTGACGTTTTAGCTTCACTGATTTGCTGCTGGATGTTTCTTGATTTTTCACGGCTCTCGTACACTTCAGGCTGAAGCATTTCTGCTTCAAGAGCTTCAATGGATTCTTCAAGCTGTTCAATTTCCTGTTCTATTTTCTCGATTTCTCTTTTTCGTTTTCTTGCTTCTCTTTTTGCTTCTTTGTCCAGATTGAAAGCTTCTTTATCTTGGCCTTCTAGAGAAGAAGAATTTTTATTGTTATTATTTGCTTCTCTTTGTTCGCGAAGCTGCTTGCGTTGATCTTCTTCATCTTTTTTTGTTAAATAATAATCGTAGTCGCCAAGGTATTCATGTAATCCGTTCTCTGTTAACTCCACAATTTTCGTTGCCATGCGATTTAAGAAGTAACGATCATGTGAGACAAATAACAGAGTACCTGGATAATCTAGGAGCGCAGACTCTAATACTTCTTTACTGTCCAGATCTAGATGGTTTGTCGGTTCGTCAAAAATAAGGAAGTTTGCTTTTTTCATCATCAATTTGGCCAATGCAAGCCGGGATTTTTCTCCGCCGCTTAAATCGGAGACATGTTTAAAGACGTCCTCGCCACTGAAGAGGAAGTTTCCGAGCACTGTTCGAATATCTTTTTCCGGGGTGAGCGGATAATCGTCCCACAGTTCGTGCAGAACGTCTTTGTTCGAATTCAAATCGGCTTGCTCTTGGTCGTAATATCCAACCGTTACTTTGCTGCCGAATGCAATGTTTCCTTGAAGGGGTGCTATTTTTCCGGCAATAGTTTTTAAAAGGGTGGATTTCCCTATGCCATTCGGGCCTATAAGTGCAATGCTTTCTTGTTTTTTTACAGCTAAATTCATATCTTTTATAATGGGAGGCTCTTTTCCGTAAGAAACACTCAGCTCAGAAATATTCAGTACTTCATTGCCGCTTTGGCGTTCAATATCAAAAGAAAAATTCGCCGACTTTTCTGTTCCTTGCGGCTTGTCCATTAATTCCATCTTTTCCAGTTTTTTGCGGCGGCTTTGGGCTCTTTTGGAAGTAGAAGCACGAACAATGTTTCGCTGAATGAAATCTTCAAGCTCTGCTACTTCTTTTTGCTGTTTTTCAAACGCTTTTAAATCTTGTTCATAACGTTGGGCCTTTTCTTCAAGATAACTGCTGTAATTGCCGTGGAACAGTGTGGTTTTGGTTCTGGCTACTTCATACACCTTTGACACGATTTTATCGAGAAAATACCGGTCATGGGATACGATTAAGACAGCACCTTTATAATTAGACAAATAATTTTCCAGCCATCCCAGGGTGTCAATATCAAGATGATTTGTTGGTTCGTCTAATATTAAAAGGTCCGGTTTCGATAAAAGCAGTTTCCCTAGCGCAAGCCTTGTCTTTTGCCCGCCGCTTAAAGAAGCTATAGATGTGTCATAGTCAAAATCCCCAAATTTCAATCCAGAAAGGACACCGCGGATGTCCGCTTCATATTGATAGCCTCCCTTTTCTCGAAAAGCGTGCTGAAGTACATCATAGTCGGCTAATATTTTTTCATAAACTCGTTCATCATTATAAACAGAAGGATCAGCTATTTTTTCTTCTATTTGACGCAAATCCTGCTCCATTTTTTGAACTTCTGTAAAAACGGTAAGCATTTCATCCCAAATAGACTGGTCTGACTGCAGACCGCTATGCTGGTCAAGGTAACCGAGCCTGACATCTTTAGGAGTAATAATTTCTCCGGAATCGTATGAAAGCTTTCCAGCCATTATTTTAAGAAGGGTTGATTTTCCAGATCCGTTACGACCGACTAGTGCAACCCGTTCATTAGATTTTATTTCAAGCTTTACGTTATCCAAAATTGTTTCTACACCATATGACTTAGTTATATTAGAGCACTGAAGAACTATCATGTGAGTTCATCCTTTATTGATTAGGTTATTCTACTAACAAGTCTATCTTATATTAATTTAAAACGCGACATTACAGATGTAAATGTTACTGGTATTCCTATGGCAGAATGGTGAACATTAAAGACAAAACTCATCTCCCTATTACATCTGAGTAAATATTAGTGTACAATAGGAAGGAAGCAAAAGCAGATCCAACCCCTTTAGAAAAGCATTACACTACTTCTTCGCGATCGCAGGTGATATACTGATTATGTCAGAACAACGAAGAACTTGTTGGAGGCTGCTATGAACATAGATCAACAAAAAATACCGCAAGCAACGGCAAAACGCTTGCCGCTTTATTACAGGTTTTTAGAAAATTTACATGCATCCGGTAAACAACGGGTATCCTCCACGGAGCTGAGTGAAGCTGTTAAAGTGGATTCAGCTACGATCCGCCGTGATTTCTCTTACTTTGGAGCACTAGGAAAAAAAGGATATGGCTATAATGTTCATTATCTCCTGTCTTTTTTTAGAAAAACATTGGACCAGGATGAAGTGACGAAAGTCTTTTTAGTTGGTGTTGGTAATTTGGGAACTGCTTTGCTGAAGTATAATTTTTCGAAAAGCGACAACACACAGATTGTCTCGGCTTTCGACGTAAGGGAAGACATTATCGGCCAGGAGATCAGTGGAGTCGAAATTTACCATTTTGATAAAGTTAAAGAAGTGAAACAGAATAACGACGCATCCGTTGTCATACTTACTGTACCTGCAGCGGTTGCGCAGCAGACAGCTGACAAGCTGGTGGAAGCAGGAATTAACGGAATTTTAAATTTCACCCCTGCTCGCCTGACCGTGCCAGAGCATATACGAGTACATCATATTGATCTTTCCGTTGAATTACAAACATTAGTATATTTTTTGAAAAATTACCCTCTTGATTAGGGACAGACTATTTTAATTGGAGGTGGCTTACATGCCTTTAGGTCCAGGGAGTATCGTATTAATTGTTTTGGTGGCACTGCTTATTTTTGGTCCAAAAAAACTGCCCGAGCTTGGACGGGCGGCAGGGAATACTCTGCGTGAGTTTAAACATGCTACCAAAGGACTTGCAGATGACGATGATGATTCCAAAAACAAAAACAACCATAGTTCAAGTGCAGACAAGTAAGGAATAGGACGGGTACAATCATGGCTCAGAACGACATGTCCATTTATGAGCATATTGGTGAATTACGTAAGCGGATATTAATCGTGGGAGCATTTTTTCTTGCTGCCATGATTTTTGGTCTGTTCCTTTCCCCGGTGCTCATTACTTATTTGCAAAATATACCGGAAGCGGAAAGCTTTCCAATGAATGTGTTTAAATTAACGGATTCGTTAAAATTATATATGAATTTTTCCTTTTTTATTGGATTGATTTTTGTCTTTCCACTCCTTTTATATCAGCTTTGGGCTTTTGTGGCACCTGGATTATTAGAAAAAGAAAAGAGAGTAACACTCGCTTATATTCCAGTAGCGACTATATTGTTTTTTGGCGGTTTAGCTTTTGCTTATTTTATTCTTTTTCCAAACGTTATTCACTTTTTAAGCAACTTATCAGACAGGCTTAATCTAACCGAACAATACGGGGTTAATGATTATTTTGCTTTTTTGTTTCAACTTACAATCCCATTTGGATTCTTGTTTCAGCTCCCGGTCGTTGTCATGTTTCTGACTCGGCTAGGACTGGTTACGCCAGCGTGGCTGCGTAAAGTCAGGAAGTTTGCGTATTTTGCATTGTTAATCTTGGCAGGTTTTATCACGCCGCCTGAAATTGTGTCCCATTTAATGGTGACGGTGCCTCTTTTCCTTTTGTATGAAATAAGTATTGCTATATCGAGGTTTTCATATAAAAAGGTGTTAAAAGCAGAACAAGAAAAAATGGAACAGTGGGCAAAAGAGGATAAGGAACGAAATATAAAATAATAAATGGAAACTGCCTGGACGTATCTGCAAGCGAACCAGGCAGTTTTTTTGGATGGTGTGGCAAACGAAAAAGCTGCCTACAAGTGGTTAGTCGTTATATCATTACTGATGGTAACCTTTACGATGATCTTAAACAATAGCATGTTAAATCCATTTCATGGAAGTTTTTGAGGTGAGCTGTTGGATTGTTATCATTATTTTTATGGTAGCGATGGGAGTTCCAATGCCGCTCACCTATCTTGGCGACAGATTTTGCAAGAAAAAATATATTTAACCGGATTAACAATTTTTACAGCAGGAATATTTCTTGGTAGTTTAGAGGGGATCTTGGTGCCTTAATTTTTTCCGATGTAATTAAGAAGCAGGCAGAGGTTTAATGATGCCTCTGTTGAAGTTAGGGCGCTTCCAGATGTTAGCTAGTTCTGATGAGGATATAAGTATTCAAGCGATCACAGAAAGCTTTGGAGTTAATGGAACCATTAAGCTGTTGTCGTTTCCTGTAGCTTATATACTGGAAAAAAAGCCGCTCATTCCCAGATTTGAAGAAAAAGGCAGCAAGCATACTAAAAAACTTGGCGAGTAGAATCGCCAAGTTTTCTAACTTTTATTTTCATTTCCACCTTTAGGTTTCATTCTAAAAAAGCGAATACCAACCATGATGTCAATAGCAGCCACGGCTGCGAAGAAGAACGCCCAAAAGTCCCAGGACGAGGTATTCACATTTTGAATCGCCAGGTAAATAAACAGCCCGGCTAAAGCGAAATATATCATACCCATGGTATTTGGAGACACGTTCATAAAGGCCATCCTCCCAAGATTAATTGCATTTGTTCAAGCTCTTCCTGCATCTCTTGCAGCTTATCCCCTAACAATACTTGTATGATTACAGCATATCCATTCATTGCTACATGAGCTATAATTGGAACTATAATTCTTCCTGTTTTGACATATAGAAAGGAGAAAGTAAAACCGACTGCTGTGTATATAAGAATGTGTGTGAAATCAAGATGCACGACAGCGAAAATAACAGAACTTAACAATGCTGAAATGACAAAATTAAAACGTTTATAAAATGCCCCAAAAATCACTTTTCTAAAAACGATTTCCTCTAAAATTGGACCTATAATGGCAACGACGATGGCAAAGGTAGGAACCATTTTCACCATTTCCAAAATATCCTGTGTATTTTCCGAACCAGGTTCAATCCCAAAAGCATATGTTTCAATCATAATAGCCAGGTATTGAGCAATAAACGCTAGAAAAACACCAAATATGGACCATTTCACAGCATGTCCTGGCGAGGTCCTTGTTAATCTTGGATGTCTGTTTTTGCGGCGTTCTGGAATGAGGAAAATAAAAATGAGGATTAATGTGACAACAAAGCTCCACATACTCCAGGCCGCAAAACTTTCGTTTAGATCCAATCCTCTTCCATAAAGAAAAGGCACACCGAATATGCCGGACACATGCATTAATATGTAAATAATAAGTATAGCCCAATAACGACTGTTCACCTTGGTTTCACTCCTCTATTAAAGCATATGTCCGTATTGTATCATAATGCTGATAGAAACGAGAGCAGAAAGGTATGTGAAGATTTTGTGATTAGGAAAAATAGAATTTCGGACAAGTTTTCGTGATAATTTTTATGTTAACGGAACAAGAAAGAGGGTTAAAAAAGGAAAAGAAAGGGAAATCTGTCTGAGGGTGCTCATTTCTCACTTTTCAGCGGAATAAGTGTTTTGTAAAGATTTTAGAAAAAATTTCTCTTTTCTCTTGCAAAAAAGAAATGAAATGATTATCATAATAATTGGAATTAGCACTCGCTAAACTTGAGTGCTAATAATAGCAAAAGATGTCGGTAACACTTGGCAAATCAGTGCTGTAGTTACCGCGCAAATACTAAAGGAGGGTGTTTACCATGTTAAAGCCTCTAGGTGATCGACTCGTCATCGAGCAAATCCAGACTGAAGAAAAAACAAAAAGCGGGATCGTACTTCCGGATTCTGCGCAGGAAAAACCGCAAGAAGGTAAGGTTGTTGCTGTCGGGAATGGCCGTGTAACAGACAACGGAGAACGCATTGCTCTGGAAGTGAAAGAAGGAGATTCTGTTATTTTCTCTAAATATGCAGGCACAGAAGTGAAATATGAAGGAAGCGATTACCTTATCCTTCGTGAAAGCGACGTACTTGCTGTAATTGGCTAAGAAATACGGGGTCTAAACCCTACATATTATATTCATTCAGGAGGTTGAAACGATGGCTAAAGATATTAAATTTCGTGAAGACGCCCGCCGTGCGATGATGCGCGGGGTAGATGAACTTGCTAACGCTGTAAAAGTAACATTAGGGCCAAAAGGGCGAAACGTTGTATTGGAGAAGAAATTTGGTTCTCCACTTATTACAAACGACGGTGTTACTATCGCAAAAGAGATTGAGCTAGAAGATAACTTTGAAAACATGGGTGCTCAGCTTGTATCTGAAGTAGCCAGCAAAACAAATGACATCGCTGGGGACGGTACTACTACAGCGACTGTTTTAGCACAAGCTATGATTCAAGAAGGCTTGAAAAACGTAACTTCCGGCGCTAACCCAATGGGAATCCGCAAAGGGATTGAAAAAGCGACTGAAGTTGCAGTAGAAGAATTAAAGAAAATTTCTAAGCCGATTGAAAGCAGTGAATCCATTGCACAGGTTGCTTCTGTTTCAGCTTCTAGTGACGAAGTAGGACAAATTATTTCAGAAGCTATGAACCGTGTGGGTAACGATGGTGTTATCACTGTAGAAGAATCCCGCGGTCTTGAAACAGAGCTTGAAGTAGTAGAAGGTATGCAGTTCGATCGCGGCTATGCTTCTCCTTACATGGTAACGGACTCCGATAAAATGGTCGCTGAACTTGAGGATCCATACATTCTTATCACAGATAAGAAGATCACAAATATACAAGAAGTTCTTCCGCTTCTTGAACAAGTAGTGCAGCAAAATAAACCAATCTTGATCATTGCTGAAGATGTTGAAGGCGAAGCACTTGCTACACTTGTTGTAAACAAACTTCGGGGTACGTTCAACGCTGTAGCAGTAAAAGCACCAGGCTTTGGTGACCGTCGTAAAGCAATGCTTGAAGACATCGCTCTTCTTACAGGAGGAGAAGTAATCACAGAAGACCTTGGTCTTGATTTGAAATCTGCTACCATTGATCAGCTTGGCCGCGCTGGTAAAGTAGTAGTAAACAAAGATGACACTACCATTGTAGAAGGCTCCGGTAAGCCAGAAGACATCTCCGGACGCGTAAACCAAATCAAAGCTCAAATTGAAGATACTACTTCTGAGTTTGACCGTGAAAAGCTTCAAGAACGTCTTGCTAAGCTTTCCGGCGGTGTAGCTGTAGTAAAAGTTGGGGCAGCTTCTGAAACAGAAATGAAAGAGCGTAAGCTTCGCATTGAAGATGCACTAAACTCTACACGCGCAGCAGTAGAAGAGGGTATCGTATCCGGCGGTGGTACAGCTCTTATGAACGTTTACAAAGCTGTTCAATCTATCTCTGCTGAAGGAGATGAAGCAACAGGTATTAACATCGTACTACGCGCCCTAGAAGAGCCGCTTCGTCAAATCTCTCACAACGCAGGCCTTGAAGGTTCCGTTGTAGTAGAGCGCATGAAAGGCGAAGAAGTAGGAATTGGATTTAACGCTGCTACTGGCGAATGGGTTAACATGATTGACACTGGTATCGTTGACCCAACAAAAGTAACTCGCTCTGCATTGCAGCACGCATCCTCTGTATCCGCTATGTTCCTTACAACCGAAGCTGTTATCGCAGACCAGCCTGAAGAAAACGAAGGCGGCGGTGCCGGCGGCGGAATGCCAGACATGGGCGGAATGGGAGGAATGGGCGGCATGATGTAAGCTGTCCTCAAACCCTTTGCTACACAAGGATTTGAAACCCTATAAAAGAATATCGACTGGATTTTGACTGGATTTCAATGGAATTGATGTCTAAATCTAAGGTGCCTCCCAAGAGTTCAGTGAGCTTTTGGGGGGCTTTCTTTTAGGAGAATAAAATATTTCAATCATCACATGAAAATTTTATTTATAGAGGCTGTATCAAAAGGTTATGAAAAAATGACCTTTTGACAGCCCCTTTTTCCTATTTAACATACAAAAAAATCGCCTCTTTCGGTATAATGAAGTCACCACAACCATTAACGAAAGAAGGCGATTTTTTTATGAGTAACCAAAAGGTCACTTTCCAAGAGTATACCATGAATCAGCTGTATCTTCCTATGGATTTTTCGGATTTAATTCCCGAAGATCATGTCGCCCGCA
>NZ_JBHFQG010000050.1:0-20939 GCF_041949975.1 Alteribacillus sp. JSM 102045 | reverse complement strand
CGCGCCGAAAAACGGACGTGGAGAGTGTATTTGGTCATGTCAAACAAAACCTCGGGTACCAGCGATTCCTCCTGCGAGGGCTGGAAAAAGTCCACGTGGAGTTCGGCTGGGTAGCCCTGGCTCACAACATGAGAAAAGTGGCGGCGGCGAAACGCCGCCAAAAGAAGCAAGCAGCATAAACATCTACAAAAAAAGCCATGGTCACCATCTTCTTGGATGGCGTCCATGGCTTTTCAGTTTAGAGGCTTTTGATACAGCCCCTTTTATTGTTTAGGAAATTATATTTTTCGAATTGTGGATAACTATCTCCCTACTGTTTCATTAGCGTCTAGCTTCAGCGCCCAGCCTCTCGGGGTTAAATAACCTCCAGTCATTAAAGGAAAAGAAAAGAGAAGCAGTATCCGAAAAAAGCGATTCAGGATGTTAATCCTAGTAAGACAGCTCTTATTGTGATTGATATGGTGAACGGATTTGCCAAACAGGTAGCATTATATCACCAGAATATAGAGATCTTAATTGAGCCTATCCGCAAAACTATGAAGGACGCTAAGGCAAATGCCATTCCGATTATTGGTTTTGGAGACGCCCATGAAAAGCATTCCCTAGAGTTTAATATTTTTTCCAGAACATTGTGTGGAAGAAACGGAAGAATCCAAATTTGTCCCTGAACTGCTGTCGATTTGTGGATCCCTAAAAGGTCTACGAATGGTTTTCTTGAGGAGAGATTCCAAAAGTGGCTGAGGGATAACAAGCAGATTGAAACATTTATTGTAGTTGATGATTGCACAGATATTTGTATTCTGCAATTTGTCTTAAGCATGACAGCTTTCTTCACAAAACAAGGTATAGAAAAGCAAATGATCGTTCCGGTGAACCTTGTTGATACGTTTTCTCACAATGAGCATCCATCTGAAACAATCAACCTTTTTTCCTTTTATCTGATGGAACAAGCCGGAGCGGAGCTGATTGAATTGGAATCATAATCGAACATATTTACACCAACCAGTGATTCAAAAAGAGCCATCCCTGACTAGTTTTAGGGATGGCTGCTGAGTTGTTAGTAAGCTCCATCAGAATAAGTTAATTCATAGCTGTGGCTGTAGATTTCGACCAGGTTTCCAAATGGGTCTTCGCAATAAACCATGCGGAAAGGCTTTTCCCCCGGATAATATTCACGAACAGGCATCCGCTGCTTTCCGCCATAAGCTTTAATCTTTTCCATAAGCCCTTCCAGATCAGGATCCTGCACACAATAATGAAAAATCCCTGTCTTCCAGTACTCAAAGTTGTTCTCCGGTGTTTCATTATTCGGAAATTCAAACAGTTCTATTCCTATTTTGTCCGATGTAGAAAGATGGGCAATACGGAATTTCCCCCATCCCGTCCCAAACACATCCTTGCACATAATACCAATCGGGCTGTCATCCTCCAGAACTTCCGAAGGTTCCATGATTACATACCAGCCCATGACGTTTGTATAGAATTCTACCGCTTTGTCTACATCAGGCACTGATAGACCGATATGAGAGTAAGCACGTGGATATGGTGCCATTAACAATTCCTCCTTCTACATAGTAATGTGGACAAATTAAAATATATTTAGTACTGGTTTGATAAGTAAAAAAGAATATTAGGCAGAAGATGATAAAAATAGTAGACAAAATGGAAAACTAGTTTATAAAATTAACTTTGTGGTAAATATTACAGAAAACTGCTAATATTATAAATAGAACATTGAATAAGGGGAGTTGATAGTTTAGAAGATTAGTTGTAAAAGCAAAGTAGAATACTTTTTACAAATGATTTACCACGCGTAAAAGTTTTATGTACTCACTATTGTTTGAGACTTGTTCATACTTTTATGCGATGGAGGGGAAAAGTAATGGACAGGAAAAAAGTTTTCTTACCAAGTTTTTAACTGCTTTTTTAGCATTTGGAGGAAGTCAAGCAGCTTTTTGCTCAACATGGAGAAGATTTAAATTGTGAAGACTTCGATACACAAGCAGAAGCCCAAGCACATTTAGATGCGCATCTAGATGATCCTGATGATCTGGATCGAGATGGAGATGGAACACCATGTGAAAGTCTTCCTAGTGGGGACTCAAGCAATACGGGTGGAGAAGATGATGAAGGAACAGAAGGAGATACTTCAGATGAGTCCGCTTCAAACAATGATGCCAATGAGGATGTAGAAGAGAGCAAGAGAGCAATAATGAAGAAGACCAAGGCGGTGAACTTCCGGATACTGAAGCCCGCTGCCACTTGGAATAATTGCAGGATTAGCTAACAAAACTAGAGGTCACACAGTGTTAACTGGGCATAGAGACACGGTATTCACGGGGCTAGGTAAATTAGGGAAGGTGACTCCCTTAAAGTTCATTATGGCGGGGAAGAATTTGAATACGTAATTAATAATATTTGGATTACTGATGCTAAAGACCGATCTGTTATCGTTGAAAAAGAAAAACCTACATTAACTCTTACAACTTGCTATCCATTTGATTATGTGGGAAACGCACCTGATAGATATATTATTTAAGCAGAAATAGTTCCTTAAAAATGTAACACAACTTGTGTCATCCACTGCACAAGTTGTTTCAACAAAGTGACACAAACTGTGTCATTGTACTCCTAAAAAGGAAATAACTCCCTAGAAAGATAACCCTGTCCCTTTTGGCATTTATTTTGCATTAATAAAGGATGAAGTGGTTCATATCATTATTATTCGGGAGGGATAGGTATGAAAGCTGCAGTAATGGAACAATTAAAGAAACCATTGGTCGTTCGTCAGGTGGAAGACCCAGCTGTGGATACCAACGGTGCTATTGTTCAAGTGCAAGCCAACGGCATTTGCCGATCGGATTGGCATGGTTGGATGGGCGATCTTAGCTGGGTGGACGTGAACCTCGAACTGCCATGGGTCTTAGGGCATGAATTTACTGGTGTCGTGGAGGAAGTCGGCAACGATGTGAAGAATTTTAAAAAAGGTGACCGCGTTATTGTTCCTTTCAGCCAAGGAGACGGTACGTGCGAGCAATGTTTGTCCGGGCACCATAATATTTGTGACAATCTGGAGATGCCAGGCTTTTCTTACTGGGGAGGCTTTGGGGAATTTACAGCCATTCCGAATGCAGACTTGAACATGGTTCGTCTGCCAGAATCAGTTGGCTTTGAAGAAGGTGCTAGTGTTGGCTGCCGTTTTATGACTTCTTTTCATGCCGTGACCGAACAGGCTAAAGTAAAGCCTGGTGAGTGGGTGGCTGTTTATGGTGTAGGCGGCGTAGGTTTGGCTGCAGCACACATTGCTAATGCAGCGGGAGCCAATGTAATCGTTGTCGATATCAGCCAGGAAAAACTTGATCTAGCGGAGTCGGTAGGAGCATCGGTGACGATTAACGGGAAAGAGAATAATCCGTGGGAAGCCATACATGAAATAACCAAAGGAGGTGCTCATGTATCCATTGATGCGCTTGGCATTGCTGAAACGGTAACGAATTCTATAATGTCTCTTCGAAAACGGGGAAGGCATATTCAAATCGGTTTAACTACAAGTGAAGAACAAGGCATTGTTCCTATTCCAGCAGACTTAATTACGATGAAAGAGCTGCAATTTATTGGTTCATTCGGTATGCAGGCTCCAAACTATCCTTCCATGCTTGAAATGATAGGAACCGGAAAACTTAACCCAGGCAAGCTGGTGACAAATCACGTATCGATTGATGATGTGAGCAGTGTGATTGAAGGAATGAGTACTTTTAATAACGTAGGAGTTACGGTTGTGAATAAATGGTAGCGCTTACTAATGTTTAATTAAAATAAAACCAAATCTAAGGAGGAAAAAACATGGAACAAACAGTAAATCTTCATCCAAAAGTAGCTAAGTTCTTGGAAGGGCAGAAAAAACTATTCATTAATGGTAAATGGGTGGATTCTGCAAATGGGAAGACGTTTGAAACGAGAAACCCTGCTACCGGAGAAGTTCTGATTCAGGTTAGTGAAGCGGAAAGAGAAGACGTTAATCGTGCGGTTGATGCTGCCAGAGCGGCTTTTGACAATGGGGCCTGGTCGAAAACTTCTGCCGCTGAGCGCAGCCGATTAATCTATAAAATGGCAGACTTAATGGAGGAAAATTTAGAAGAGTTAGCGCAAATCGAGACACTGGATAACGGGAAACCAATTAACGAAACTCGGCTTGGCGATATTCCGATGGCTATTGAGCACTTTCGCTACTTCGCCGGCTGGTCTACTAAAATTGTAGGACAAACGATTCCGGTTTCGGGCAACTATTTTAACTACACCAAACATGAACCGGTAGGAGTAGTCGGACAAATTATCCCATGGAACTTTCCTCTTCTTATGGCGGCCTGGAAGCTGGGAGCAGCACTGGCTACGGGTTGTACTGTTGTGTTAAAGCCTGCTGAGCAAACACCATTGTCTGCCCTTTATTTAGCAGAGTTAACCCAAGAAGCCGGGTTCCCTGATGGAGTTATTAACATTATTCCAGGGTTTGGGCCCACTGCCGGTGAACCGCTCGTAAACCATGAAAAAGTGAACAAAGTAGCTTTTACTGGATCTACTGAAATTGGAAAACAAATTATGCGTCAGGCGTCTGACACAGTAAAGCGGGTAACACTTGAGCTTGGAGGGAAATCTCCGAATATCATTCTTCCGGATGCAGATATGTCAAAGGCTATTCCAGGCGCGCTGGCCGGTATTATGTTTAATCAGGGTCAGGTTTGCAGTGCAGGTTCTCGGGTTTTCGTTCAAAAGAAAGCGTATGATAATTTCGTTGCAGATATGGTTAGTCATTCCCAAAGCATTCAGCAAGGCCCGGGTCTTGATTCCAATACGCAAATGGGGCCTCTTGTATCTGATGTGCAGCAAAACCGCGTGATGAATTATATAAAGAGTGGACAAGAGGAAGGCGCGGAAATGTTAACGGGTGGTAAGAATCCTTTTGATAATGGATATTTTGTGGAACCAACGGTATTTGCTGGAGTAGATGATAATATGACCATCGCAAAGGAAGAAATTTTCGGACCAGTGGTCGCTGCGATGCCGTTTGAAGACTTAGATGAGGTCATTGAACGCGCGAACAATACGAATTACGGTTTGGCAGCCGGATTGTGGACAGAAAATGTGAAAAATGCCCATTATGTGGCCAATAATCTGCAAGCAGGAACGGTCTGGGTTAACTGCTATAACGTCTTTGATGCTGCCTCTCCATTCGGCGGATTTAAGCAATCCGGAAGCGGCCGGGAAATGGGATCTTATGCGCTTGAAAACTATACTGAAGTTAAAAGCGTTTGGATTAACATGAATTAATAGAAATCAGGGTGCCCTATACTGGGCACTCTTTTTTGTTTGGCAGGGGAAGAGCTGAAAGAAGGAAAAAGAGAGCTGAATCAAGAAAGCGAAGAGCTGAACCAAAAGAAATGCACTGCTATTCTCATTAGAATCCCAAAAAAAAGCAAAATTTTTCTCCTCTCTTTCACCAATTTATTGTTTTCAAAATGTTATAATAAGTCTGACACATAAAAATTTATCTACTTTACAATCTTTTTGGGAGGAAAAAAATGAACGAAAAAGCTTGGGAAAATTTTATCGTAAAAAACCAAGTGTCCAAAGACATTCCAGAAGATATCGTAATGTCATGGAAACGAAGCGTTCGAGCCGGTATTCGACCGGATTTAAAAAAAGCTCCTCAAATTCTTAACCATCAAGATATACAACATATCGCCTCTACCAACCTATTGCACCGTATTTTTTCTCAATTAAGCGGAGAAATGGAAAAGTATTTTAATAAGTATGATATCTCCTTAAGTCTCGCAGATGAAGAAGGGCGGATTATTGCATCCTTTGTCGAAGGTCAATTAAAAGAAACGTTGCAAGAAATACGGTTTTATGAAGGAGGCCACTGGAACGAATCTAAGTCAGGAACAAATGCTATTGGTACAGCCCTGGCTGCAGACAAAGCAATTGTTATTAAAGGGGCTCAGCACTTTTGTGAAAACTGGCACCCGTTTTCCTGTGCTGGTGTACCGATTCGTCATCCGCTTAACCAAAAAATAGCGGGAATTTTGGATTTAACCAGTGTTAATGAGCTTTTTCCCGACAATGCTTTAAGTTTGACGGCAGTTTTTGTGCAATCAATGGAATCACTTTGGCATGCAGAACTCCTTCAAGATACAGAAAAAATAAGACAAGAATTCAAAACATATCTGAAAAACATCAAGGAAGATGATGTTTTAGCCGTTGACAGCTCTGGAGGCATAGTAGATAAATTTACAAAAGGATCGAATCAGGATATAGAGCACCTCATTCCTTTGACATTAAGGAATCTGAAAAAAGGAGAGAATAAAGAGGAAATACCGCTGGAAAACGGTACCGATGTGAAAGGCAGAATAATCCCTGTTAAACGAAATGGCCGAATGGTAGGAGGGATTACCCATATAAGAAAGGAAAGAAGTTTAGGAGCTTTCCGGCAGGAACAAAACAGCGACTCACCATTCTCTCGATTAATAGGACAAAATGATAATTGGAAGCAGGTAATCGAAAGTGCCAAACGGGTGGCTGCCCGGAATATGCCTGTTTTGGTTACCGGAGAAAGTGGAACAGGCAAGGAGTTGATAGCTCAAGCGATTCATGAGGCAAGTGACCGAAAAAACCACACCTTCTTGGCTGTTAATTGTGCAAGTCTGAATCACGAGCTGGCAGCTAGTGAGCTGTTTGGATATGCCCCCGGGGCTTTTACCGGAGCTTTAAAAACGGGGAAAAAAGGGTGGTTTGAAGCAGCTGATGGGGGTACCTTGTTTTTGGATGAAATCAGTGAAATGCCATCATCCATTCAAGCGATGCTGCTACGCGTATTGCAGGAAAAACAGGTTATTCGAATCGGTGAGCATACCCCGAGATCTGTTAACGTCCGTATCATAGCTGCCAGTAACCGAGACTTAAAAGAATGGATTCAGGCTGGAAAGTTCCGATCTGATCTTTACTTTCGCTTGAACGTCGGGCGTTTGCATCTGCCTTCTCTTCATGAAAGAAAAACTGATATTCCAGTATTAGCGAACCATATTTTGAAAAATATAGACAACCAATTTCAAATAGATGCTTGTGCTATGGAAGTCTTACAAAATTACAGCTGGCCTGGCAACGTTCGGGAGCTTCAAAATGCAATAGAATATGCTGTATTATACGCGAGAGACCGGGTCATAAAAGAACATGACTTACCAGGAGATCTACTAAATAATGAAAACCAAAGGTATTCGATGGGACTCCATCTTGTATCAAACGAAAAAAATAGGCAATCAAAAGAGACTAAGATCAGCGAAGAAGATCAGCTTTTGAAAACAATCGAGGCATGCAGATTTAATATGACTCAGGCCTCCAAAGAACTAGGTATTTCGCGTAGTACTTTGTACCGGAGGCTAAAAAAATACGAGCTGCAAGTGTAGCAGTACTCACTTAGTAGCAAAGCCACTCTCAAAAGAGGTGGCTTTTTGTTGTTTAGGAAATTATGTTTTTACAAGTTGTGGATAACTATCTCCATATTGTTTGATCCGCGTCTAGCTTCAGCGCCCAGCCTCTCGGGGTTAAATAACCTCTAGTCATTAAAGGCAAAGAGCGCCTTTAGTGCCTGGAGAACATTTACCTGTCGAGGCTGACCAGGGCGCTTGCGCTTTTGTTTACACTGGGCGCTCCGGGAAGTGACACGATTATAATAACAGTCCTGCAAGTAATGATGAGCCATCTAGACTTACAAATGTCCTTGCCGGAAGCATTCGCTGATCCAAGAGTAAGCCAGCGAAATAACTTTGACAGCCGAGCTGATTACGAAGAAGAATATTGGAATCAAGAATTTAAAACAATGAAAATTGAATGGCAAGAAATGGGCCATCGTTTCTCCTCTGAAGTCGGCAGCAGGAATCGAATTTTTAAATGACAGCAGAGTACGGCTGACAACTGAAGCCATACGACGAGGAGGCGGAGTGCGCCATGGTATAATCTGATATACCTATTGAACAACAGCCAGGGATAATTCCCGGGTATGGACCGTTTGGCCAGCCAGTACCAGGAGTTCCAGGAAAAACTCCGTGGGTTTGGCTGCCAATACCGTTTCCACAATAGCCAAATTACTTAAAAAAAGCCTTCATAAAGTGAAATTTCATTTTTGAAGGCCCTTTTTTTTAATTTATTGAATCACTTCAAAATCAAAATTTCTGCTGATCTGCTCAGCTATTTCTAACACTAAAGGCAGGTATTCATTTAATACCTTATCAATATCACTTCTGCCAGAATGCGTTGCACAGTTCACCGCCGCAACGACTTCTCCTCTTATGTCTCTAATAGGAGCAGCCACAGAAACTAATCCCATTTCTAATTGATTGTGGCTTAAAGCCCACCCCTTCTCACGTACTTCTTTTAAGTCTTCTCGAATTTTCTCTTCTGAAGTAATGGTTTTTTCTGTGTAGGCATGCAGTTCGGCTTCTTGAAAATAATGTTCTAATTTATCAGAAGGGAGATAGGCCAAAAGCACTTTTCCTACCGACGATGCGTGTGCAGGAAGACGGGTTCCTACTCCTAACGAATGTTTCATTATTTTATTGACTGGAACACGTGCAACATACACAACCTCGGTATCGTCGAGTGTAGCCAGGGAGCTGGATTCCTGGATATTCTCCGATAACTTTTCGAGATACGGAGTGGCAATTTCCCATATATTTTGAGAAGAAATGTAAGAATACCCTAAAGACAAAATTTTTGGTGTCAAAGAAAACCTTCCATCCTGAGACTTTGCATATCCTAGTTTTTCTAATGTGATTAACACTCTTCGTGTCACAGGACGAGGAAGGCCGGTGAGTTTAGACGCTTCACTAATCGTTAAATGAGGGCTGTTGTTGAAAGATTTTATCACTTCTAATCCCCGTTCTAAGGTTTTAAGATAATCACCAGAATTTCCGCTTTTCTGTTTTGAATTTTCATTTGAATTGTAATTTTCTAAATTTTTATTTGACAAATTGTACGCCCCCCTTATAATATTATGTGTAAGTTGTACGAATAATAAAATATTGTACGATAATCGTACAATAGGGATTAGTTGTTGTCAATAAGATTCACCCTTACTTCTTAGCATATAGGGGGGCTATTAAAATGAAAAAATTACTTACACCAGAAGAAGCAGTAAAAAAAATTCAAACGGGGGATACTGTGCTCGTTGGAGGGTTTGGTTTATCTGGTTCCCCCCTGACGTTAATTGATTCTTTGCTAGAGCATGATGCAAAAGAGCTCACAGTAGTAAGTAATAATCTTGGAGAAGAAGGAAGAGGTCTTGGAAAATTATTAATCTCTAATCAATTAAAGAAAGCCATAGGCTCCTATTTCACCACAAATAGAGATGCAGTGAAAGCATGGGCTGCCAATAAATTAGAAATTGAGTTAATTCCGCAGGGAACCTTAGCAGAATCACTAAGCAGGCGGAGCAGGAATTGCCGCTTATTTCACAAGAACTGCAGTTGGTACAAAGTTAGCAGACGGAAAGGAAGTTCGTGAATTTGACGGCGAGCCGTATGTGTTAGAAAAAGCGATCAAAGGAGATGTTTCATTAGTGAAAGCTTTGAAAGCGGATACAATGGGTAACCTTTACTATCACAAAACAGGAATGAATTTTAGGGACAGCTTTTATAGTACCTTACATGTTTGTGTATGGACCGACTCTTTTATTAATTGGTCAGCCAATCGATATTGTCATTAGTGTAGTTACCGCAGTGATTGGAATTATGGGAATTGCTGCTGCAGCCGAAGGATGGGTATTCCGGCATGCTCTCTGGTACGAACGGATTTTACTGTTCGGCGGTTCCATTCTTTTAATTCAGCCAGGGGCAATGTTTGATGTCTTAGGAGTGAGCGCATTGTTAGCTGCGATACTATTGCAAAAATTCACATTTGTTAATACGAAACAGCCCAATGAAAACATTAGTGTGTAATGGTGAGGAGTGAAAGAGATGAAAAAGATAGCAGTAGTTGGTTCAGGCGTAATGGGGAGAGGGATTGCATACGTTTCAGCCCTAAGCGGATTCAATGTACACGTAAACGATATTCACTCAGAAGCCCTAGACAAAGCGAAAGATTATATTCAAAAAGAATTAAATAAAAGTACAGATAGGGGATTTATTCAACAAAAAGATGCTGAACAGGCGATGCATCAGATGACTTTCTCTACAGATGTGAAAGAGTGTGTACAGGATGCTGACCTGGTGATTGAAGCTGCACTCGAAAAAATGGATGTAAAGGTAAAGGTGTTCAAAGAGCTAGACGAATTATGTCCTGAATCTACCATTCTTGCTACAAATACTTCTACGATGAGCCCCACAGAAATCGGAGCCCAGACCTCCCGCCCGGATAAAGTGATTGCCATGCACTTTTTTAACCCAGTTCATAAAATGAAGCTGATTGAATTAATTAAAGGACTCGACACCTCGGAGCAAACCGTACAAACAGTAAAAGAGGTTGGAGAGCAGCTAAATAAAGAAACCGTGGAGGTAAATGAGTTTCCAGGCTTTGTAACCAGCAGAATGAATTGTCTGATTGGAAATGAAGCGATGAATCTTTTAATGGAAGGAGTAGCTTCTGCTAGAGATATTGATAAAGCCATGAAACTGGGATTAAACCATCCGATGGGACCCCTTGAGCTTGCTGATCTTGTCGGATTGGATACTAGACTGCGAAATATGGAATACCTTCATCAAACCCTTGGGGAAAAGTACCGGCCTTGTCCCCTGTTAAGCAAATACGTAAAAGCGGGAAAATTGGGGCGGAAAACAGGCTCCGGTTTTTATCAATACGAATAAACCCACAATGGCAGAGGAAGTAAATGTTATTGAAATGATGAAAAAGGAGCGTGAAAAAATGGATTTTAGCTTCAGTGAAGATATTGAACTGTTAAGAAAAGGCGTCCAAAAGTTTGTGAAAGAAGAAGTAGAAAACGCAGCAATGGAAATAGAAGAAAAAAATGAAATACCTGAAAGAATTAAAGAAATGACAAAAGATATGGGGTTGTTCGGTTTAAGTATTCCAGAAGAATATGGCGGCCTTGGACTTGACATGGTAGGAAAATGCGCGATCTATGAAGAGCTTGGAAGAACCCACAACGGCTATACCACGCTTGTTGGTGCTCATACGGGTATTGGCAGTGTCGGTATTGTAGAGCTTGGAACAGAAGAACAAAAACAAAAATACTTACCTAAAATGGCAACAGGTGAATGGATTGGTGCTTTTGCACTGACAGAACCGAGTGCAGGGTCTAATGCCGCGAATTTAAAAACAAGAGCAGAGAAAAAAGGAGATAAATATATCATCAATGGTTCGAAACACTATATTACGAATGGTCTGGATGGCCATGTTTTCACAGTGATGGCTGTCACTGATCCTGACAAAGGAGCTAAAGGCATCACTTCTTTCATAGTAGAGAAGGATTTTCCTGGTTTCAAAGTAGGGGCCATAGAAGAAAAAATGGGTCTTCGAGGATCTCACTCTGTTGAGTTATTTTTTGAAGATATGAAAGTACCAGAAGAAAATGTATTAGGAGAGGTTGGCCAGGGTTATGTGAATGCGTTGAAAATTCTTGCTAACGGAAGGGCAGGTTTATCCGCACGAAATTTGGGTTCCTGTGAAAGATTGCTAGAGCACTGCATGAAATATGTCTTTGAAAGAGAACAGTTTGGTAAGCCAATTTTTGAACATCAGGTCATTCAACATAAACTTGCTGATATCGCGATGGAAATAGAAGCACTTCGTTCTCTTACGTATCGCGTAGCCTGGATGACAGATCAAAAACAACGTGTAGTAAAAGAAGCAGCGATTGCTAAATTGTACGGTTCTGAGGTTTATAACCGGGTCGCAGATATTGCTGTCCAAATACATGGTGGGATCGGATACATGAAAGAGTACCCAATCGAACGATATTTCCGTGATGCGAGGATTACAAAAATATACGAAGGAACATCTGAAATCCAGCGTAATATCATTGCGTCTCAATTAGAAAGAGAAGCGAAACAAGCCGGCAAAATAGGAGTGAAATAATAATGAATAATTCAGTAATTATTGATTCCGTGAGAACAGCGATAGGGAAAATGGGCGGTACTCTTCAGAATGAATTAGTAGATTTTCTTACGGCCAAAGTGATTGAAGAAGTGAGTGAACGCTCAGGCATTGAGAAAAATGATATCGATGAAGTAGTAATGGGACAGGCGAAGCAAAGCGCTGATTCGTCCAATCTGGCCCGACTTGCCCTTCTTCGTGCCGGGCTTCCAGTAGAGGTGCCAGGGTATACCGTTCACCGGCAATGCGGCTCAGGACTTCAAGCCATTAATAATGCTGATATGCAGCTGCGGCTCGGTCTTTCGGATACTATAATCGCCGGTGGAGCAGAGAGTATGAGTACGGCACCATACTATATGCGTCACGCCAGGTTTGGGTATCGTGCTGGTAATGGGTTACTTCTTGATCCGAACACAGAAAGCCAGCCTAACTCCCAGCCGGTAGAAGAATACGGAAATCTCACAATGGGGCTGACGGCAGAAAATCTAGCAGAAAAATATTCTATTTCAAGAGAAGAACAAGACGAGTTTGTACTGCATAGCCAGGAGAAAGCTAAGAATGCTATTGAAAAGGGATATTTTTACAAAGAAATCGTCCCGTATGCAGTGAAAAAAAGAAAAGAGACAATTGTCTTTGATACTGATGAACATCCAAGGCTTACGCCGCTGGAAAAACTGGCTGAACTCCCGCCTGTGTTTAAAGAAGGTGGTTCGGTCACCGTTGCAAGTTCAAGTGGAAGAAACGATGCAGCCTCTGCAGTGTTAATGATGAATGAAAAGAAAGCTGCTGAAAAAGGACTGGCACCGAAAGCTAGCATAATAGCACAAGCATGTTCAGGGGTAGCTCCTGACATTATGGGGATCGGCCCGGTATATTCAACGAAAAAAGCGTTAAAGCAAGCAGATCTAGCTCTTGAAGATATAGGGCTGATTGAGTTAAATGAAGCATTTGCAGCTCAAACCCTGGCGGTTGTAAAAGAACTTGGCATAGATCCTTCAAAATTAAACGTAAACGGCGGTGCGATTGCTTTAGGCCATCCTATTGGGGCGACTGGAGCTATCCTAATGACGAAGCTGCTCCACGAAATGGAACGCCGTGGAGAAAAATATGGACTGGCCACGTTATGCATCGGCGGAGGCCAAGGTATTTCTACAATAGTAGAAAATCTGCAAGTGTAAGAGTCTGCTCGTAATAAAGAAATGAGGGATACAGGGTGAATCCAGAAACAAATATGGAAAAAGTCAAATCAGTATTTGTAGATAGTCCTTTTTGGAAATTTATGGGGTTTGAGATAGAAAAACTAGAAGAAGGCGAAGCTTGTTTGCGCCTGGAGGTTATTAGTGAACCCGGAAGAAAATATACACCCAGGAGCCAAGCGTTACTATGAAGAAATTGGGGTAGCCGATGAAGAATAGTGATTATATTATGCACGGGATAAAACAAATCCCGCGTATTTTAATTTTTTAACCTATATTTAACCTGCGCTGCGTATAATAAAGTAACATTTGCCTATTAGTAATAGAAGGCAAATATGAACCAATCTGTATGAAGAACGAAGACCAAACGTCTAATTACCTGCAGGGAGGGAACAGCACAAAATGGATGAAAAGGAGAAGGTAACGACAGAAAAAGGGGCAGCCTCTTCAGCATCACCAGGAGAGCAAGTTGGGAAAACGTCCATGGGCTTAGACGAAAACGTTGCTGGACTGTTATGTTACGTATTTAGGACTGGTCTCAGGCATTGTTTTTTTAGTTTTGGAAAAGGACAGCAGGTTTGTTCGTTTTCATGCATTGCAATCGATATTCATTTCTGGGACATTAGTAGTCGTTAATATTGTGCTGACAGCAATACCGGTTTTTGGATGGCTGCTTGGAGTATTATTATCTCTTATCGGTTTTGTTTTATGGATTGTTATGATGCTGAAGGCTTATCAAGGAAAACGGTTTAAGTTGTCTGTTTTTGGTGATATGGCGGAAAAGCAGCTGGATCAAATGAGAAAATAATTTAAAAGCTTTCTCAGCTACTATGCTGCCAGCTCTTTCAAGCTGTCAGCTTTTCTTGTTTCTCGGTCGCTTTTTTCGTGCTGTGCAGAAGCATGCCAGTAATAATAACAATAAGTCCAATTGAAGCAACTGAGTTTGGTAATGGGGCAGACAAAAGCAAGATTTCACCTATAATAACAAATAATACTTGTGTCGACTGAGTAGCTTCTACGGCAGCCAGTTTACTTTGATTTTCTCTTACCCGGTCTGTCGCAATAAAAAATAAAGTAGTAGCTGCTACTCCAGAACAAATAGCTACAATGAATGACTGAAGAAGTTGACTTGTTGATGGACCTCCACTTTTTATCCAACCAAAAATACAAATCATCAGCCAGAATGGAAGACTTGCCAGGGTCATTCCTAATACTCGTTGAAATGTATCTAACTTACCTCCGCAAACCTCCATCATTTTTCGATTTCCTAATGGGTAAGCAAATCCTGCCACTATCACTGGGATTATTCCAATTAAAATATCTTTCAATGCCAGAGTATCTGCGCTTTGCAGCTGAATCATGGCTACCCCGATTAAAATAATAAAGGATATACAAAGTGCTCTTACTGGTATTTTTACGTTCTTAAAAAATACAGGGCTAATTAAGACACCCCCGACAATAGTTAGCTGCCAAGTGCCGGCAACGAGCCAGCCCGGTCCGTATGAAGCGGCATATGTCAGGGGTGCATAGAACAGAACAAATCCAACAAAACTCCATCCTAACCATGTAAACCGCTGCTTTTTCATTTTTTGAATGACTTGTTTCAAGTTATGTCTAAAAAGTACAATAAGAAATAAAAAAGGAAGCATAAAAATAAATCTCAAGGAAGAACTCCAAACCCAGCTGCCACCTGAAAGCTCCATGGAACGATTCAATATAAATGTAACCGCAAAGAACATGGATGATCCCAATAAATAATTCTTTCATAAAATGTCCTCTCTCAAGTTTGGTATATTATAATTTGCTTTTGATTAATTATATTATACTTTTTTATTTGGAAAAATACTACATCTGTATTTAAGGAGTTTTAAACTATGAGTAATCCAGAGGTTTTAGTGAAACGTGTCGGTACTACTTTAAGAAAAATAAGACAGGAACGGGGAATGAGTTTACAGGGATTAGCACAACGGGTTGATGTAAGTAAATTGACTTTAGGGAAAATTGAAAAAGGAGAAGCGAATCCCTCCCTCTCGGTTATTTGGAAAATAGCAAATGGATTGTCTATCCCAATTTCAGTATTACTTAATGAAGATCAAACGGTGAAAATATCGCGAAAAAATACGGGGAATAAAGTGGTGAGTGCCAATAGTGCCTGCATCCTTGAACCGATGTTTAATGTTTCGCATTACGGGTCGATTGAAATGCACAGAGCTTATTTAAAACCAAACAGTGAATACTTTCCTGGGTCACATCAATCAGGGGTTGTAGAATATGTAACTGTAATGGAGGGGGAGGTGAAGATTAGTATAGAAGGTGAAATGTTTTATCTGCATCAGCATGATTCTATAAAATTTAATGGAGATAGAGAGCATGCGTATATTAACTCAACGGCTGCGCCTGCTGTTCTGCACTTTGTTATGACATATACCAATACATGATGTTTATTATAAAAGACTTGAAGGGAGGAAGTTGGGGTCTGGATAAGGTTTTGAAATTCCAGTTACCTGTATTTTGGGATATGCTAAGATAAAGACAGAAAGGTAAATCATTCATATAAAGGGAACGTCTGTAAAGAAAAGGCCAACATTACATAAAAATTATAGGAGGGTGGTAAAGTGAATACGAGCTTGCTATATGGCAAAAAAGGATTAGATATTGAATTGCCTGACCGTACAAAAGTGATTGAACCTAAACATATTCCAGGGTTAGGAGAAAAAGAGAAAGAAGAAGCCTTTCAAGCTATGAAAAAACCAACAGGGCAAAAACCTCTAAAAGAATGTGTGAATGCTAATGAGACGGTAGCGATAGTAATCAGTGATTCAACCAGACCTACCCCAAATCATAAGCTTATTCCCTGGATATTAGAGGAGCTTAACCATGTTCCTAACGAACAATTTGTTATTATAAACGGAACAGGCAGTCATCGAGATAATACATATGCCGAACTTTGTGAGATGTTAGGAAAAGAGGTTGTCGACTCTGTCCGTGTAATAAACAATCAGGCTTTTGACCCTTCTACTCAAGCATATCTTGGTACTTCTTCGACGGGAGCAGAAATATATTTAAACAAAGAATATGTAGAAGCTGACCGAAAAATTGTTACCGGTTTCATAGAACCGCACTTTTTCGCTGGTTTCAGCGGCGGACCTAAGGGAATAATGCCTGGAATAGCTGGAATAGATACTATCATGCACTTTCACAGTGCAAAGATGATTGCACATCCAATGAGTACATGGAGGATATTAAAAGATAATCCAGTACAGGGAGAAGCCACGGAGATTACGTGTATGGCAAAGCCAGATTTTATGTTAAACGTGGCACTAAACAAAGAAAAAGAAATAACAGCCTTTTTTGCAGGGGATGTAGTGGAGGCTCATCGAGAAGGCTGCAAGTATGTGAAAGAACATGCGATGGCTCCTTGTGAGGAGAGGTTTGATATCGTCATTACTTCAAACAGCGGCTACCCGCTTGATCAAAATTTGTATCAAGCGGTAAAAGGAATGAGTGCCGCCCAGAAAATTGTGAAAGAAGGCGGAGCCATTTTATGTGCAGCAGAGTGTTCTGATGGTCTGCCTGACCATGGGAATTATGCAGATATTCTAAAAGAGTGCTCCACCCCGCAGGATCTTATTGATATGATTAATGATCCAAACTATTCTAAGTTTGATCAATGGCAGGTTCAAAAACAGGCCATGATCCAAGTGTGGTCAGATGTTTATGTGTACTCCACATTACAAGCTGCGGATTTAGAAGCTGCCATGCTGTCCCCAATACGCAATATGGAAGAAACCATTCAAAATATAATAAAAGAAAAAGGAGGGCAGGCTTCGATTGCAATCATGCCGCAAGGGCCGTTAACCATTCCTTATATTGAAAATGAATAGTATACTATTCAATTTTAATGTGTACTTTAGATATCGCATTATATCCGTAACCTTTTTTGTTCCAGTCGGGTTTTTCCGGCTGGACTCTTCCGGTAGAATCAGATGCCCGTAATAATATAATATATTCTCCTTTGCGGGCTTCCTTCCACAAATAGTGCCATGGTGTCCAGGAATAAGGACCCTCTTGGGATCGGTCTAATATCACAGGATCCCATTTTTTTCCTTGATCAAAACTAATTTCCCCCTTCGAAATACGGCCCTTTCCTGACCAGGCAATTCCATAAATTAAATGATATCTTTCATCCTGTACGGAGTAGTCTAATGGCTGTTGTATGATTGAATTAACGTTCATGTAGGTCACCGGTCTCTTTTTTTCTGAATTATCTTTAGAATAATAGACGTAATCAATGGTCTGAAAAGGTCCATAAAACGGCCGGTTTATTACAGTTATTTTCTTTAACCATTTAACAGAAGCCATTGCGTACCATCGGGGTACTATAAGGCGAAATGGAAATCCATGCTTGTAGGAAAGAGGCTGGTTATTATACTCATAAGCAACGAGGATATCTGGATGAAAGGCACTTTGAAGAGGGAGACTTCTTGCAAAAGGAACTGTTTCCTCCATATCTTTGCGTTTGCCGGCATCAAAACCCTCAAATACAACTTCCTGTGCATCTGCTTTTATACCCGTCATAGATAATAGAGCAGTTAAAGGAACTCCTTTCCACACTCCCTGGGTGACAGCGCCATCTTTCCATTGTTCTCCAAAAGTACGAGGCTCAAACATAGCTCGTTTATTACCTGCGCATTCCAATACCATTTTAATCGTTTTAGAAGGCATTTTTAAAAGATCATAATAATGAAAGGTTAAAGGGGTTGATACTTGACCGCTAATCGAGAATATAAAATTTTCCGGTGTTATTAGAGGATAGGCAAAATGGTTGCGGCGGTAAGTATATTCAGAAGAAATAATACGCGAGCGTAAAAAATGAATAGGTGATTCCTGGTTGTCAGGGTCTAAACTCCTTGTAATGAGGTAAGGTCTATTCTTGTGATGGTAATAAATCAGCAATCCCTCCTTTACACGTTATAAATAACTTATTTCCGGCGCAAGGATGGTATGCTGATTTGTTCCCACCGATCTTCTTCACTTTTTATTTATCGTTTGCTCTGTGATTTATCTTCAGCATATTGTCTTTGGGGATTCATTTGTGAAAGAGATTCAGTAACAACATTTTCGGCTTTCTGCGCGTTTTGGTCGTCTTTTTCTGCTTTTTTTAATACTTGTTCAGCTTCATGAGGAGAATGATTTTCAGCCAATTTTACACCTCCTTTTCATACCTGCACGAAATAAAGCAAAATAGAAAAGGTTAATGCTCTTCTAGACTTTCCACAGAAACTTCGAGTTCGTTGTCTGGATCATCAAGAGCATAAATTCTTACAGTGTTATTTTGCTCATTTACATGTTGAATATAAACAGGGGTGCCATCATAAGTAACATGTGCCATCACTGGTGATTCTGAGATTTCCCGTGCTCGCATGACGTTCACGTGATTTTCCTCCTTGTTTAATACATTAATTGTCAGTATGCGCGGAAAATGGCTATTATATGTGGATCTGGGGGCACCTTTAAATTTTTCATTAATATACTGAAGATGTGATTAACTTCTCCGCAGCAGAGGGAACATACTAATACACTGCGAAAAGGAGGTAGGAAATTTGGCACTGCAACCAGGAGATATAGCACCAGCATTCACGTTGCCATCTACAGATAAGAACGATATCTCCCTATCTGATTACAAAGGAAAAAAGAATGTTCTAATAGTGTTTTTTCCTTTAGATTTCACCCCTGGCTGAATTAAGGAACTAACCTCTTGGAAAGAGGAATATAAAAGATTAAAGGAAAAAGGTACAGAAGTATTAGGAATTAGTGTTGATCATATTTATTCTCAAAATGTCTTTGAAGCAAGCCTTGGAACGCTTCCGTATCCTTTATTAGCAGACTGGCATAAAACTGCTGTAAGAAAATACGGGGTGTTCAATCAAGAAGATGAAGTTGCCATTCGTTCATGCTTTTTAGTTGATAAAAACGGAACGATTATTTATGCAAACACTAAATTTAATGCTGACAATAAGGACAACTATGAGGAGATTATTCAAGCAAGCATATAATTTGAAAACACACTCCTATGTTTAAAATGGTTACAGCACAAGCGGCATTTTCCCCACCAATAATACCGCCTGTATGTTGGGCTAAGGCAGTTTTTTGATGGTGAGGTCCTTGTCGAGCTTTTCCTCTAAGCTTCCACACCAGCTCTGCTGTTTACCATGCAAGGGCATTTGATATACTCTTTAAGCTGTAAGAGTATATTCAGAACTTTTCAATAAAATAATCAGCTATTTCCTCTGGAGAGCGGTCACCGTCTGGCTGGTACCATTACTGGATCCAGTTTAATGAACCTAAGATCATTAGTCTGGATAACTTGACATCTATGTTTTCTCCGCTTTTTATATCTTCAATAAGTATTGTATCTATGCACTTTGCGTATTAGGATCGACAGCTTAGAATTTCTTCTAAATTTTGACCGGAAAAATTGTTTTCCGGTTTATTATCAAGCTGGACATGGCATTTTCTTTTGTAGATAAATGAATGTGAGAGCTGATCATAGCTTCTGCTTTATCTTTGCTGGATTTACTGGTCTCTTAAAATGTCATCAATTTTTTTGTTTAAATATTCATTTGCCAATTCATTAAGATTAGCAGGGTGCGGAATTGTAACTAGTAATGAAGAAGTAAAAAGGGGAGATTTAAAAGAGTAAGACCTTTAAGACAGTATATTAGTGTTATTCCATCTTTTTCAAAGTTAACTTTTGAAAATCAATGACAAAATTATTATCCACTAAGATATCTAATCCTATCAGCCCTGTATGATGTTTTGGAAGAACTCCTACATCCACTTTTTGATTGATCAGAACGTAGCTGCCGATCCGTATTGCATCCATTATTTTGGTATAAAAAGGGGCTGACCCTCCTATACCATAGGCTTCGTAAACGGGGTCGCCATTTTCATAGGTGACTCCGATTTTCTCAAGCACATCAGGAGTAAGAATAGTGTGGGAAGATCCTGTATCTATAATGACATCTTCTATATACAAAGAGGCACCCCTGAAAAGAACAGTAATTGAAGAAGTTAAAAGTCCGCCGTTAAATTGAAGGTTCATTTCATACGCTCTACCTTTCTAAATGGGTCTCGTCTGATGTGTATGATGCATTCTTCATTTGATGTATGATAAACAATCGTTCCAGGTTCAGAGCGGAAAAGTTCTTTATTTGCTTCTTCATCAGGAACGGAACGGATAGGGGAGACATCATGAACGATTTTTTTATCGTTTTCTTCTGTATAGTCTAAAATAGAAACAAGGACAAACTGATTAGGAAACAAATCTCTTACTTTCTGCCATTTCATAGAGAATACCTCCTCGTATATTATATTTAAGCCCTCTTTGAAGAGCTTATTTTCTTTTTCCTTAAGGCTTTTTTTACATACTTTGTTGTTGAATATAGCCACAGTTGAAATACACTTCGCTCCGCGGGCAACGCTTCAGCCTCCTCGGGAGTAAAACGCTCCCTGCGGGGTCTTCAGCCGTTGCTTTTCCCGCAGGAGCGGCGTAGCGCCTTTCTGTGCACCTCTCGTCCTCCGTGTCCATGACAACAAAGATGATCCGGAGAAGCCGCCAAACGGAGACATACGACCTCGAGT